>NZ_JBJDPI010000004.1:0-399727 GCF_044901245.1 Psychrobacter sp. NPDC064578
TGACCGAAACCATCGGTGTGGTAGACACCGCCGCGCCTGATAACACCAGCACCACAATCACCATCGACAGCCTAACCGATGACAACATCATCAACGGCCAAGAAGCCGCCGCTCAGGTCACGATTACAGGTCAAGTGGCAGGGGACTTCACCATAGGCGATGCCGTTACAGTAACCGTTAATGGCATCAAGAGCATCGGTACAGTTGGTGCTAATGGCCTATTCAGTGTTGAGGTTGCTGGTAGCGACCTTGCTGCTGATACCAACGTGCGCGTGAGCATTGAAGCCACGGACGCAGCAGGGAACACAGGGACAGTGACTCAGGATAAAGCCTATACTGTAGACACCGCCGCGCCCGATGCGCCAATAGCATCCTTTATTGTTACTGATAACGTTGCCAATGATGGCAGTGGAGATATCTTAGATATTCCAGAAATCATCCAAGCAGGTGAGGTTACCAATGACAACACCCCAAGTATCACCATTCCTGCTGGCACCTTAGGCGTTGATGAAATTGCTCAACTAGTTGTTGATGGTAAAGTGGTTGAGGCAACCATCGTAGAAAATGCTGATGGTACCATCACCTTGACTCCAAATACTGCCTTAGCAGAAGGTACGCATGATATTAGCTACAACCTTAAAGACAGTGCTGGAAACGAAAGTGGCAATGGCCCGGTAGTGAATATCACCGTCGACACTACTGCACCTGGCGGTCAAGACGGCGCCACCCAGGTTGCCCCAGTCATAGCCATACCAGAAGCTGAGGAGGGCATCAACGCTGACGAGATTGCCGATGGCATTCAAACTCAAATTACCCTGCCGACAGGTACTCTAGCAGGTGATAGCATCACTCTAACCGTGACGCCAACGGGTGGTGGTACTCCAATAGAAGTAACGCACACTGTCACAGCTACTGAAGCCACATCTGGCATCTCAGATGTCATCATACCTAGTGACCCTAACGGTATTATCGAAGATGGCGATTATAGTATTGTTGCCACGGTAACAGACAAAGCGGGTAACAGCAGTGCGCCAAGCACAGCACTAGATATCACCATTGATACGGTTGCAGTATTAACTGTTGACAAACCTATTGCAGGCGATAACGTCGTTAATGCTGACGAAGTCCTCGATGGTTTTAATGTGACGGGTACTGGTACGGCAGGCGATACGATTACGTTAACTTATGGGATAAATGGTGAGATTGGTACAGCCGTTGTAGGAGCTAATGGCAAATGGTCTATTACTGTCACTGAGCAAAACATTGCCAACATGAATCAAGGGCTAGAAAACCTGACGATCACTGCTAACGATCCAGCAGGTAACGTTAGTTCTGAGACTGCTGATATTACTATTGTTCCAGCTACGGCCTTGACTATTACCTCTCCAATTGCTGGTGACAATATTGTCAATGCTGATGAAGCCGTTAATGGCTTTAATGTGACAGGTACTGGTGCGGAAGGCGATACCATCACTTTAACCAACCAAGCAGGCGATATTATTGGCACTGCAGTTGTGGGAGTCAATAACAAATGGAGCATTGCTATTGACTCGGCACAAGTTGCTGCCATGGGAGAAGGCGCTGAGATTCTGACAGCGACATCTACAGTTGGCTCTGATGTTACTAAAGCGACGATTAATATCGATACCATTGCTCCTAATGATACTACTACTGAGATTATCATTGATGATGTGACTGGCGATAACGTTATCAATGCAATAGAGGCAGAAGGTAATATCGCTGTTACTGGCACCGTTTCTGGTGATTATCGTGAAGGCGACGCTTTGACGATGACGGTTAATGGCGTGATCTATTCAGGTGTGGTAGACCTTGCTGGTAATTTTAGTATTGAAGTGCTAGGTGCAGCTCTGGTGGCCGATGCTGATAAGCGTATTGAAGTGAGTATTACCGCAACCGATAAAGCAGGTAATACAAGTATTGTAAATACCACCAAAGACTATGTAGTTAATACTACTGAAGTCATCGCCGCCGCTGATAATTTTGTGGATTTACAATTAGTTGCTAACCCGCTAGAAATACCGAATGAGAAACCATCAGATTTGAATAAGACAGGCTTTACCGTGGTTGGTGCCAGTTTAGGGCCGGTACTAGGAGCAGGCGTTGTCGCTGATGTCATCAAAAACTCAGTGGTACTTGAGGTAGGTGAAAATCAAGTGCGCGAAGTGACTGTCAAAGGTAATGCTGGCGGTGTACAGGTTGTTGGCACTATGGACTTGAGCTTATATAAATTGAACGAGTCTACAAATGAATGGGAGCTACAGGAAGTAAAAGAAAACTGGGTGGTGTCCTATTTATTAGGTGGGGTGTCCAAAGATACTGATTTTAGCTTAGATGAAGGTCAATGGCTCTTTGTGATGTCTGGTGGTGAAGGTGTCTCGGCACTGACAGGTTATACTTTACAGTTTGAAAAAGATGTGGTTTTAGACTATTCCCAAGCAACTGAAGTCAGTGGCTCAGTTACAGGAAATATTTTAGATGATGAAGACTCCAGCTTTAGTTATGACGAATTGCCAAGTGGTACCACAGTTATTTCAATAACTTCTGTGAATGGTGTAGAAGAACTTGAAACAGGTAGTAACACCATTCAAGGACAATATGGAACACTGACAATATCGCCTGATGGTACTTATGATTATAAGGTTAATGAAGACTTCCGTGGACCTTATGGCAGTGAGGAGAGTTTCACTTATACGATTGCATCACCAGACGGTAATACCGCGTCTGCAGATCTCACTATTCAGTTGAATATAATCCCTGCTGACAAACAAGTTAAGATAGATGAAAGCTTAGTGGTCGATATTGAACCCACCGTAACCTTAGATACAGCGGATTCTGACATTAAAGATGCTGTTGGTTTTGGGGTTCTTGACTTAAGTCTTGGATCGTCGTCAGTGTTGGATCTTGAGCTATTAGGAGGCAAGCCGCCACTTGAGTTTACGGTCGGTGATAACCAAGTGCGTGAGCTCACCTTACATGGTAGCGGTGGTGGAGTAGATATTGCAAAAACTTACAGCATGGCCGTTTATAAGCTAGATGAAAGTACGGGGCAATATGTACAAGTGCACTTTGAGAAAAACTGGTTCAATGTTCCATTGCTTGGTGGAAGATCAGATCCATTGACTCTAAAGTTTGGCGAAGGTGACTATAAAGCCGTTTTATTAACCGCAGGCGGTGTCGGAGTACTTAGTGGCAATGGCTTATATGTAGATTACGATAAAATCTATGACTACAACTCACCATCTAGTTTTATGGGTCAGATAGCAGGGGATGCAACCCCAGATGCTAGTACCGTGATACTCAAAGTTGGCGAAACGTTGGTCACTTCAGGCTCGCCTATGACTTATCAAGGTAAGTACGGACAGCTCACCATCGATGCAAATGGCGAGTACACCTATAGCGTAAATAATAATGCTAGTGATCCTAATTGGCAGCCGCCGTATGGTGAGGTTGACTCATTCAGGTTAGTGACTAAAGACGCCAATGGTAAAGCTACGGTTGAAACTCTAAATATCAAGATCAGCACTCATACTGCGGTTGATGATTTTAATAAAGTGGTAGTACAAACACAAAATAAGGTAACCAATATCAGTATTAATGAACCAGACAAAATAGGTGATTATGGCAAATCTTATTCAAAAGAATTTGAGATCGCTGAACATGATGCCGCTGCCCCAATTGTTATAGGAGCTACCGCTAGTTCTCTTAATATTCTTGGTGGTTCTAATATAACTATTACCTATACATTATTAAATACCACAACTGGTGAGAGCTTTACTGGATCAGTGGAAGGGACAAAAGCCAGTGCATCATTGAGCGCTTCATTACCTGATTTACCTGCAGGTAATTATGAGCTGACGATTACTACTAACAAAGGCAACTTACAGAGTATATCTTTTGATACCACAGTCATCCATTCAGCAGATTATACAGCCGATGATGTGATTGCTGTTACTGGCTCCTTGATTGCTGGTAATGATAATGATCAAGGGCTGAGTAATATCACTGAAATCAAAGTTGGGAGTAAGTCTGTCTTTATCAGTGACCCAAATCAAGGCGCAAAATCGATTGATATCGAAGGCTTGTATGGCACTTTGACTGTTTCTAAAGATGGTAGCTATAGCTATCTACCAAATGGTGAGAGCTTTGGGATTGAAAGTTTTACTTATCAAACCACTTCTGTGACAGGTGTCAAAGAAACTGCTTCATTAGAAATAAATGTTGGCAAAAACATAACAGCTTCTATTTATGATGATATCGCAGTTGGCTCTGCTGCCGATGATAGTTTCACTATGGGGGCAGGTGCTGACACCTTAATCTTTAATAATTTAAATGGCACAGAAGGTGGTAATGGCAATAACGGTGTTGATATCTGGACCGATTTTAGCGAAGCGCAAGGTGATAAGATCGACCTTACTGGATTACTTGATGGTAACCAAACGTCAGGTAATATCGGCGACTACCTTGCTTATGAAAATGGCGTTCTTATGGTAGATCGTAATGGTAATACCGAATATGAAGCGTTGTTGCAAGTGACAGCGACGGATCTCAACGAGTTATTAGGCAGTATTGATTGGCAAGTCGGTGTCACAGGCAGAGCAATTGGTGAGGACGGTATCGAAACTGCCAATAACAATGCTGACGTATCATTTATGAGCTTGAATGAAGACACTGATGTTTTCAATTTGACGGGATCTGAGCAGACCATCAGTTTCTCAGATATCTTTGAAACCGAAATGATTGATATCAGTGGAACTGGTGCCAATACTTTAAATATTCGAGAGGAAGATATCGTCAACGCCAAAGTGTCAAATCCTATCTATGTTAAAGGTGACAGTGACGATACTGTTGACTTGCAAGGTAGCGATTGGGCAAATACAGGTCAAACAGTGACTGATAATGCAGGACAGACATATAACGTATGGCAGGTAGAAAACAACCTTTCTTCTCAAGTTTATATTGATACTGAAATTGCCAACGTCATCTAATTTAATTGCGATTTTAAAAGCGCTTCCAGTAAGGAAGCGTTTTTTACACTTGTCTTTTGCTACTAGCATTAGGAAGTGTTTAGTTTATCAAAATCACATAATCACACAGAAAAATATTTATAGAATCACTCACTGAATCCTAATATGAAAAACCTGTTCAGCCCGAAAAAATTATCTCCTGTGCGAATGTTATGCCGTCATGTTGCGCTTTTGGCAGTTGGTATATGTTTTGCCATGAGCACACATGCAGCCGTAAACGATTTACGAGTCGACAGTTTAATTACTCAAGCCATTCAGACGCATCCTTTAGTCTGGTCAGCCAGAGCGAACCAGCAATCGACGATAGAAGGTATTAATGCTGCCAAATTAAGTCTGTTGCCGACGCCAAGTGTAAGCTCAGGCTACGATAGAGACAATGATTTTGTCTCACAGGTAACTGTCCGCCAGCCGTTATGGACAGGTGGTAAGCTGACAGCTGATGTCAATCAAGCGATATTCGATGACAAGGCCGCGGTAGAATATATTTATGAGCAACAAAACCTAGTGGCCAAAACGACGATCGATGCTTGGCAGAGTTATATTCAGGCCATCGCACAACAAGAGATTCATGCTAATGGCTTAAAGGCGCTTAACGATTTTGAAGCCATGATGCAGCGCCGTGTCAGTCAGGGTGTGTCTGCTCGGATTGAGCTTGATTTAGTGACTAACCGTATATTGCAGGAGCAAACTGCCTATCAAGCGGCCGTTGAACAGCAACGTATCGCCGCCGCCAGACTTGAGCAGATTATTGGTCAGCCACTGTCTAACGCCAGTGCAATGAGTCTACCGAATATCAAGGTGTTGGTGGATCAAGCCAAACAGCAGTCAGCGGATTTTGAAAAGATGGCTTTTGATCAAATCAGTTTTTATAACCCCATCATCGTAAAAGAGCACTTTCAAATTGAATCCGCCAAGCAAGGCGTTGAGGCACAGCAGGCAGCACGATATCCTACTATTTATGCACAATACGAACATGCTTACTATCATGAAGACAGTGAAAATGATGGAAAATTCTCATTAGGCATGAGTTATACACCAGGGGCTGGCTTTTCTAACCTTTCGTTAGCACGAGCATCACAAGCACAAGTTGATAGCCTAGTGCAAACCCAAGAAGCATCGCGCCGTGGCGTAATAGAGAATATTCAGGTGCAATATCAGCAGTTTGTGAGTGCCAAAGACAGAGAGACCTCATTAGTCGCTGCCGTGGCAGGTGCACAAATTGTGGTGAGCTCTTATCGTAGGCAATTTATTGCTGGCCGTAAATCGTGGCTTGAAGTGTTAAATGCCGTGCGTGAACACAATGATTATCAAGTACAGCTGGCGCAAACACGTGCAGATATACTGGGTGCTTTCCATAGATTACAAGTAGATTTTGGCATTATGCAATGGCAGAAATTTGGACACAACCGTAAGCCTGTGACACTGTTTAGACCGACAGATCCCGTAAAAGAATGGCTCAACAAGCAAGATAAAAAAAATTCGAGTCCTACCATGGGTTATCGACCAGAGATGAATGAAGAGTATATAGAAATCAGGTTGCCTGCTGCTATGGAAGAGAGTCTTAATAAAGGCGACCTTATTATGCTGAATGAAGATTACAGCATTACACCTATAGTTGACCAAAATGATGTCAGAAATAATTAAGGCTTCTACGCATGTGTCTGCCCCAAATATTAAATAAGCGATGAATATGAGTCCAAATTTGCAACCGACAGAGGCTGTCTCTATCCATCATGACGATCAGCCGTCCAATCTCGATCAAACTTCGACTTTAATAGAAGCGATTAGACATCTACTCAGTCAACAAGGCTATCCGGTAGATAATATACGTCTAAACGATATTGTAAAACAGCATAGTGAGTTGCCTGAAAATAAAGGCCAAACCATTCACCAACTAAGCGGTATCATTGCGATTTTGCAAGGTATCGGCATAAAAGATATGCCGGAGATATTAGAGCAGCCAGATGCTGCCTTTTTGCCTCTATTGGCATATCGAGCAGATATAGGGTGGGGCATTATCGACAGTCAAACCCCGCAAAAGAGCTGGAATTTCAGGCAAGAACACAACCACGTGCATACACCTGCCAATCAGTTGTCATTGATTCTAAGAATTCGTTTGAAAGACGACCCTATTAAGCAGCGCAAAGTTTCTTTTTCTGAATTATTGAAATCTGATTTAGGCAATTACAAAGGTATTTTATTCGAAGCTATTATCGCCACTTTTTTAATCAATATGCTGGCATTAGCTGTGTCGTTATTCTCAATGCAAGTATATGACCGAGTTATCCCAACACGTAGTGAATATACGCTTATTATCTTAGCAAGTGGTGTGTTTATAGTCATTATTTTTGAAGCATTCATGAAGTTTTCACGGTCAAGAATCATGGACAAGGTAGTCGTGGGACTCGATCAATACTTGTCCCGCGAAGTTTTTCAGCGACTGCTCAAAGTTCGTATTGATCAGATGCCAGGATCGGTCGGTTCTATGGCAGCACAGCTGCGTGGTTATGAGCAAGTACGCAGTTTTTTCACAGCCAGCACTTTGTTTGGCTTGGTCGACTTACCAATGACCATTATTTTTATCAGTTTAGTGGCTTTTATAGGATCGCCACTTGTTGCTGTTGTTCCTGTTATTGCTGCAGTGATAGCTATTTTGATGGGATTATCGGCACGCAAGCGTATTGATGCGATTGCTGCTGAAGGGGCCACTGCTTCTTATTATAAAACAGGCTTGTTAGTTGAGGCTGTGGAAGGCGTTGAGACGATCAAAGCAGGCGCTGGAAACTGGAAATTTTTGTCTCGCTGGCTCGATGTGATGAATACCACCATCAAAAACGACTTAGACATGAAGCACGCGAATGATAATTTAACGTACTTTACTCAACTGCTACAACAGGTCAGCTATGTCGGTATCGTGATTGTAGGCTCATTTGTGGTGATGCAAGGTGGTATGACCATGGGTGGACTGATTGCCTGCTCGATATTAGGCGGAAGGGTGTTGGCGCCTGTTATGATGCTGCCCAATTTACTGGTTCAATACTCACATGCCAAAGCCGCTAAGCTCAACATTGAAACTTTGTTTGAGTTAGAGCAGGACAACCATGGCGTCGCTTATCCTTTGTCGCCCAGTCGTATTAATGGTTTTTATCAATGTGATCATTTGGTATTTAACTATAAAGACAACGATAGACCCGCGATCAATATCAATAAACTAACGATTCGTCCTGGTGAACGCATAGCCATACTTGGGCCTATAGGATCAGGGAAGTCTACCTTGCTCAAAGTGCTGGCAGGTCTGTATGCACCTACTAAAGGACAAGTTTTGTTAGATGGTTTAGACATACATCAAATAAGTCGTGAAACCTTAAGTGAACGTTTGGGGTACTTGCAACAAGACCATCGATTGTTTCAAGGTACCTTAAGAGAGAACTTGCTCATAGGTATGGCGGCACCTGATGATGATGTGCTCCAAGAAGCATTGATAAAAACAGGACTGATAAACTTGGTTGCCAGTCATTCAAGCGGTCTTGATTTGCCCATTAGTGAAGGCGGGCGTGGACTATCAGGTGGACAAAAGCAGCTTGTGGCTTTTACCCGCTTATTATTGACGAAACCCAATGTATTCCTACTCGATGAGCCTACCGCTTCTATGGATAATCGTCAGGAACAGCGCTGCTTGCAAGTGCTCAAGCAAGCATTAATAGACGGGCAAACCTTTATTGTGTCCACTCATAAAACAGCGTTATTAGAATTGGCAGATCGGCTTATTATTATGGACAATCAACGCATCATTATAGATGGTCCAAAACAAGCTGTGCTTGATGAATTAAGAAAAAATGAGCAAATGAAAAGTCAGACAAGCCAATCGGATAATAAGCCAATGAAGATTAAGTCTATGACGACCAAAACTTCAATAAATGCTCAAGGTAAGTAGATATGGCAGACTACAAATATACACCCACTAAGCTTAAAGTTGGTCGTTCGAGACTGAGTATCTGGATTGCGTTAGTTGGTGTAACTGTTTTAATTATATGGGCTTCTTTTGCCAAAATCGATCAAGTGACTCGTGCCAAAGCAACAGTGATTGCCAGTGCCCGAACTCAAGAAATTCAGGCATCAGAAGGTGGTGTATTAACAGAGCTTGCAGTTGTGGAAGGTCAAGAAGTTAAAGCAGGGCAGTTACTTGTGGTGTTAGAAGAGGAGCGAGCCAAAGCGGCAGTAGATAACTCTGCCTCTAAAACAGCTGCATTGAAAGCCAAATTAGCACGACTAAATGCGGAGATTTTTGAAAAACCTTTGGTTTTTACGCAGGATGTTAAAGATTACCCAGAGTACGTACAAAACCAAACGGCACTTTATAATCGGCGTCGCCAAGCCATCAATGAAGATGTCTCGTCTTTGGAAAAAATGTTGGTCTTGGCTAAGAGAGAGCTTAGCATGAATGAGCCGCTACTGACGTATGGTGATGTCAGTCAAGCAGATGTGATAAAACTGCGTCGCCAAGTCGCAGATATTGAGGCGCAGATTAATAATAAGCGCAATAAGTATTTTGAAGAAGCTCAAGCAGAGATGACCAAAGCCCAAGAAGAGTTAGATACGGAGCTTGAGCAGTTAAGAGACCGTCTGCAAGTCTTAGATGAAAAACGTCTATTGTCACCCACAGAAGGTAAGATTAACAATATCAATGTGACAACTATTGGCGGTGTAGTCAAGCCAGGCGAGGTCATTATGCAGATTTTACCAACCAGCAGTGACCTTATTATAGATGCAAAAGTTAGCCCTGCAGACATTGCTTATATAAAAGAAGGGCAAGATGCAACCGTCAAGCTTGATGCCTATGATTATTCAATATTTGGAGCAATGACTGGTACTGTAAATTATATCAGCCCAGATACTTTAATGGAGAAAACACCCAAAGGAGAAGAGCCATACTATCGAGTATTAATCGTTATCACGGGTGCTGAATTTAAAGGTCGAGAAGATAAAATAGTCATCAAACCAGGCATGACAGCTTCTGTCGATATAAAGGCGATGGAGCGCACAGTATTGTCTTACCTAACAAAGCCTATTACCAAAACGTTATCGGAAGGTTTGGGTGAAAGGTAGTAATGTATAATAAAATCGCAATTAATCACTGAGTAATGGCTTGATGGTCCTTATTGTCAAAGTCATTTTTTAGTTGCTCCATCTCATCAATTTTTTGCTGATTACGCTTTTTCACTTCATTGATGGCTGAGCTTAATTGATGGTTAATTTCTTCTGCTTCAGACTTTACCGAAAGATAGTTTTTATCTGTATTAATCGCATTTTTCTCTGTTGGAATGTCTATATTTAATAAACCTGCCCTGTTTCTCATATCCTCGATAGACTCGATATTATTTGCCGCTAGAGACACAGTTGTTTCGTTTGCTTGATATTTTAGCGTGTCACTTTTTTGAATTCTCTCTTTCGGTAGGATTGCAGGAGTTTTAGAAGGAGTAGGACTGTTTTTTTTAGAATCTAAAGAAGAGATTGTTTTTGCTTCATTGGATGGTGCCATTGTGTTTTTGTGGGTTATTGGCTTCGTGTCTTTAGGGTCATTATCAAGGTTGTTAGGAGTTGTAGTCTCACTGAGGGTAGGCAGATGGGCTTTGTTGGTTATGGGTGGAGAGTCATTGTTTAGCGCTTTAGCCGCTGATGGTTTAACGGTATGTGCACTGCTACTGGTCAGCTGCGTCGATGTCTCTTTATTTATATTGAGATAAAAAAAGTAGAAAACTCCTATGTGCACCAATATTGCAAGACATAATGCCCATAGCCATTTCTCACGGAGTTTTAGCATGATTTGGCTTTACCTCTTCGATAGTAGAGCATGTGGCAGATATATCGAGATTATCAAATAATGAGGCTCATTACTATTGATAGGAATAATAATCAATGTTGAGTTTGGTCATGATTTGAGGCATGTTGCACGTAAAGAAAGATTTTTAGTTTGAGAAAAGCGATAAATTTAAATGGTTCATCGCTTTCAAAACAGTTCAAAAATACAAAACGTCATTGCTTATCATTCTATGCTTTGGGCATCCTCTCGTTTGACAATTTTATGCTGGTCTTCTGTGCTATCGACTTTCCAATAGCTAGATATGTACAAATGCGTTTTGGGTATTGGGCGATCTACCTTAAAATAATGGCGTAGGGCGCGCATACTATGGAACTCGCAAGCTGCCCAAACAGCAGGTTGTCCTGCTAGCCACGTAAGCGTTTTAACGCGATCAAGTAATGGGCTGCTTTGTTCATTTGGATGTTCATTTGGATGCGCGTTTATCACCCAATGAATGTCAAGGTTGTCTGGCTTCTTGAGTAGTTGCTTATCTGCTTCAGTGGTAATCTCAAGGACTGCATAGCCGTGTGCGTCAGCAGGTAGCTGGGCAAGATTGACGGTAATCGCCGGCAGCGCTGTCATATCACCGATCAATAAAAACCAATCTGCCTCATTATTAATCAGCTTCTTTGGTCCAGGGCCGCCTACTAATATTTGCTCACCCACTTGAGCGTTACGCGCCCATGTTGAAGCAGGGCCTTCTGTCTCATGCAACGCAAAATCGACATCTATTTCGTCATCTCGTTGAACGCTGACGGTATAGGTGCGCATCACTGGTCGAGCCTCATCGCCTTGAGGGAATATCAGCTTAATGTACGCGCTTTCTTGATCTGCCGGAAAATCAGTCAATCCAGCCCCGCCAAGCGTGACGCGGCACATATGTGGCGTGAGGTATTTACTGCCAATTACATCTAGCATTCTTGGGGTAGGTTTTGCCATATTAATACTTTCCTTCATTTAACTGTTTCATATTTTTAGCTCATTTATTAGATTTGGTTCAGATTGATATTCTCTGGTAATGGTAAGTTCTACATTGCCTAAAAATTGGCTTTTAGGCTGACGGACATTTGGCGCTCAGGTCCCATCCAGCAATTGTTAATATCGTAACAAGCACCAACATAGGTCTTATCGAACAGGTTGTTGATACTGGCACCGACAGTGAGCATAGGATTAATTTGATAATTACCGCCAATGTCTACCAAAGTCACGCTTGGTAATTCGTCTGAGTTTTGCTTATCAAGTTGCATACCGCCTTCATAGCGTATGCCAGCATTGAGACTGAGCTTGTCAGTAGCATAATAATCTGTCCACAATGTTGCCTTGTGCTTAGCCGTTTGCGCAGGGGTATTGCCAACCACATCAAGGTTGAATTCATCTTCTGTAATTTCAGCATCGGTATAGCTATAACTGGCGGCAATATCTACCCAGTCGTTAAGCATGTGGCTGCCTGAGACTTCAAAGCCTTTGGAGGTAATTTCACCCGTTTGTGTTTGACTTCTATAGTTAATTTCGTCAGCCACCACGACGTTTTTTTGAGTGATATCAAATACTGCTAATGTTCCTTGTGTGGCGCGATTGGCAGAGAGATATTTGACACCAGCCTCTAGCTGATCGGCAGTCGTTGGCTTAAATGGCGCATTGGTAATAAGGTTACTACCGACCACTGGCTGAAACGACTGCGAGTAGCTTGCATAAGGCGATATTCCATTATCAAAGTCGTAAATGGCTGCGAGACGACCACTGGTTTCTGACGCATCGTTATCAATGGTTCTATCACTATAAATGGTACCTTTAGAAGCCTTGGTTTGCTTAGTGATACTGTCAAAATTGTCGTGACGTAAGCCTGCTACTACTATCAAATCTTGCCATTTCATCTCATCTTGTATATAAAAACCAAGCTGGCTTTGTTTAATATCCTCTTCTTGACGATAAGCCTCTAAAGGCAACGTATCGGCATTTATTTGTGAGTAATCTGGGTTGGATAAGTCAAGATTTGGCGTGCCATTTGCGCCAGCATCATAATAAGTGGCGCTACTGTCTGTCTCTTGATACTCAATACCAAATAATAAATTGTGCGAGGTATTGGTAGTATCTAACTGATAAGCAAGCTGATTGTCCGTGGTCCAGTTGCTCATGCTCTCATCGGTGGTGTAGGCCACCCGATTTAGTATCTTATCACTACCGCTTACAAACCCACTGTTGTACATATTACGCTGCTGCGCCTCGGCGTCGGTATAGCGCAGTATGTGTTTAAAGGTGAGCGTATCATTGATGTCCCAGTTCACCGTGACACTCGGCATGAGTACTTCTTTGCTGAAGTGATTCCACTCATCGCCGGCATAGGCGTCACTGCCCAGTTTGCCATAGCTGGCATGGTAGACAGTGCCAACGGCAGGCAGTGGGGTGGAAGGCACCATTTCTGGATCATCCTGATAAAACAGATTGGCAAGAACGGACACATCTTTTGTCGGTCGCCATTGCAGTGACGGATTGATCAGTGTGCGCTCTTCTTCTGTGGTCTGCATCTGCCCATCTTTTTGTCGTTTTAACGCCACCAAACGATAATTGAGCGTATCTGTGATAGGTCCTGTCGTATCGACCGCCACTTCTTTTAGGTTTTGATTACCCACTCGCAACTGTACCTCAGATGCTTGAGTGCTTTTTGGGGTTTTGGCGACTTGATTGACCATGCCACCTGGAGATGCATAGCCATAGAGTGAGGATGCTGGCCCTTTGACCACTTCGACTGCTTCTGTTGCGTAGATATCGACTTGCGGCATCAGATTCCAAGCCCCATCGTAGGGCAGTCTTAATCCATCGTAAAAATTGGAGTAAGTTTTAAAACCGCGAATATTGTATTCATCAAAGATGGATACCGTACCGCGACTCTCAGTACTCACCCCTGGCTCATAACGTAACGCTGCATTGACACTGTCTGCTTGACGTTTTTGCAATAGCGCTTGATCGATTCTCGTATAGCTCATGGGCGCATCATTAGGATCTAACGCTGTTTTGGTGCCCGTACTACGGTAGTTGTCGGCATAGACAGTAATGGTATCCAAGGTGGTCGATGGTGTCACGGTCTCATCATTATTAACATCATTACCAACATCATTATCAACGTCGTTCTCAACACTGTTTTCGATGTTATTCGGCATTGTCTCAGCATAAGCTGCATGGCTCAAACCCATTACCAATCCCAGTTGCACCGCGAGAGTTAAACGTTTTTGACGAATGGATGTAGACGTTGAGATAAAACGCATCATTATTTCCTTGTAAGTTATCAAATGCCGAAAGCGAAAGAAAAGGAATAATAACATTAATGATTATCGTTATCATTAAAAATTTACAAACAAAGCGTTCTTAGTAAGATGTCGAGTGAAGTAGCCTCATTTTTAGCCATTAAGATGACTATGATGCAAACATGAAAATTGAAGAAACGCCCTAATATGACGATAATTTTTGGCTATAAACGATGGTGTTTAAATCGGTTTCCTCGTATGATGCAGCCGTCTATTTGGAATCAACTTTTAGATCAACCAGCAGACAGGATTTATTACTACTATTAATAGGTCTAGGTCGTTCATTGAGCAACCAAAGATTGTTAAAGGTCATATTTATGAACAGACATACAAGTCAATCAACCAATACTCAACGCTATTTTACGGTATGGCGTTGGCATTTTTATGCGGGAATGTTTATAGCACCTTTTTTAATTATCCTAGCTTGCAGCGCACTTGGCATGCTGTTGATGTCTAACATAGCAGGTCGTGATGATGATCGCCTCACCATTACCACCCCAGATTCAGCGGTGACGGCCCCTATTTCTACGCAAGCTAAAAACGCGTTGAACACTTTACCTAACAGCACGCTGGTGAAATATATCGCGCCTCGTGATACGGGCACCGTTGCCTTGTTTCAAGTTAAGTCAGCCAGTCATGAGAATATGGTGGCGGTGAATCCTTATACGGCTGATATCGTTAAAAGCACGCCGACTAATAGTGGTCTGTACTATACCTTTAATGATATTCATGCTGATTTACTATTGGGCAAAGTCGGTGATTATATACAAGAAACCACTGCTTCATTAACCATCTTAATGATTCTAACGGGTTGGTATTTGTGGTGGCAAAAACGCAAATCACTCAAAGCCATGCTTATCCCCAATGATGCTGTAAATAATAAGAAAAAACGCTCATTCATACGTACCATCCATGCGACATTGGGCAGTTGGATATCTGTGTTGCTACTGTTTTTCTGTATTTCAGGAATGGCATGGGCAGGCATCTGGGGCGAGCGTATGGTACAGGCATGGAGTCAGTTTCCTGCGGGCAAATGGGGCGTTGCGCCAATGCCGCTTTCTATTGATCACAGTCAACATCATGCTGGTATGGATATGAATAACGCTGAAGCCACGCCGCATGTTCATGGAGCAACACCAGCCACAGCACCCACGCATGGTGATGCACTAAATACGGGTAGTACCAAAGATGTGCCTTGGGTGCTTGAATTGACACCAATGCCAGCATCTGGCACTGTCGCTGGCAAGGATGGTATCGCGTCCAATATACCCATTATGATCGATACCGTAGATCGATTTGCCCGTGAGATTGGTTTTGTCGGACGTTACCAATTAAATCTGCCACAGGGTAGTACGGGCGTCTGGACGATTAGCCAAGACTCAATGAGCTATGATATGAAAAATCCAATGGCTGATCGTACGGTACATATCGATCGTTATTCGGGCAATATTTTGGCAGATATCCGATTTGATGATTACAATGCTTTTGGTAAATTTATGGCGGCAGGCATTGCTATTCATATGGGGACGCTTGGATGGTGGAGCGTACTGGTCAATGTCCTATTTTGCTTATCGGTTATTGCTATTTGTGTGAGCGGTTACATCATGTGGTGGCAACGCCGTCCACGTCATACCAGTGAAAAGCTTGGACTGAATCCACCAGCGCGTGGTCTCAGTTTTTCTATATGGTGGCCGTTTGCCATTCCTTTGTTAGTAGTGGCAATCATATTCCCGACCGCCATCATCGCGATTGTCGCTATCGGATTACTAGATTTCTTAGTCATTTCACGGGTTGGGTTTTTACAGAAACTATTATTTTAAAATTAAATAAAAGAGCCATTCAAAAAGTTATTCTTATCTAAATAAAATCGGGGCAGCTTTCTAAAAGATGCCCCGATTTTTTATTGTTCGCCATTAACTTTTTACTAAGCCAGTATTTACGCCAACATAGCAATGGCATCGGCACTAGCACGTTGCCGTTCTTCAGCATTTAACTCAATGAGTCTGCCTTCTTTCATCAGTAATAATCGATCTGCATGTTCAAAATAGCCGTCATCATGACTGATGATAAACAGCGTTTTACCCAAGGCTTTGAGTTCAGGTATCAGTGTTTGATAAAACACGCGGCGAAAGGCAGGATCTTGGTCAGCCGCCCATTCATCGAGTAGCAGTATGTCTTTTTGTTCAGCCACGGCAATGAGCATGGCCAAGCGCTTGCGTTGTCCTTGTGATAGCTTGTCTGTCGATAATTGGTTGTCAGTCACGCTGACTTTATCTTGCAAATTGAGCTTGTGTAGCCATGTATTTACGAGCGCTTCATCGGGTTGCTGTCCCTCTCTACCAATCAGCTGTTTAAAAAGATGCTGATCGCTAAAAATAGCAGAAAAAAGCTGTCGATAATCAGCATTATTCTGTGAATCAACGAGCTGACTGTCTATTTTTACAGCACCGATGCTAGGGGTGAAAATGCCTGTAATAATCTTGGCAAGCGTAGACTTGCCGCTACCATTTGCCCCGATTAAAAACACCACATCGCCACGTTTCAAAGTCAGATTAACCGATTTTAGGATATCGCTAGCATGCTCGTTTTCTTTAACTGCCAGCTCATTTGCATCGGTATCAACACTTGCATAACGATAGCCAATATCATTGAATGATATGGACTGCCAGTTGTTGACCACAATATCCGTCGTAAAGGTTGATTGGTACTCCGCCAATTCCAACGATTGTATTTTATCCAGTGCCACTTGTGCGGTTTGTAAGGTTGGGTACGCGCCGACGGCATGGAGGATGGGTGATTGCATGAATAGAATGGTTAAAGAGAAAGTGGTGGCAATACCCATCGGTATAGCAAGATAATTTGACACGGCAAACACCACACCAATGGCTGCGAACATCATAATATTCGACCAATTCACGGCGGATAAATGATATGTATCCGATTTAATCACTCGATTTTGATAAGATTTGGCATGATTTAAGAAATCATTTTTATAGAGTTTTTCAGCGCGGTGTTGATTAAGCGCCAGCTCTTTGCGACCATCTATAATGGATTGATAGTCCTCATATAAAAGGTCATTAATCTCTCTAAGCTCTCTTAAATGAGTATAGACATGCTTCACTAAAATGGTGCTTATCCAAATCGTCATCACAATCCAAAACATGACAATCAATAATAATGGCAGCGACAACCAGCCTAAATAAAGGGCGACACCAACCGATAAAATAACGCCTTGCACCAGCTCTGGCATACGCACAAAGGCGACGGTAATTGATTGAATATCTGAGGATAAGCTGGCGAGTAACCGTGCGCTACCCAAATGGTCTATTTGTGGAACTTTGGTGTCGATGATTTGTTTGACCAGCTTGGTTCTGAGCTCATAGACAAACTTGTGACCGAGACGGGTTAAGGCATATTGTGATAAAAAAGTAGTGACCAATAGCAGGACAACCAAGGCTGAAAATTGACCCAAACTTGCCCACGATAAGGTATTAAAAACAGGCTGACTGATAAAGGTGTGATTGATATAGGCAATGATGCCCACACTGACCGCCGCATTCACCAAATTAAGGAAAATAACTTTAACAAAGGGCAGGCGATAGTGTGTCCAAATCATCTGATATAAAGAAACGGTGGCGTGAGAGGACATAATGGCTCAATAATAGAATGGTTTTTTGCGTATTTTTGATGGCATAAAAGGGAGTAGGTTGTGCCTAATCCCTTTTATCTAAGTCTTATAAACGTGGTTTAATCTGCATGTCTTAAAAGTCGAAAGTCGCTGATACTTTTAGGGCAGTAGGCTCACCGGCATTTAAGTATCCAGCACCCACATAACCACCCACTGATTGCCAATAGTCTTCACCAGTAATATTAGTAACTACTCCTTTTAGCGTCACGTCTTGGCCAGCGAGCATGGTTTTATAGCGAGCACCTAGATCTAGCGTGGTATAACCGTCAACTTTTAAGCTGTTGGCAGCATCGGCATAACGTGCGCCTGTGTGAATGATATCACCGGTCACCGTCAATCCTTCAACTGCTGCTAAATCATATTCTAGGTTGACGTTACTTTGTAGCGTGGGCAGTCCGATGACTCGGTTGCCGTCGAACGTCACATCGCCCGTGTTTTTTTGCTTAGCATTTAAGTAAGTAACACCAGCATTGAAGCGCATGTTTTCGCTCGGGCTACCAAATACAGTCAATTCCACCCCTTGATGTCGATTTTCGCCTGCAGCCACAAAGGTGTTGGCGTCATTGATATAAGCGCGCGGCTCATTAGTGCGGAATATCGCCAAACTACTGCCAATCAAACCATTGTCATACTTAACACCAACCTCAGTTTGCTCACTCACATAAGGGTCTAAATTTTGACCACCATTGGCGACAGCACCACTATTATTAGTCAGAGGTGCCCTTGCGCCTGGCGCTAGGCTTTCGATATAGTTACCATAAACAGACCAGTCCATGCTTGGTTGATAGACAATTCCAACGCTTGGTGTCCATTCACTTTTATCGTAATCAGCCGTTTTAGCCTGAGTGTTAGGATCATAGCTGGTGGTTTTTAAATTCTGATGACGCACGCCTAAAGTGGTTTTTAGTTTGTCATCGAACAATGATATGGTATCGGCTAGCGCAAAGCTTTGGAATTGCTTCTCGTTGGTTAGTTTTGGATCATCTAAGTTACCACCGAAGATTGCTGTGCTTGTAAAAGGTACCTCAGCGTAGTCAATAGGGCGATATAAATTGGTTGCGGGTTGATTACCAAAATCATAGGCGAACGCCCCTTTTTCTTCTTGGTCATAGAGATCCGCTGCTAGTACCCAATTATGAGCCACTTCACCTGTTTGCCATTTACCACGCAGACCGAGCTCAGCACTTTGTACCAAATCTTTTCTAGAGTTATCAAAGCGATAAAACGTACCTGCACCATCAACATTGTTGACGGTTAGATTGGCCAGTGAGTTTTCCTCCTCACCACTTCGCACACCGTAAGCGCCGTAAGCTGTGACGTTATCATTAAAATCGTACTCGCCTCTAATCGTACCGAATACATCTTCTTCATCTGAATACGTCCAAGGCTGCGCCCAATTCTTTGAGCCGTCTGGTGCTTTTGGTACTCTAGAAACACCAGCAAGTGTGACACTAGGACGGGTCTCTTTGAGTTTGTTGTCTTGCCAGCCCAAATCAGCTGATAGTCGATACTGATCGCCTCTATAATCTAATCCTAACGCTGCCAGACCCAGTGTTGAAGATTCATCATCAATCGCGCTGTCGCCATCTTGATAAGCGGCATTAAAGCGAACGCCAAACGCATCATCAGTACCAAAGCGATCACTAACATCTACGGCAACTTTGCCTTGATCGCCCTGACCATAACCGAGTGTCACCTTACGTAGCGGGTCATTGCCAGCTCGTTTGGGTAGCAGGTTAATCGTACCACCGGCGTTACCACCACTGGGTGCTGCGCCATTGAGCATCGCGGATGCCCCGCGCTGAACCTCAACACGCTCGAACAATTCCGTTGCGATATACTGCCTTGGCAATATGCCGTATAGACCGTTATACATGGTGTCATCAGAGGTTGTGACAAAGCCGCGCATAAAGTACGCTTCTTGAAAGTTGCCAAAGCCTCTAGCGACACGAACAGTCGGGTCTTTTTTGAGCAGGTCGCCCACACTTTGGGCTTGTTGATTGCCGATATACTCATTGGTATATGAGGTAGTGGAGAACGGTGTGTCCATGATGTCTTGATTGCCCAAGATTCCGACACGGCTTCCTGTCGCTACTTGACCACCTTCATAGGCATCTGGCAACCCATCGGCTGATGCATCAGCACTACTGGTCACGACAATCTCATCGAGTACCACGCTTGGGGTATCAGATTGAGCGTCAGCATTTAAATCTGTTTGTGCCCACGCGGCTTGGCTTGCACCCAGTAGTATTACCGATGTAGACAGACAAGATGAGCACAGTGATTTTAATGACAAGGGATGGCGAGACATATTCAATAGAGTAGGGCGAAATAAAGCAGAGTATAAACGAGACAGTTGCATGAATATTTCCAGCACATAGATTAAATGCTTATTATAATGATAATCATTTTCATTACAATATATTACTGGATTAAATCTCAATATATTTTTATCGTATTAAGTGTACGTTTTCGTTAGGCAAAGTAGTAAGTCGTCTAAAGTTGATCAGTCGCGTTATACCAGCAGCAACGATTGTTATTAGCTCAATTTAGCAGTCAGCACAAGTGGTTGGTAAGTGTCTAAATGCTTTCTGTTTATGACTAAATGTTTGCTACTTATTGAATGTTTGCTGTTTACAAAAAATGCCACTTATGAAAAACATAATGATTATTGCGCACGCCAGTAGACTTTAATGACCATATCCTGACGTGATAATCCAAGATTTGCCTTTAGTTGCTGTCGCAATGATTTGATATCTGCTGCTTCCAGCGCGCCCCATACTTTGTCAATATTGACAGGCAGTCGCGCAAATTGTGTATTTAATAATGCCATTATTTGTTCAGTAATATCAGTTGTTGGGGTATTAACCAGCTGGCACACATTATCTTGCAAAAAATGCGCATTATGGCGTAGTTGATTACTGAGCGTTAGGGTATGTAGATAACGGATATCGTCTGGATCATTAGTGATGGCAATGACGAGGGGCGGCAATGGATTCTGCCAGTTTTCCAATAGATTGGCCACCGTAGGTAAGGAGGTTTCATCACAGATGAGTAAGCACTGACCAGTGCTGAGATGTTCTATTTTCTCTGGATATTCACGTACTGTTTTGATTTGACTGCCACAGTTAAGCGCGCGCGCCCAATTGCCTCCTGCCGTATCGCCATGAGTATAAACGTCTATCCACGCTTGGACAGACGAGCTGCTCGAATCTCGCCATGCTTTTCGCAAGGTATAGTAGCGCTGCAAAGGTTTGTCGCTATCTTTGGGCTGATGTTTTGTAGCAGATAGACCGTCCGCATCTAGCTCAAACAAATACGCGTAGCCCGGATGAGAGAGTGGCGTACTATCGGGTGCGGTTACTAGCAGTCGATACATATTGGGGCTGGCATAATAGCCATTAATGACCGTAAAACGCTGTTCTTGAAGCTTGATCGTGCGCTTGCCAAGCTTATTGGCAGAGGTTTGCAATAGCGTTATATATTGCTCCTGTAGCGTCATAGAGTCACTAATAGGAACTATAAAATCGATAAAATATTGACGGCTGAGCTTGCTGCTGTTTGTCAAGGTATCGTTGTCATGATGGGCGGTTGTGACATCCATTAATATCCCATCAGTATACAGCTCTGCTATCGAGGCGATCTCGTGCTCACTCACTGCCGTGTTAGTAAAGGCATTGATAAACATCGCGAGTTCATCTTGATGCTCTTCATTGACATGACTCATAAACTGGGCTTTGTCAGCCATGTCGAGCGGTGTTTTATCGAAATCGTACTGAGTAAGTGGTTGAGCCATAAAATGTCGTCCAAGCCAAAATTCAAATAATTATTCAGCAAAATTTTTATTAATAAATGATTGGCTGCTGATTAAGGGCAAGATGGAAATATAATAGTTAATAAGCATAAAACATTCAAATGTTAATGATTATTAATGTCATCTAGATTTTTATTACGATAATATACCATAGGTTAATTTATTTACAATCATAAAAGGACTGGTATCAGCGAATGACTAATAGCTTTCTTGTAATGCTTGGCAGTGGTGACTCTTAAAATGTGTATAAACGTGATCGCCCAACCCGTTTTTGCAAGGTTTTATAGCTTACAAAAACGGGTTGGGCGAGCTAAAGTCGAACAGTAGAGTGTTAAGGAGCAGGCTGAATGTCTATTTTAAATTCCCATGAGGTTGCAGTCGTCGCTGAGCTATCAGGGTAATTGATTTTATCCAAACGCACACGGGCATAGCTATTACCTTCAGCGGATCTAATGAGCGCGCCTTGAGCGCTGTCAACCGCTTTGGCATTTAGTTGATGGGTCATGCCATTGTAGGTATACCAGCCAAAGTCTAGGTTCGGGAAATTACCCGTATAAGCAGGATTGAGATCCGAGCCTTTACTATCAATGACCCAGCTTCTGGCACTCATCGGTTTATCGTACACAGCGGTGTTGGTAAGGTCGGTTAAAGTCGCCGCACTACCATCGGTTATAAACTTGCTGACAATGGGCTCACCTTTATCATCATAATACCCTATTGGTGTTTTTGATAAGAAGCCACCAACTTTGCCTTTATTAGTGCCAATCGCAGAATCGCCACCATTTAAAATGACGCTATTACGCTTAAAGCCAATCTGCCAAGTACTGTTTTTATCGGTGCTACTTTGTCCTGTGGTTAGATCAAAATAGACCCAGTTATCATTGTTTGAGGCATCGATGGTTTTCGTCTGTACCTTGTTCGGTAGCGCCGTATCAATCCAGCGCAGAGTAGGGTAGCCGGAGGTTCCAGCATTATTATAGTAGTTGGTAATCTGCATGGCATAAATAGGCTGCTGGACGCTGCTGTCTGTCATGGCACTGCTATTATCTGTGGTGACAAGGTAGACACGATTGTTCGGGTAGAGCTGATGGTTGTCTTTTAAATTGTATTCAAACCAAGGCTGTGCATCAAAAATACCACCACTACGGTCTTCATTGTAGTGCATGGTAATATCACGACTGGTATCAGGATCTTGAGTTGCATTGCTATAACGGCTCAAATCTGACCAATCGATTAAACCAAAAACGCCGCCTTTACCTGCGCCAGAATCACCGCTATTTGACCAAAGCTTGACCGAACGCGCTTGGTTATCAAACTTGATATCCCACTTATCCTCAGCACACGAGCTTTCAGCTTTGGCATCAAAGTCATAACAGGTTGCAGTATCAGGCGCTAGATTGGTGACTTGCCAAGTAGCCGTTTCGCTAAAGCTGGCAGTGCTAACAGGCGGCGTGTTACCACCATTATCGCCATTTCCGGTATTGCCACTACTCGAGCCATCACTGCCGCCTCCGCAACCGGTCATGCTGAGTGCTAAAATACTGCCACTAAACAGTAATGCCAATTTGGTCGGCTTGGTGTGAACTGCTGGGAGAATGAGGGTCATATCAGCTTCCTTGATGGTTGTGGTTTCAGATAGAGGGTACAAAATAAGGGTAAAAATAGCGCTACAAATACACTTGCTTTAGAATGATTGTGAAGTAAAAGCTTACCAATGGTAGCTGGCGCCAAGTAACCACTCGCGATTATCAATGGGACGGTAGTCACTGGTATCGGTAACATCACGCTGCACATCAAAGATATTATTAATCGCTGCATACAAGCTCAAGTTTGCAGTTGCGTCATAATTGAGCTTGCTATCGAGTGTCCACCAAGAGGGTGAATACGCTTGCTCGCTGGTACTAATCAGCTGTTTGGATTCATAATTGAGGCGCGGGATCAGCTGTAATTTGTCATTGATTTGATAATCTAGTGCCAGCATCGCTTTGTGATTGGGCTTATAGGTCAGCTCGGTATCGGTGACATTGTTATGCGTCTTGAGGTAAGCGTAGCTGGCTTGTAGTTTGGCGCGCTCGTCCACTTGCCAGTCAAGGCCAATATCGCCGCCATAGGTTTTGGCACTATCGACGTTCATATATTTATAAATGGCGATATTTCCCTCAAAGCTCGCATTGTCTTCATCGGTCTGAATCAGGTCATCTATCTCGTTATAAAAACCATTGACCGTCAAATTCATGGTGTCGCTCAGCTGACCTTGATAGCCGATCTGGTAACTGGTTGAAGTCTCAGGCTGCAAGTCAGGATTGCCCATGACTTTATAACCCAAATTGCTATGGTCAAAGACGTAGTATCGTTCTTTTAGATTGGGCACGCGATAACCACCGCCAATACTGCTACGAAAAACATGGTCGCGCCCGCTTGCATCCAAATGGTTGTATTTGAGTGATACTTTCGGCGCCGTATGACCACCAAAGTCTTCATCGTTTTGATAGCGAATACCGCTCAACACTTCCCAGTTATCGCCAATCAGCCAGTCATCCTGTAGATATAGCTCACCGACATCACGGCTGACGTCATAGCTGATAAGCTCGCTGACTTGGTTTTTCGTTTGGCTTAACTTGTCTTGCTGAACCTGACCGCCGACTTGGATAAGATGAAGGTGCTTATCGGACAGCAATAGCTCAGGTAAGTCGAGCTGAGCTTGCGCCAACGTCGTACTAATCTCTGTATCACGGGCACTAGTGATGGCTTGCTGTGTTTTAGTATTGGATTCGCTTTGATATTCCTCATGCAGCGCTTGAGCGGACAATCGATAAGTCTTGCTGCGATCATCGACATGCGGCGCGATATCAGCGCGTGCACCGACACTAAAGCGCTGCTTGCTGATGTGCTCATCTCTTTGCTGTGCTAAATAGCGCGGCGCGACATAATAATTAAAGCGACTGATATCGTCTTCTTTATAGTGGCTGGCTTCTAGCCAGTATTGAGAATTTTTGACCAGTCGGCTATCGTTGCGGTCATTGTTATTACCTGATGTGTCGTTACCGTCAGGGCGGTAGCTGAGGCGGGCGCTGACTTGTGATTGCTCGCTGGCATCTTTTAATCTGGGCCACGCTTCATGATCTAAGCTTAAGCCATCATTGTCCAGATACGAGCCTGATAGACGCGCGTGAAAGCGTTGGTTTTTATCCAATGCCCCTTCGACGCTGGCTTCTAAATAGCGCTTATTGGCATCTAACTTTTTACCAGATGGATTTTGCTGCCCATTGCTGGCAATCTCGGTGGTGATATGTCCTGTTGCCGCGCCAATGGGTTTGGTGATGATATTAATGACGCCGCCCATCGCCGCGCTACCAAACTGCGCTGATGCCGCTCCTTGCACCACTTCTATTTGCTCAATATCCATATTCATATACTGATTCAAGTTTACTGTCGAGCCAGTGCTTGCCGTAATCGGCAAACCGTCAATCAACACCAATACTTGATCACCTGTGAAGCCTTGCATGCTGACTTCGTAACCTGTCTTGCCGTGGACTTCACGTAAGTAGACATTGGGCAACAAGGCCAGCGCTTCTTTTAAAGTATGAGCATGGTTGTCATCGAGCTGCTGGCGGCTAAGTACTTGCAGGGCAACTGGCGAATCACTTAAAGCGCGCTCAGAGCGAGTCGCCGTTACCACGATAGGGTCTAAACGTGTGCTCGGCATGGCTGCATCGTCGGTCATATCACCATTCGTCTCTGCGAAAATAGGCGCTGCTTGGGCTAAAACTGACGTGAATGCAAACAATGCTAATGCCACACTTATGGCTAATGGGCTACGACGCAGCAGTGAGGGATGGGTGTCTAGTCCCGTATGAGTCAACGATAAATCAAACGCTAAAATTGACATAAGTAAAACAGCCATCGTAAAAAGAGAAAGTAAGAAAGTCGCGCTGCTTAAAGACCTTTTGCTACAAAAAGAGCGATCTAAAGCGACCGTTTCATAGTATTAATTATTAAAGGTTTGGTTACTTGATTCACTAGATTAAGTAACAAAGCCCAGACATAGTATTTCAAACGATAATAATTATCAAGATGTAAATGATAATTATTATTATTTACAAAGTGAAAAAATGTTGCCATAATGATTTCGTCCGAAGCCTAGAGACAAAATTATAAATGATGAATTGGAAGTGATAATTGATAAAAGTCTGCTTGATAAATACACCCTTGCTGCATCATTGCGAGCACTGTAGTACAGCAGGCATTGGTTTTATCAAATATCAATCATAGTCATCGTCTCTGCTATTTTCTGAAGATATTCATATCTCAATACTATATAGCCAAGATCATTGGCTTTTTTACTGCTATTCATTTTATGGAGCGCACTATGAGTCACCCGTTATCGTTAAGCAAAAAAAATACTGAGCTGTGGCAACAGTACCAAGCATTAAAAGCAAAAACGCCGATGCTATTTCCCACAGAAGGCGCGGCTGCATTAGGTATCAGCGAGTTTGAGCTGATGTTGGCATCACCCTATAGTCAGTATATTGGTGATCAGTGCAAAACTGTATTAAAGCAATTTGAGAACTTTGGTGACATGGAAAGCATTGTCAGAAACGAGCTAGCCGTGCATGAAAAAACCGCGCCATATCATAATCTTAAGCTTGGCGAAAAGATGGGATTGGCACTCAATGTTGGTGGTCTAGATTTGCGATTCTTTATGTGGCAATGGCGGCATATGCTGGCGGTAACGGATACCAGCCGCGCCGATAAGCCCTCTTATAGTATTCAGTTTTATAACGCCCAAGGTGCTGCTATCGATAAAGTATATCTACGAGAGTTAAGTGCTGAAACTATCGCGCGTTGGCAAGCGATGATACAGGAGCAGCAGCAAACGGTGAATAATGTGACGCTGACGTTAGAGGCACAAGAACCGCTGAATGACTGGCGTTACAAGGCATTAAGTGAAGAGGAGCGTACGCAGTTACAACAAGGCTGGCAGGCGATGACAGATGTGCATCAGTTTCATTCATTATTAAAAAATCTCGATATCGATCGTGCTAGTAGCTACCGTCAAGCACCAGAGCAGATGACGCAGCAGCTTGATATTAGCGCGGTCGAAGCGGTATTTGAGCAAGCGCGTGATGCGAAATGTCCGATTATGATTTTTGTCGGCAATAGCGGCATGGTACAAATCCAAACTGGCACCGTAAAAACTCTCAAGCGTATGGGTGATTGGTTCAATATTTTAGATAAAGACCATAATGACTTTACGCTGCATTTAAAAGACAAAGCATTGGCGCAAGTGTGGAGTGTCAAGCGCCCAACCAAAGACGGCATCGTGACTTGTATAGAAGGTTTTGATGGTCACGGCGTCAGTATCTTTAGTGTATTTGGTCAGCGAATTGAAGGCACGCCTGAGCTTGAAGCCTGGCAGCAAATTGTATCAAAGGTCATCGAAGCGCATCCATATGCAGAAGCCTTAGCGCCAGTGGTTATGACTGAAGAAGAGAGCGTGTAAACCCGTCATAAAAATCAGCAAATTTGCGATATTGACACTCACATAACGGATAAATCATAGCTGTTGTGTGAGTTATTTGGGATGCTTAATACACGTTAATGGTTCTGTTAATAGTGTCATTTTTTACGTTAGCAAATTAGGAATGCTTATGTCTTCTGCATTATCAAAAACAGTAATCACTCATGCGGTTATAAATAAAAAATTGATGAATCGTGCTATCAGCACTGCTGCCATTATTGGCGCATTTGTCGTGCCCTCACTTTCTGCCCAAGCTTATGAGCGTATTGTCGCGATGAGCCCCGACGTTGCAGACGTCGTGGTGGCACTAGGAGCGACCGATAAATTGGTTGGTAAAGATGCAACCAATCATAATCCAGCGTTAAAGAATGTACCAGCCGTGGGTATGCATCGTAATATCACTGCCGAGTCAGTGTTGGCGGTCAAGCCTGATTTGGTGCTCGGTAGTTATATGGTGCAGCCTGCGAGTATTTATCAGCGCTTAAATGGTCTAAAAGTTAAAGCCGTCAATGTCGCGCCCAAAGAAGAGGTAAGCACCTTTGCCAACAGTATTAAATCTATCGGCAGTTATGTTGATAAAAAATCCGAAGGATCGCAGCTTGCGAAGCGTTGGAATGCAGGGATGAGTCCAATGGCAAAGACGGGTAAGCGTTATTTATTAAGTTACGATGGTCGTATCGTTGCAGGTAAGGGTACGGTAGGGGATGAGTTGATTCGCCGAGCTGGTGGGATTAACGCTGCAAACGTATCAGGGCTAAAACCTATGTCACGTGAAGGCTGGCTGGCCGCCAAGCCCGATGTAATAATTATTGCCGATCATAATCAGGCAGTGGTTGGCGGGGTCAGTAAATTTAGCAAACGTCCAGAGATTGCAGCAAGTGTTGCAGGCAAGAAGGGCGGCGTACACTTTTGGCCAGCAGATGACTTTCTGCGTTACGGCTTGCATTCGCCTGACGTCTTAAAAAAGCTGAACGCTGTAGCAAAATAGCCTAAGCAAAAATATTTTATCTCATATTCAACAAAATGACATCTCACATGGCAAATACGATTTCTGCTTCTATCTCTACACAAACTGGAAAACATAAACATAGCCTCTACTATATTGCTGCCGCTGTCGTATCTTTACTGCTAATTTGGTTGGCGCTTGGTATTGGCTTTGGCGAATGGTCAAGCCCTAGCCATCTTGACGATACTATTTGGCAGCTGCGTTATCCGCGTGTGGTGACGGCATTACTGGTTGGTATGGCGTTGTCAGTGAGTGGCGCAGCATTACAGGCTTTATTTGAAAATCCTTTAGCGGACCCAAGTTTAATCGGTACATCAGGTGGCGCGGCGCTTGGTGTTGTTTTGGTTCTGGCGTTGGGGTTTGGTGGCATTGGGATACCGCTTGCGGCGTTTACTGGAAGCGTATTGGTGTGCTTGTTTATTCTCGCTTGTCATCGGTTTTTGGGTGGTGGGCAGATGGGCTTGCTGATATTGGGATTTGTCATTAGTGCTTTTTGTGCGGCAGTGGTCAGCCTGATTTTATTCATGTCTGATGACATGGTGCTGCGTTCCGCGACCAATTGGCTGTCAGGCAGTATGGCGGAAGCGGGCTTTGTACCGCTGCGTTATTCGATTGTCTCTATGTTATTGGGGTTAGCAATTTTATTGCCATTAGGTCGTCAGTTGGATGGACTGATGCTTGGTGAAGCCGCTGCTAAATCTTTGGGTATCAAAGTGGGTGTGGTTCGTTGTTTGGTCGTGATTGCCTCGGCATTACTGACAGGGGCAGCGGTGTCTTTAGCAGGCGTCATTGGTTTTATTGGCATGATGGTACCAAACCTGCTGGCTATTTTGTTTGGTGGTGGACGTATGCGTCTCATGATTTGGTCTGGCTGGCTTGGGGCGATATTATTACTCGTCATTGATGGCGCGGCGCGGCATGTTGCTTATCCAGTGGATGTGCCTGTTGGCATCGTTTTAGCGTTGCTTGGCGGTCCATTCTTTATTTGGCTGTTTGTGCGTAGTAGCCGCCGTTAATTGGAGAGAGTGTTTATGTTTCATTCGTATTTTACGGCTACATCAAAGACATCATTAGCGAGTCGAGACAGTCGTATAAATAGTAGTGATATCAAGAGTAGTGATGCAGGCGAGTTGTTGTCGATGCAAGATATTCATATCTCGCATGGTCATAAAACATTGTTAAAGATAGACAAGCTAACCGTGCCAAGCCAAAAGCTGGTCGCCTTTATCGGACCAAATGGCGCGGGTAAAAGCACGTTGCTGCATACGGTTTTAGGTCAGCATACGGGAGCCGCGCTTAAAACAGATGGTCACATTACGATTTACGGTCAGCCGATCAACGAGGTCATGAATGATGGTCATATCGCTTGGGTTGGACAACATGAGCGTTTTGAGCTGCCGTTAACGGTATTGGATTATGCGCTGTTAGGAGTCTCGCCAAATCTTGCATGGTATCAGCGCCCAAATAGCCATCATGTTGAGCGCGCGCAACGTTTACTACAGGATTTTGAGTTATCAAGTTTGGTCAGTGCCCGCGTGCAAACCTTATCAGGCGGTGAAAAGCAGCGCTTGGCTATCGTGCGTGCACTGATGCAAGACACTAAAATCATGATATTTGATGAACCGACCAATCATCTTGATATTCGCCATCAGCGTTTTTTACTTCATTATTTGCATAATTTGGTGCGACATCAACGCAAAAGTATCTTGGTTGTGTTGCATGATTTGACCCATGCGCATCGCTATACTGATGAAGTGGTGCTATTAAACGGTGGACAAATTGTTGCGCAAGGAACGCCTAGTGAAGTGATGACACGCTCGCAATTAAGCGATGTTTATGATGTCGATATTAAGGTGCATCAGACTGAAGATGGCTTGGTGTTTGTATGATTCTGAGCACTTGAGCCATTATTTTGACTTTACGATAGGCATTTGATGATCAACTTGGCTTTTTAATCTGTATATATCGCACTGATTTATTCGGCAGTAAAAAACCCTTCATGCTATATAAATAATAGCATGAAGGGTTTTTTTACATCTTAACTATTGTAGTGAATCAAATATGCTTAATATAACCATACCAACAGGATGATTTTCAGTTAATAAATAATTTTAAACCTAAAAAATTTTGCAGTAAACTCGCATAACGATCGGATTTAGTAGAAACTGTGAAGTACTAGGTATTTGTTCTGAACGGGAGAAACTCATTGCGCGCTATTCCTTATAAACTGATTGTTAGCGCACTACTGCTCATCATTGTTGCGGGCTTTTTTGCCTTTCGCTGGTGGCAAGGACCACTATTACCAAGCTATAGAATATCTTCGATGCCTTTGGTGCAGACGGTCGTAGCGACTGGACGGGTCGTTGCCGTATCAAATACTGACATTGGTAGCGAGATATCAGGTGTCGTATTAGAGCGACGGGTAGCAGAAGGCGAACAAGTCGCTGCAGGAGATTTATTATTAGTACTAAGCTCCGATGACGTTGCAGCCCAAGTGCGGCAAGCAGAAGCCGAGTTGGCGGAATTGATTAGTAGCACTCGTCCACAAGCAGTGGTGGACTTGACCAATGCCGAAGTAGCGTTGGCGCAAGCTGACCGTAATGTCGAGCGCAGGCGCGAATTGGCTGCTATCTCGGCCATCTCTGATGAGGAAATGGAGCAAGCGATTCAAGCCCAAGCCCAAGCACGCAATGACCTTGAAAATGCACGCCTGAGAGCGAATGCACTCTCCTCTGGTGGTGTTGAAGAAGATTTATTACGTGCTCGTATCGCCGCATTGCAGGCTCAGCTCAATAAAGCGCAAGTACGTAGCAAAGTATCAGGCACTATTCTGACTCGTAATGTCGAGGTAGGCGATTTGGTACAGCCAGGTCAGAGCTTGTTTACTATTGCCCTCGATGGTAAGACTGAAATAAGAGTACCGCTTGATGAACGTAATTTATCTCGATTGGCTTTGCAGCAACCATCAGTCGCTATTGCCGATGCCTATCCAGATAAACCGTTCCCCGTACGTATTAGTTTCATTGCACCAAGTATAGATCCGCAACGCGGTACAGTAGAGGTGAGATTGTCCGTCGATCCTGTACCTGATTTTTTGCGTCAAGATATGACGGTATCAGTGAATATCGAAACGGATCAACGCGCAAAAGCCTTAGTCATTCCTAATGATGCACTAGCCAATGTTAAAGAAGACAGCGCCGAAGTATTATTATTGCGTGATGGTAAAACACAACGTCGAGTAGTGAAATTAGGGTTACGCGGGCTATCAGCATCAGAGGTGCTCTCAGGACTGAGCGCAGGTGATGAGATATTGGTTGATGCCACAGTCTCACTGGCTGATGGAAAAAGAGTAAGAACCGCGCTTCAAGCAGCACCTTTTACCGCTCCTAATGCTGATAAGATGAGGGCGGTAAAGGATAAGAGCCAAGCAGCGGAGACAGTCAATTGACGGCTTTTTTCGGTAGACTATGGATTGATGTCACTATTGCCATCAGTTTTTTACGCGAGGGACGAGTACAGTCGTTGATGATTACTCTGGGAGTGGCGATAGGTGTTGCCGTTATTATATTTATCACCGCACTCATCCAAGGATTACAGACCAACCTTATTGACAGCACCCTTGGCAGTCAGGCACATATTCGCTTAGTAGCGCCAGACGAAGTAAACCTAATAGCGCCGTCTGCTGATACGCTGCAACTGATACAAGAGGACAAGCGTCCACAGCGGCTACGTTCTATTAATAATTGGCAGCAAATCACTGACACGCTAGATCAACTGCCCTTGTTAACTGCCGTATCGCCAAACGTGTCTGGGCCTGGGTTTGTCCGGCGTGGCGAAGCATTAGAGTCGGTGATACTAGTAGGTACTGATTTAGAGCGCTATCAGAATATAATCCCACTTGATGAGTACTTAATCAGTGGTGAGCTGCGAGTGGGCGCAGATAATGTATTGATTGGTAGTGAACTGGCTAAAGATTTGGGTGTAGAGGTCGGCAGCAAATTACGTTTGGATACGGGTCAAGACAGCAGTAGCAGCAATAATCTGAGTAACAGCCTTGGTAGCAACCTTAGTAACAACAGCGCTGTAGTCAATATCGCTGGTATATTTGAGCTCGGCGTACGAGAGCTTGATGCGCGCTACGTGTATCTAGACCTAAAACAAGCGCAGTCATTACTCAACCTACCGGGCGGTATCACAGTCATTGATTTGACGGTTGAAGATATCTTTGAGGCGGAGGAAATCGCTGCACAAGTGGGTCGTTTGTCCTCATTGCAAGCAGAAAGCTGGATTGAAACCAACGCCCAACTGCTGAGTGGTCTCACGGCTCAAAGTTTATCTAGCAATATGATTGTCGTTTTTGTGGCGATCTCGGTGGCTTTTGGTATTGCCAGTGTGCTGTCGGTCAGTGTGGTTCAGCGTACGCGCGAGATTGGTATCTTACGAGCCATGGGTGCAACTCGTCAGCAGATTTTACGCATATTCTTAATTCAAGGGGCTATATTTGGCTTGTTAGGCTCTATTGTCGGTAGTGGTGTCAGCTATGTATTGGTCTGGTCTTTTAATACTTTTGGGCCCGACATATTTACAATTCCCATATCGATAAACCTGATCTTAGTGACTATGTCGTTAGCCACGCTAACTGGTGTGATAGCAGCCGCTATTCCAGCGCGGCGCGCAGCAGCACTTGATCCAGTGGTGGCTATTCGTTATGTCTAATCATGATTCTAGCGACACTTTTAATAATGACTTTAACAATGTTTCTGTCAATCCTTTTAATAAGACGTCAACTCCTATGTCCAGTCAATCTCACGAAGTTCTGCGTTTAGAGGCACTAAAAAAGTCTTATAACATCGGTAAACCTAATGAGATTGAGGTGCTGCACGGTATTGACTTAACCATCAGCACTAACGACTTTGCCGCCCTGATTGGTCCTTCTGGTTCAGGTAAAAGCACTTTGCTAAATGTACTAGGGTTACTAGATCAGCCAACCAGCGGTGAGCTATATCTGTTGGGTCAAGCAACCAGCGCTATGAATGATGCTGGTCGCACCGCTTTACGTGGCAGTAGTATTGGCTTTGTCTTTCAATTTCATCATCTGATTCAAGCGTTTAGTGCATTAGACAATATCTTAATGCCGCTAACATTGACAAGGGGTCGTCCAAATAAGCTTGCTATCCAAAAAGCGCGCGAGCTACTGGCAGCGGTTGGGTTAGAGCGCTTCGCTGACAGTAAACCTAACGAGCTATCAGGTGGCCAGCAACAGCGTGTTGCCATTGCACGCGCCTTGATAACCGAACCAGCATTGCTATTGGCTGATGAACCTACAGGTAATCTGGATACCGTGACGGCTGGAGAAGTGTTTGAGCTGTTCCGCAAAGTGAATCAGGAACGTGATTGCGCGGTATTGCTGGTCACCCATGATCCACGCTTGTCAGCATCTTGCGATCGAACGATTAATTTGGTTGATGGTCGTATTGATAGTGATAGTTTAAACAATCAAAAAATATCGTAGTGATAATAAAAGTCATATTGATGGATTACTTATCTGCTTAACAAGGATTCCTATAAATACCACCGTCAATACTGACATCAATAAAGATAGCAGCTTCTATTGTATGAAATCTCATAGAAAACAACCGATAATAAAACACCCTTTTTTATAAAAATTTAAGGTAAAAGCTAAATATATCTATATTTCTAGGTCAATGTATCCGTGTCATCACCTTTAGAGCCATGCTCATTCAAAATGATTTTGTTATCTATTGTTAAATACCAGTCGATGCTATGTATAATGCAGCACTAGCATAGCTTTCACTCAGTATGGCTTTCACTCATATGCCTTTAAATAAGAAGATTACATTATGTCAAACAAGCGTCCTTTATATATTCCCGTTGCAGGCCCCGCTCTTTTAGAGACTCCTTTACTAAATAAAGGCAGTGCTTTTTCATCAGAAGAACGTGATAGCTTTAATTTAACTGGGCTATTACCGCATAACATTGAGACGATTGAAGAGCAGTCATTACGCGCTTATCACCAACTGCGCTCATTCACTAATGATATGGATAAGCATATTTACTTGCGTAACATCCAAGATACCAATGAAACCTTATTTCACCATCTAATTGAACAGCATATTGAAGAGGTCATGCCGCTCATATATACCCCAACCGTGGGTCAAGCATGTGAAAAATTCTCGCAAATTTATCGCCGTAAACGCGGTTTATTTATCTCATATCCTGAGCGCCATAAAATCGATGACATGCTGCAAAATGCCACCAAGCAAAACGTGAAGGTAATCGTTGTCACTGACGGCGAACGTATATTAGGATTAGGGGATCAAGGCATTGGTGGTATGGGTATTCCTATTGGTAAATTGGCTTTGTATACCGCTTGTGGTGGTATTAGCCCTGCTTATTGCTTACCAATTTTGTTGGATGTTGGTACCAATAATCAACAGCTACTTGACGATCCTATGTACATGGGCTGGAGAAACCCACGCATTTCTGGTGACGAGTACAATGAGTTTGTCGACTTATTCATTCAAGCCGTTAAACGTCGTTGGCCAGAGGCATTATTACAATTTGAAGATTTTGCCCAAGAGAATGCGACACCATTATTGAATAAATATCGTGACCAATTATGCTGCTTCAATGATGACATTCAGGGTACTGCTGCGGTTTCAGTCGGTACCTTGATTGCCGCGTGCTTAAATAAAGGTCAGAAGCTTAGTCAACAAAAAATAGCATTTTTAGGCGCAGGGTCTGCTGGTTGTGGTATTGCTGAGCATATTATTCGCCAAATGCAGCGTGAAGGGTTAACGGAGGCGCAGGCTCGCAGCCAAGTATTTATGGTTGACCGCTATGGCCTGCTTACTGATAACATGACGGAGCTACAAAAATTCCAAGAACCGTTAGTACAAAAAGAATCCGCTATTGAAAGCTGGGATAAAAGTAAGAAACTCGGTTTAGCGCAAGTGGTTAAACAAGCAAAAATAACCGTATTATTCGGCGTCAGTGGACAAAAAGGTCTGTTCACCCAAGAGGTGATCGAATCCTTGTGTGTTAATACTGAGCATCCTATTGTATTACCACTTTCAAACCCCACGTCTCGTGTGGAAGCAACACCGCAAGAAGTGACTAATTGGAGCAAGGGTAAGGCAATTGTTGCAACAGGTAGCCCTTTCCCTCATACCACTTTTGAAGGTCAGTCTTTCGAGGTTTCTCAGTGTAATAACAGCTATATTTTCCCCGGTATTGGTCTGGGTGTTTTAGCAGCACGGGCGACGGGTATCAGCGATAATATGCTCATGGCGGCAAGCCAAGCCCTTGCAGATATATCAATGGAATACGAAAAAGCACCTGGTGCCATCCTACCGCCGATTAAAGTTATCAGAGAGATCAGTGAAAAAATAGCGTATGCGGTGGCATTGCAAGCGGCTCAAGATAAGCTAGCACTACCTATCACAGCGGAGAATTTACAACGTCGATTAAAAGCGAATTTTTGGTTACCTGAATATCGTAATTATCGCCGTACTTCTTTCTAATGTTAGAAATTAGATATAACAAATTCTAATATTAGGCACATTATCTAAGTAAAATATTAAATGAAAAAAGGTTGCTAACGCTATATTACATATAGTGTTGGCAACCTTTTTTACTGCTATCCAATCTATTAGTTTAGCAAGTTTACTTTTACCGGTTTTTCAGCATAGTTCAATGATTGTTTTTTATTAAATTCTAGACAACAAAAAACCCTTACAAGCAAATGCCTGTAAGGGTTTGAATTTGGTGGGCCCAGTATCAACCATACTTTACTTTTAAGTAATTGATATTAAAATTTATTATGTAAAAATAAATCCCTTATACCAACCAATATACCAACAATATACTTGAGTAATCACCTAATGGAATAACCATATTTATAGATCAATAATCTGTAAAAAATATTGTTACTTATTGTACGATCAGTGTTTTTTGTACTTGTTAAGCAGTTTAATGAAATACATTATAATGATATACCAATATTAAAGCATGATTAAAAACAGAGGAATAGTCACATGAAGTGGAGTGAATTACTTGATAGTTGGAGTCTCAGCTCATTAAGCCTTACATCAGGCTTTCTAAGTATGGAGTGGCAACCCAATTAAAAGGATAAACAGTGTGCTTGGGAATTATATTTAGAATTACTAACAAGTATTGCTACCCAGTCATTAGAAAAAAATCATGGAGACGAATTAACTGATCTGAAGAATATCTACTCTTTATTTCAAACGACACGAGACATTCTAAAAACTGATGGAAGGCAATGTAAAGAATTCACTAAAATCTCTATAGTAGTACTGAACCAAGTTGTACGACCATTCACTGCGAAATGGCACAAGTACACTATTTCTTGTGAACTGTCTTCAGAGCTTCGCCAAGAGTTCCGAGTGGACTTGGTTGAACTGCAAAAAATATTAATCAATTATACGAGTTTATTAGCTGCTATGGCTGGCGTGAAAAACTCAACTAGAATGGAAGAAAACTAATTTACAATGTCCTAGTCATACTACTTTAGCTTGATATGTGCGTATTAATGATAATTTTTAGAGTCATAACTTGATGAAATTTTATCATTCAACGCACACACCTATATTGTTGAACTATACATTAAGAGTGATCTTTCCAGTTAATGGGGTCTCCATGTACACCCATCTCGAAACTATCTTCTAACCATTTTATAAATGCTTCCTCTACATCAGATGATCTATTTAAATACTCCATGTTTCGATTTTTGGAACAAATTTCTCTGAGATTTTCTGGTATCTCAGGAGCACTATCACCAAAATAATAAAAATTTTGAGATATAAGAACGAAATCTCCACCTGTATCAACTTCTAAGTGATCTTGATTTATTTGTGCATCAATTAAAGAGTGAGCTGAGTCTTCCTGTAACCATTCTTCTGTTACAGAATCTTTGTGATAAATATTGTCTCCATAAATCATTTTAAGACTACCTTTGAGTAAAGGTTTTTTATTTTGGAACTTAGGATCTTTCCAATAATCATCAAAAGTTAACTTATCTGTGACCTTCATTGCATAAATTAGAAGATTAATATCACCTATACTTTTACTGCCTGTACCTATAACCCAATCACCTTTAGCTAGATTTTTATTACTCCTAATATCTGGTTTGCATACAGCAAGAGTACAATAATTATGGAATGGGTTTGGTGCTAAACCGTAGTCATGTGTGATTTTATAAGAAAATATATTCATCTTTTACATATTATCCTTTTGACTGTAAATAAAGATTCATTTTGAGTTCCATCAGGTTTCTCCAGAGGTGTTGTTTTGCCTGATATGACATCACTTAACTTATCTAAGGAGTTAGAACCTAGTGTTGAACCACCATACCTTTTGAAATTATCAGGTAACTCTACGCTATTTGTACAACCATGCTTATATATACCAATAATCTGTTTACCTTTTAAATGAGCTTGTTTGATTTCATAGTCCACCCAGGGTCGAGTATGTGTCTTCTCACCAATGAGGCAAATAAAAGTCCCCGCCCAATGAATTCTTGCTCTTAATAATCTTTCTACTACAGCGTCACTAGGTCGCTCTTGATTATGATGCTTTGTGCTATCGATAGAGCTATTTCGAATGTCATGCCCAGCTTTTTTTAAACGTTGTCTTAAACTTTGTAAGCTACTATCATCTTCACCATAGTGGCTTATAAATACATTACTTTGACTTCCCATATTAGTTCCTTAAAACGCAATATCTATGACTTACTATAATAGTATTATCTTTTCGACTCAACATTAAACGAATAAAAGTTCGTTATTACTGTATGATATTGATTTTTCTAATCTAAAATTATTACAATTCAATTAAAGATAGGAAATTATAAAATTTTCAAAAAGTAGGAGAAAATATGAGCTTTTTAGGTGAAAAAGAACTGAAAGAGCAAATAAAATCAATTATTCCTCAGTATACGCCCAAGTTTATAGACAGTAATAAATACGAGCTATGCTTAGGCGCTTCTTACTGTGCTTCTGATAGCAAGTTTCGAGTCCTACAAGCTGAAAATAAACAAATAGTAGTTAATCCTGGTGAGTTTTATTTTTTAGAAACCTATGAAACAGTCGAAATGCCCGATGATATTATGGGTTTTATTTCTATAAAGGCCAGTATAAAATTTAAAGGTCTAGTAAATATATCAGGGTTTCACGTAGACCCTCACTTCAAGGGAAAAATTGTATTTTCCGTACTCAATGCTGGTCCTAGTCCAATAAACCTGACGATAGAGGAGCCATTATTTCAGATATGGTTTGCCAAATTGACTAGTGCTTCTGAAAGTTATAACGGTAAGCATCAAGGTCAAACTGGTGTTACTGGAAAGCTACTTAATGATCATATGAGTGGAAGTGACAATGCCTCTCTTGGCGACTTGCAAAGACAAATTAAAGATCTTGATAATAAATATGAGATTATAAAAGCATTAGCAACTTTAATAGTAGCTGCTATAGTTGCCATAATGTTCAAAGTTTATTTTAATTAGAATAATGTTAATTCTCTTGTTGTAGCTGCTAAACAAGGCTTATCTATTTTCTGATTGATATTCCATTTAGGAGGGAAGAAAAGTTCTAATGGTTTAGGCATCTCTTTGTATTTTTGCTTGATACGCTTATTTTGCACTTGTAACTCAGGCATCTTTACTCTCAAAATCTTATCTGTTTCGCAAAAGCAGTTTTGTATATCTATGAGGGTAGGCGCTCTCCCAAAAAGAGGCTTGAATTCATTGAAATCAAACTTTGTCTGATAATATTCGAAGTTTTCTTGCGTGAATTTAATAATGTCTTCATTACTATAACTCGCTGACGAAGCATTACCAAAGCACTTTTTAATACCTCTTATAGCACCAATACCTGCCTTTACAAATGAATCCTCACTAAAGTTAATTACATTTGAATAATTCATATCAATAGCATATTGGTACGCTAAAAAATCACCGATAAAAGAGCAGCCTCTGAGGTGGTCAAAAGTATCTGATAAAGAAGTAGCATCGATAATTTTATCGATGACAGACTGCTCAATTAACTCATCTTTAACCATTTGGAGCCACTTTTCATGCTTATAATTAAGATGGTTATATAAAGAATGTGTGCCTGTCATCATATAAGCATTATTGAATATAGGATTACTTACTTTACGCGCTAGTAAAGCGTTATTGATGTGCTTCAAATTAAAGTTTTCTAAAGAAATTTCACCAATTTCACTCTCAAGATACTCCCATGTTTCAGGCTTATTGAATATTTTGAATACGATAATTCGAAATAAAACATCTTTATCAGAAAATTTTTCGTCTGAATAAATAACGTTTTTAATTAGGTATTGACTGACTCTATCCATTGCTCTATAAACATTCGTAAATTTATAAGACTGTAGGGTAGGGTCTCGGGTTAGAGGATAGTTTTCTTCATACTTGTTCCAAAATATATTCATTCTTTCTTGGATAAAGTAAAAATAATACTTAAAAACTTCTTCATTCGGTTGAATCATAATTATTACAACTATTTATTTGGTTTAGATATTGTAGATTGGCTACTTCTTATTATGTATCAAGCTTTCTAAATTTAAGGGTTCTTTCTCTACGATTTCCTATTATGATACCACCTTTGTTTTCGACAACCTGATTGAATACCGTATATCCTTGGATAATAGCTTTTACCCATAACTGTAACGGACATTTTTCAACCTCATATCCTCTGATGAAAATTTGAATAGTCTTTAATAGATCATATGAAATACTACTTTCCTTAGTAAAATCAATACCCCTTTGCTTTGATATGGAAAACAACCAGGCACTCAAGCCCTCTTCAATCACAATCGGTCTGCCACTATCCTGTGTTTCATCAAGAGAAGGGTCACTTTTTCTCTTATGTTTAATTAAGGCTCTAAAAGTAGGTGACCAGTGTAGTATGGCTGCAAATGCCAAATGAAATACATCATGATATTTGTAATTATCATTCTCTTGATGATTATCATTTAGAGCACTCCCGATAAATACATCGTTCCATTTCAGATAAGCCCTACCATTCGGTTTTTCAACAATATGGACCTCGAATTCTATTGGCAACTGTTCATCTTTACTAAAAGTGCTATCAAACGATAATAAAGGTAAATGAAGTTCTTCAATTGGTATAAATCTATTTCTAATTTTAAAAGTATTATTTTCAACAATGCTTAACAAATCAAGATTTAAAAATTCCATCATTTTCAAGTAAGTATTTAAAAATCTTTCAATTTTTTCTGAAGTGGTATCTTTACTGATAGATGTTGTATGAATTATCAGATCATTGAATAGTAACTGAGTGTCACTAACACTTTCTTTAGACTTAACTGTAATAAACGGTCGGGTTTTAATTCCTGTTATGAAAATTGCACTTTCATGTTTATCATAGAGGTCGATATCGTTATCGTTAATTAATTCATATAGATCAATACTCTCAACAATGGTGATAAGCGTAAAATACCAGAAGATGTCTCCCATCTCTTCGATGACTAACTCGTTCGAATGATCGTTTGAATCGTTGTTGAGCAGCTTCTTTTTTAGTAAAGACACCAAACTACCTACTTCACTAAATAAGCCCATTTGAGCACCGAAAAGAGCTTTATCAGAAGTAAACTTATTAGTCTCTTTAACAAGTTTAATATAGCTAGTCAAAGAAATGCTATTAGCTTTAGTCATTTTAATACTACCTTGTTTAGAGAATATCTAGTATCCCGATTTTCAATAAATGTATGCTATCCTAATTATCATATTCGTACTTAAAGGTACGTTTTACATGATAACTTATAGAGCAATCATATCACGAAGGAAATTAAGAACCATATGCTAAGTAATATACCAAAGCACAAAGTATTTATCAGCTTCCATCATGCTGATGACGATGATCGGAAAAAGTTCGAAAATACTTTCTCAAGTGATGTTGAAACTTTTGTTTCTCGATCAGTTCAAGATGGTGATATTGACCCTAATAATAAAACTGAAACCACTCGTCAGGCGATTAGAGACAGATTCATATCTCAAAGTTCAGTTACTATTGTATTGATTGGTCAAAATACTTGGAAAAGAAAACATGTTGATTGGGAGATAGGATATAGCATCAAAAAAACCAGTCAGAATACACGTTCAGGACTTATTGGCATATTATTACCAAGCTATCAATCGTGTACGCTAGGGTCTTGCTCTTATTCAATATCTGAAAATGGAACTGTATACACGCCGTGTAATATTCCACCTAGGCTTTATGACAACGTACAAGCTGGCTATGCGAAAATTTATTCCTATCCTACGAGCCATCATGAGTTGATGACATGGATTCATGAGGCTTTCCAGAAGAGAAATAGCATTCTTTCTTTACCTAGTAATACCCGTCTTTATTTTGGGGAAAATCGCAGAGAATATCAAAATCACTGGCAAGATTAGAAATATAATTAAAGTTATCTAGGGATTTTATACAATGACTACTTCCACTCAGAACTTACCACCACTCGCTGTTCATTTTGTTTGGCACCCTTCGGATAACGAAGATATTTTTGACGTGATTAGTGAGTTTCGTAGGTACATTACTCGCGATACAGATAGACCATTTTCCCGTGAAATTAATATACCTACCTTTCTCTACAGCTCTAGAACACTAACAGATACGCCTGATAAGCTCCCGCTAAAGCTAGCACAAAGAGACATTGTTTTTGTCTTTACTAGTAAGCATACTTTAACAATTGATTCTTGGTCCAATTATGTTGATAAAATCACAAGTTGCGAGGGATATAGCATTGTACCCGTTGCTATAGATAAAGCTGGAACCAGTCACAGTCAAGATAATGGTTTAAAAGACCTGAACTTTATACGCGCTTATGATTGGCCGCAGAGTACACGTATAGATAGCGGTATTCTAGCACTATCTCATGAACTATACCGCTATGGCTTTAATGATATTAACCCTAAAGAACAGAGTAGTTTATCATCAATTAAACTCTTTTTAAGTCACGCGAAAATGGGCAGTACGGGCGTGAACCATGCTTTAGCTATTAAAAACTTCATTGACAATAGTAATATGCGTCAATTCTTCGATGCAACAGAGATTTCTCCTGGTTTTAAGTTTAACCAGGATATTGAAGTAAACTTAAAAGATTCAACAATGATTGCTATTGTGAGTGATGCCTATTCTTCACGCTATTGGTGTCAACGTGAAGTGCTAATGGCAAAGCAAAATAGAATACCTATCATTGTTGTTAATAGTCTGGAAGAATATGAGGATAGAATTTTTCCATCTGCGGGCAATGTACCCTGTGTTCATGTTACTGCCAAACCGCTTAAAACAAAAAAGATACTACGCATTTTAATTGCATCTTTATTAGAAACAATACGTTTTAAGTATGCAACTGCTCTACTTGAGTATTATCAAAATCAAGGTTGGATAAGTAAAAAAGCAGAAATATTGGCACGACCGCCTGAAGCAGAGCAAGTCATATTTATTAAAAAGGAAAAAGGACTTAAATGTGATGATAGCTTAATAGTTTGTTATCCAGAACCACCTGTTTATGAAGAAGAAACTGCTTGGGCTGGCGCTCTCAATATCACCTTATCCACACCTCTACTGTCAAGTGATGCTACGGCTACTAAAAAATATAAAGTTGGATTATCTATTTCAGACTATATGGACAAGGGTTTTGAGGTGCATCATCAGCACACAGATGAGTTAAAGCGGTTATCGCAAGACTTGGCTCGGCATCTATTATATCGTCAGCATACGCTAATATATGGCGGTGATTTGCGAGCTGACGGATTTACTCAATTTATATTAGATGAAGCCAATATTCTGAGTGCACGTATTGGCGAGCAAAAAATACATGTGGAAAACCACTTGGCATGGCCATTATATCTAACAACTGATCACATAGATTTTAAAGCGAAATATAGTCAAGTTCTTAAAACTGAATGTTATAAACCACCTAGTGATGTCAAAGCGCTACTTAATAATACGACTGATGTTTTCCTTCCACCAAATAATCCTGAAAATATCTATATTTGGTCGCGTAGCTTAACTAATATGCGAGATATATCAATTGCACAGTCGGATGTCCGGGTGTTAGCAGGTGGTAAATTTGAAGGATATAAAGGTAAGATGCCTGGAGTACTAGAAGAGTTTTTGATAGCTATTGACCTAAATAAACCAATATATTTGGCTGGAGGTCTCGGCGGACTTTGCCAAAAACTATGTGACAGTATTTTAAATAATGAAATATGCGAAGAATTTACTGAAGGGTGGCAGATAAGCCATAATGCGGGGTATATAGAAATTCAACAGATTGCAAAAGCTAATTCCTTTGAAGCTAATTACGAACAGGTAGAAACATCATTGTTAAATTTATCGGTTGAAAAATTGTCTTCAGAGTCTGGTCTGAGTAAAGATGATTATATTCGATTAATGAAAACACATTTCGTTGATGAAATTGTCCATTTGATACTTAAAGGTTTGAAGCAGCGAGAAAGAAACCTTGGTGAATCCTGATATTACTCATATCATTTAAGAAAAGGAGGTTTCTATAAGTTCGCTGAAAATTATCTAAGATTTATATATTAGTAAATAAATCTTAGATGGTTAAGTTCTCAAAAATGTTAAAATATAGGTTTTTGACACTTTCAGAAATACCTATCCAATAAACTAACCTAGCATTTAACTTGAGATGACCATTCAAGAATTTAATAATACTCTTTAATATAAGCATAGGCCCGATCGAATAGCTCTTGGTCTTTGTGTAGTTTATATTTCAAAAGTGCTTTGCGTAATGATTTTTGTACTTCACGCTCGCCAGCGCTGGTGGTTTGCCATCCAGGAAAGCGAACGATTCTCACAATGGCATCGATATCACCAACAATGCGCTCGACCACCGCCGGTGTTTGATCAGTCTTTAGCTCTAAAAACAGCTCAGACAATGCCGCTGTCGGTAATTTTTCTTGAACATCAAGCCCCAATATTAAGCACATCATCTAAGCAAAATACCAATTAAAGAAAAGTTGCTAACACTATGCACAATATAGTTTTGGCAACCTTTCTTACTTCTATAAAAATCAGTCATATCGTATATGAATTTATGATATTGATATTCTTATAACCGCACTAATGAGGTGGTTGGCATCTGACAAATCTCAAGCCAGCCTATGAAGTGATTTTTATATAGCGTTAAACTTAGTGAAAGAAAGTACGAATTTTGAATAGTACTAAAGAGCCATAAATATTTTCATTCATATACGGACATCACTTATCTAGCTTAAAAGTAGCGAATCTATATATCTGATCAGACAATAAGATACTACTCTCGCTGTTGCCAGCCATTTTGACCTACAGGCAACCGATCAAGTAAGTCACATCTTGATCTCCAGTCAGATATGTGTATCTAATAAAGCTTTAAACCTATCGTTGTGCTATCGTTCTTTAAAGTGTAATAACTCATGCACGATAATATACTCTAAACAAGGAAGGGTTTTTTAGCCAATTCAAGATTAAGCAATATTCGTCATTCCTCGATATCGCAGATACCCTATTTAGTTTTCACCTTTTGTACTTGCCAGCCACAGACAGTCCCATCGATCTGACCAGACCATCTACTGATTAAAATCTCTCAATTTAATGTCTACGGATTTGATAGCAAGGGTCACTAACTGATAATTAGAGTTATCAATAACATATAATGCGTATACAACGAAAGCATTAGGATACTCTTTTGACACGGTCTAACCAGAAGCATCTAAAGAGTTCATCAAAGCAGTCACTACTAAGTTGTTTACATTTTTGAGTGAAAAAACCACCTCATCATAGTCTGAAGGCAACTCCGCAATAGGCACCTTCACGAAACCACCTTTTCTTATTGCGCTTTCGCTCCATGCAAATCCGACACCTAAGTTTTGCTGTACCGCATCGTAAACACTTTCTTGAGTGTTGACGATATAGGTAGGGGTTATCTCTAAATTAATTTTTGCTAATGCCTCATTTATAAGTTTTTGAGTGGTAGAGCCGTGCGTGCGGAATATGACGGTTTCCGACGCCAGCTCAGTTAAGCTTATAGACTCTCTTGATGCAAAAGGATGGTTCGGTGAGCATAAGGCAACAAGCCTTTGTGTAGCACATTTCTTAAACTGTAACCTGTCATCCTTTGGCACATTTGCAAGAATGCCAACATCTACTTGACCGTTAACTACTCTACTGAACGTTTCATAGAAATTACCAAAATAGATCTCAGTCTGTAGCTTGGGATAGCGCTTACTAAACTGCCTGATAATTTCAGTACCGGGCATTGAGCTGCATAGAGCTACCTTTAATATAGCCGATTCAAAGATTTTACTTCTTTGTATCAGCTGCTCTAGATCATCTTCAACTGCTTGTATTTTACTCGTCAACGATCCAAGCTCTAAGCAGTAATCTGTTGGCACAAGATGCCTGCCACGTTGCATAAACAGCTTAAACCCAAGATTGTTTTCAAGCGTAGATATTGCTTGGCTAATGGCAGATTGAGACACGCCTAAACGTTTAGCTGCCTGTGTGTAATTACCTTCCTCAAGCACAAAATTTAATATGTTTAGCTGATTATAAGTATAGGGCTTTTTTGTCATATGACCGCCGTCTTTCGTATCGGTTTCAGAGATTGTCAGGCATATCTCTGGGAAGTACGGGAAGTTATACACGATGAATAAGACTGAATGATTAAATATATAAGCTAACCTTATATATGACACCAAACTGTCATACTCATCTCTTATATTAGGCACATGTAAACGATTAAAGCGTTGAGCAATTTACCTAAGTGTATTTGCTTGAGCTATCACTCACTGCCAATACCAGAATATAAGTTTGGGCTTAAAATTATGTTAGAACTAAGCAATGTGACTAAGAAGTATGATGGCAAAGTTATTTTTGAGGATATCTCCCTAAAGGTAAATAAGGGTGAGATTGTTTCAATATTAGGCCCATCTGGCTGTGGGAAAACCACGTTGCTGCATATTATTTTAGGTCTAACCGATATTAGTTCTGGTCGGCTTGCTTATGATAATGAAGACATCACACGTGTGCCTATGAAGCACAGAGGTTTCAATATTGTATTCCAAGACTATGCTTTGTTTCCTAACTTGAATGTAAAGCAGAATATTGAATATGGGCTGCGCAATAGACCTAACGTCAGCACACAAGCGGAGGTTGATGAGCTGGTTGACCTTTTGGAGATTAAGGCTCATTTGAACAAGCGAATCAGCCAGCTCTCTGGTGGGCAAAAGCAGCGTGTTGCATTAGCGCGTACTTTAGTGATGAAGCCTAAGATTTTATTATTAGATGAGCCTTTATCTGCCTTAGACGGGGTTGTTAAAGAGACCATTAAGGCACGTATTCGTGAGATTGCAGAGCGTTATGAGCTAACCACTTTGATTGTGACACATGATCCTGAAGAAGCGATGACACTCTCTGATCGCATTTTGTTGTTATCAGACGGCAAAGTAGCTCAATATGCCAAACCATCAGAAATCATCAAAAACCCTGCCAATGATTTTGTTAAGAGCTTTATCTTAGATCAGCTCAATATCAAACGTCGTAATATCTTGAGCCTATTTGAAACGGACGATGCGCCAGCTGATCCATTAGAAAAATACACTCAAATGAGACCTGTGCTAGATGGCAGTTCAGTCACTGAAGATATCAATTCCATAATCCAGCGCACAGCTGCTAAATCCATTAAAGATACCTCCAAAGGTTAATCGCACTAGGCCAACGCTGGTCTTTCAAAACTTACTTATTTTGCGCGTAGGTCATTATGAAACTTAATAACTCACCGCTAATGAAAGCTTCGTGGCTTTTCATTGGTGCGCTATTTCTCGTCTTTATGTTTGTGCCTTTGGGTAAAATGTTGGTGCTGTCATTTAATGTGGCTGATGGATTAGGTATAAGCCACTACGTCGATATCATCAGCAGTAATGACTTCAGACAAGTGATGTTAAATAGTTTTTTTGTCGCCATTGTTAGTGCGATGAGTGCCACCTTTTTGGCATTTATTCTTGCCTATACGGTGCACTGGACTAACTTACCAAAGGGCTTTAAACAAACCATTAAGCTTGCATCACTCTTTCCCATGCTATTGCCAACAGTGACTTATGGATTTGCCATTATTTACACCTTTGGTAAGCAAGGTCTGCTTACCAAGATAATTGGCTTTCAGTTTTTTGAAGACATATATGGTTTCTATGGTATGTGGCTTGGCTACACCATCTATACCTTACCAATAGCCTTTTTACTGCTTAACAATACCTTTCAATATTTGGATAAGAAGTTCGTGATCGTATCAGAACTGATGGGCGATTCACGCTTACGCCAGATAGATATGACGGTCATTCGTCCCTTAATTGGTACTTTTGCAGCCGCTATCATTCAATGCTTCTTTTTGGCCTTTACTGACTTTGGTGTTCCAGCCTCTATTGGTGGTCAGTACAAGGTTATCGCCACTGAGCTTTATACCCAAATACTGGGTGCATCTCCCTCGTTTGAAAAGGGCTCTGTGGTTGCTTTGTTTATGCTAATCCCCTCTGTTTTGAGCATTCTACTGCTTTGGTATGTGGCTCGATTTAATGTCAGATATGACTCAGTAGAGCATTTTGACTTGCCTACCTCTAAAGTCAAAGACAGGATTCTGGGTATGTTATCCAGTGGCATTTTGATTTCGCTGTTATTCGTATTTGCTGTGATATTCATCATTCCATGGATTAAGACATGGCCTTACGAGATGGCGTTTAGTACAGACACATTTACTAAGGTGATTGAGTCCTCGAATCTAATGCGAGTGTATAAAAACTCACTTATTGTCGCGACCTTAACGGCTGTTTTTGGCACTATTATTACCTATGTTGCCGCGTTGATATACGAGCGTTCAGGGCTATTCAAGATAGGTAAGTTGACGATCGAAAGCTCAGCTTTAGTGACCAATACAGTGCCAGGTATGGTTATTGGTATTGCCTATCTAATGGTTTTCTCAGGCTCATCGATATCTAACACCATCTTCATTATTGTGATTAGTAATATCATTCATTACTTCTCCACACCTTATCTCATGAGCAAAAACGCACTATCAAAAATGAACTTAGGCTGGGAGACCACAGCTTCTTTGCTTGGAGACTCATGGCTACAGTCTTTACGCCGAATTGTTGTACCCAACTCAATATTTACACTGATCGAAGTAGCCTCGTACTTCTTTATCAGTGCGATGGTTAGCATCAGTGCAGTGATATTCATTTCAGGTGCAAAGACGATGGTGCTAACTACAAAGATTGTTGAACTACAGCACTTCGCCCGCTTTGATGAAATCTTTATCTTGTCACTGATGGTGCTACTCACAAATATCACAGCATTAATATTCTTCGCAGCGGTGCGATACCTTTATACCAGAAGCATATATGGAACAAAAAAAATAAAAGTGATAAAGACGACAGTGACGACAGTCGCTTAGATATTTCAACACAGTTTAGGCCTTAATGTGACGAAAACCAATTGAACCGTTAACCACTCACATAATTAGGAACAACAATGAACTTATTCAAAACGATAGTAATGGGATTAACTTGTGGAGTTTTAGTAGCAGGTTGTGGGTCGCAAAGCTCGGACGATACAGCTGGCGAGGAGGTGATTATTTATAGTAATGCTGATGAAGAGGCAGTTGAGGTTATTCAAGAGGTGCTTGATGAGGCAGGCTTTGAAGGTCAATACATATTTCAATCATTCGGAACAGGTGAGCTTGGGGGGCGACTATTAGCAGAAGGAAAAAATATTGAAGCTGATATGGTGACAATGAGCTCGTTTTATATCGAAAGTGCTCAAGCAAAGAACCCAATGTTTAAAGCGTTAGCATTTACAGCAAACCCACAGATTGCGACGCCTAATTACTATGCACCGATTCTCAGCTTTACGGGTGCTATCTTACTCAATACCAAAGAGATGGAAGCTAATAATCTTCCAGTACCTACTAGTGCCAAAGACTTAGCGAATCCTATTTATAAAAATCAAATTTCTATGGTTGATCCAAATGGTTCATCAACTGGTTGGTTGTTTGTACAAGACATTGCTGCTGAATATGGCACCGATACTGAAGGTCAACAAATCATGAATGCTATTCGTGAAAATGCAGGACCTAATTTAGAGCTATCTGGCTCTGGTCCTCTTAAAAAGGTAATGGCAGGTGAGGTGCCTATCGGTTTCGGTCTACGTCATCAGGCAGTCGCTAATAAGGCAAAAGGTTTACCAATTGATTTTGTTGATCCTAATGAAGGTAATTACACATTGACTGAATCGGTTGCTGTTATTGATAAAGGAGAGAAAACCAATCCTAAAGCAATGAAAATGGCTGAGCTAATTGTCACTAAAGCTCGCCCAGGTTTATTAGAGATTTATCCAAATATTGTGTATGACGGCGAGACAGTAGCTGCTGAGAATCAGATTGATAACTCTAAGACCTATTCAGAGCCATTAACTGCCGAGCTGTTAGATAAGCACCGTGCTTTTTTCCATGGTGAGTAATTTTAGTTCAATCAAAATAATGCCTATTCATGCTTAGCTATATTAGTTCATAGGTTAAGCAAGTAGAGGGCTAATCAATAAAGATGTATGGGAAGAGCAGATATGACAATGAGAAAAATACTTTCTGATAAAACATACGATGTCATCGTCGTAGGTGGGGGCATCGTTGGGCTGGCAAGCGCCTACGCCGCCGTTAAAAAGGGGCTGAGAGTTGCAGTTGTAGAACGCCAGTCTCAGAACAAAGATGCTTCTGTTCGTAATTTTGGATTTGTGACTGTTAGTGGTCAGCGTCGAGGTGAGCATTGGCAACGCGCCATGCACTCGCGTAATGTTTGGGCCGAGATTGCGCCAAAAGCAGGTATTCAGATAGAGCATATCGGTCTGCATATGTTAATGCAGAGACCTGAAGCGGTAGAAGCGGCACGAGCCTTTTTAAAGACGGAAATGGGTGAGGGGTGCCGACTACTAACACAGTCTGAAATTAATGAAGCCGCGCCTTATCTGAAAAAGGGTGAAGGGGTGTTATATAGTCCACATGAGCTCAGAGTAGAATCTAATACTGCAATCGCTAAGCTGGCTCATTGGTTACAAGAGACGCAGAGTGTGGATTTTTACAACCATACTACGGTGACTTCAGTGGAATTACCAAAAGTGCATACCAGCCGTGGTGTCCTTAACGCTGAGCACTGTGTGGTCTGTCCAGGAGCTGACTTTACTGGCTTATATCCAGAAGTACTCGCTAAGACCAAAGCCAAAATGTGCACACTAAATATGATGCGAGTCATGCCTAAACAAGCATTTAGATTAAATGCCGCTGTCATGTCAGATTTGAGCTTTGCCCGTTATGATGGATTTGCTCAGTTACCTGAAGCTACGGTACTAAAAACCTTACTTGACGATATTCAAAGTGTAGAACGTCAAGCAGGTGTCCACCTAATTGTGGTTCAGTCTGAAGATGGATCACTAATCATTGGCGATAGTCATGATTATAGTGATAGAGAACTACCGTTTAGAGACACTCAAATTGATGATCTAATCATTAATGAATTTAAGCAGGTGATGGATATTGGTGAGATAGATATTACTCAGCACTGGTTGGGTGTATATCCAAGTGCAGATGACGTGGTATTTAAGGCATCACCTGAAAAAGGCGTAGTGGTCGGTGCAGTCACCAGTGGTACAGGGGCATCAACAGGTTTCGCATTTGGCGAAGAGTTAATTGAATTGGTATTGGAATCAAAGTAATGAATACAGCAAATAATAATATAATAAGCAGCAGCTCACATGGTGATAGTTTAAACAGTATTAAAAACAAATTTTTTGATATTAGGCTCTGTGTGTTTGATATGGCTGGCACAACAGTAAATGAAGGTAACCTGGTCTATAAGACCGTATGTAATGCTATCAATGAAGCATTGAAGAGCGCTGGCAAGTCAGATAAACAAGTGAGTCTTGAGTTATGTTTAGAATATGGTGCAGGGAAAGAAAAACGCAACGCCATCCGCGATATTTTGAACAGGTTAGATTTATCTGATGCTTGTATTAAATCATTAACGGATACGGCATTTGCAGCCTTTAAAGTCAATCTTGCAACTGCTTATAACAAGGACACCTTATCTGAGTTTGAAGGCATGTCAGAGTTGTTCGAGCAGTTAAAGGCAAGCGGTCGTAAAGTGGTATTAAATACAGGATATGATGCTAAGACTGCTAATAAAATTTTGACTATCTTAGAGTGGTCTGTGGGGGATCAAGTAGATGCACTAGTAACAGCCGATGACGTAGAAAATGGCCGCCCAGGCCCGGATATGATTACTCTTGCGATGAAGCAGTTTAATATCGAGAATTCACAGCAAGTATTAAAAGCAGGGGATAGTGGTATCGATATTGAGGAAGGTAATAATGCAGGGTGTGGGCTGGTTTTAGGTGTGTTATCTGGCGCACAAAATGAGCAGCAGCTAGTGAAATATTCACCTGATACGATTTTAGACAAGCTGACTGACTTAAAAGAGCTTATTTAGCTTAAAGCTTCAATATATAAAAAATAGTAAAGCCATAAGAGCAATGACTTTTATGGCTTTTTTAATTTGAAGGGTCTATCCTAGATTCTGTGTAACTGCCGTTTAGATTAAAGGCTTACTGATATAGGAATCAAACATAAAGCGCTCTAAAACAGACGTTCAGTCACGGATCGACGCTTGCTAGGCTGCTAAGTACACAACCTTAAATACAGCCTGTTCAAACGGGGGCAGCTTAGGTTGAATTGCCCCGACTATATCGGAGGGTGATTTACTTCTTTTATCCAAGTTATTTGTCATAAAATTCGTTATAAGAATAAATAGATTTGCTAATTTAAGGAAAAAATATGACCTTACTTGATAGTAATGATTTAAAAAAGGAACAGAAGATTAATGAGCTGGAGCTTAAAATAAACAGAGAGAAACAGAAGTTAGATAAGAAGCTGATACGGCAAAAAATACTACTGGGTGCTTTTCTTGTGGACGCTTTAGAGAAGGATATGGTAGATGGTTTGAAAGAATACACAGCTGATAATCTATTGGATTTTTTGAGCAGACAGACGGATAAAGAATTGATGGCAGACTTAGTAAGGGAGCTTGGTAGTACGGTCAAGAATAAAGCAGATTCTGATAGCAGTCAGGGCAATCAATCGGGGTAAGGACATAACAGCGAGTAAGACAATCACAATCACCTTACCTAGAAATAAAGTAAGAGGCAAATAGAGGAAGGATTGAAGTGAAAAACACTAGAAAGCAAAGGATTATAAAAGACAAAGTTAATATTTGAGTTAAATTCATATAAAGTTAAACCTCATGGATTACATAGAGTGTTGGAAGCAGGTCTTAATGTGAAACCGCTTTTATTGGTTCGGTACCCTAGTGAGGACTTGAATCTTCATTTGTGTGCTATATAAGTGGAGTAAGTTACTGAAATAATGACGATGTGCTCGCCATGTACATGTAGTAAACCGCCCTAAGTAAATCTGCCTCCGATATACTTAGTGAGGTTCAAAGAGCTACCTCCCTACAGCCTGCTAGTTTAATAGTTATCGTGTGAAATCATTTAAACTATCAGTAATTTTTAGCTATATATATTTAATATACCTTTAACTCCTATATTATTCAGGTGTGACTACTTCTTGTAAACCTTTTTTGAACGTCTGACAAAGTGCAGCGTATTCTATAGCAGATCCTTTTAACATGGCTGCTTGTTCATCATTTAAAGTTTTAACTACTTTACCAGGAGCACCCATCACAAGTGAATTATCTGGAATTTCTTTACCCTCAGTAATTAGTGTCTTAGCACCAATAATACAATTCTTACCGATTTTGACATTATTGAGTATGACAGCACCGATCCCAATTAAACTATTATCGCCAATCTCGCAACCATGCAACATAGCCAAATGACCAATAGTCACATGATTGCCAATTTTCACTCCAATACCTTTATCAGTATGAATCACACTATTTTCTTGAACATTACTATAATTGCCAATATGGATGTGCTCAATGTCTCCACGAACTACTGCACCGAACCAAACACTAGCTTGATGACCTAAATAAACATCACCAATGACACTTGCAGAATTGGCTACCCAACCGTTAAAAGGGTTAGCAAATTTAGGGCTTTTATCTAAATATTTATAAATCATATTCTATCCTTAGTTTTTTGATAAATGGTTGTTAATACTTAATAAATGAGGAACCCTATTCTGATAATCAAAGAATTACTAATAGCTCAAAGTAAGTGTTAGATGAGCAATACACATTAGAGTTCTAGTTAGTTCTCCGATTTTTAAAACGTTAGCTGAATCAAACATTTATTTTAGGTAAATCTTTATAAGAATTAGATAGCTTTTAGCCCTAGCAGCATATCTTTAATCATACTGTCTAAATCTTTCGTGGTTTGCTTGACGTTTGGTTGCGTGCTTAGTGTCATAACCGCTCCTACTAATAAGCCATAAATCAAACTAACTGCAACGTTAGTAGAATAAGGCTTCATCTGACCACTGTTTTGTAGTTGTGAGACGATATTTTCAATGTGTCTGATGGTATGGCTACTATCGATTTTTTGCCATTGCTCCCATCCTAATACCGTAATAACCTCTTGTAGAGGAATCGTATTTGATCCATGAGCAAGAATAAAATTTAAAAAAGCATGACACTGATTGAATGCGGTCTGCCAGTCATTATCACCATTAGGAGCTGTTGCGATTGTTTCAGAAACCTGACGCGCCTGTCGCTCGAAGCAAGCTTCAAACACCGCTCGCTTATCTTTAAAATGATGATAAATCGCTCCTTTTGTCACTTGTGCTTGTGCTGCTATAGTATCGATTGACGTTCCAGCAAAGCTATCACGGCAAAATAACGCCTGTGCTGAATTGAGAATAGCTTCACGAGTGTCTTCTGCATAAAGTTGTCGTCTAGAAACACCTTTCATAGTAAATCCAATAGATTATTAATTTTGCTATTACACTAACATACTAATAGTATGTTAGATACTATTAGTATTCATTACTTGATATACGAGGTTGAAAGTTAGAATTTAAACAATTAAGGATGAGGTTCCCTAGTGAGGACTCGAATACTAGGCTGTAGGCTAATGATGATAAATATTTAGATAACTGAAATCTACTTCGGTGTGTACATGCAGTGGGTATTTCAAGTTACTTTTGATTTATCATAACGTCTGTTAAGCGAGGCTTATTTGTTTGTCAGATCACTGTATCCCATCAATAGCTTGTAGTGCTCAGCTGTTAGGATTTAACGCTAATGTGGTGCGCTTGGACAGTAGTTAATTGTTAAAAAGCATGTTAGGCGTTGATTATGATAGGTATATTGTCAGTCACAAATCCTATAATTCTAAAAAATAGAGTAAAAATGCAAAATTTGATCGAAGCAAAACAGTTAAGCTTAAATTTCTCTGATTCGCCTTTGCCATTGTTTTCAAGAATTGATCTATTCTTGACTGATGAACTACAAGCACTTATTGGCAGAAATGGAGTAGGAAAATCTTATTTAGCAGCAATACTAGCGGATAAATTAAAACCTAGTGAAGGAAGCGTACATCGCTTTTGCAATATAGGTTATATGGCTCAAGGCGAGACAGTATTAACAGGAACAGCAGGTGATGTTTTAGGTACAAGTCAGATACAGCAAATCAGCAACCGAGTCCTAGATGGTGAAGGCACACCAGAAGACTTTAGCTTTATGGATGATAAATGGAATTGGGAAATTGAAACAGAAGCGCTTTTAGCAGAAGGAGAGCTAACACTAGATATACTTGCTCGTCCGTTTAAGACGCTAAGCGGTGGCGAACAAACACGTCTAAAACTACTGGCACTCAAAAAGCAAGGTTGTGATTTTTTAATACTTGATGAGCCCAGCAATCATTTAGATCGTGATGGACGTATGTGGCTTGCACAATGGCTAAAAAACTTTAGCGGTGGGGTTTTACTAGTAACGCATGACACTATCTTGCTAGAGCAAGTACAGATTGTTTATGAGCTAACTTCTACAGGGCTATCAGTTAGTCATGGTGGTTGGCATGATTGGTTACAAAGTCAGGAGCAATTGCTTTTGGGCGCTCAAAGAGAGGCAGCTCAAACAAAGAAAGAATTACAGCAAGCTAAACGTGATCAGCAAATTACTCAAGAAAAGACAGAACAGCGTCAAAGTCGTGGCAAAAATCAGCGCAAAGATAGCAATCAAAGTAAAATTATTTTAGACCGTGAGTTAGGACGATCTGAAGCTACACAATCACGCAAAGCTAAGCTTCATGATGATCGAACAAAAAATGCAGCTGATCAAGCAGCCAGTGCAAAGGCTCAGCTAGAGATCGTAGATCCGCTAGCAATCGTCACCGCGCCACCTGAAGCTACTAGCAATCCTCTTTTGCATTTATCTAACATCGTTCTACCGTTTGGTGCGACAGCGCCTATTAGCTTAATTGTGAATAAAGGTGAACGTATTGCTATCACTGGTAAAAATGGCAGCGGAAAATCTACACTACTAAAAGTAATATCAGGTCAGCTTGAGGCAGAGCAAGGTGAAATAGCAGTGACTGAGTCCTATCGTTTAATGGATCAGCATTTCTCTTTTCTTGATAAGGAGTTATCAGCACTAGATAATTTTCGTCAGCAATCATCTGGCTGGACAGAAGACTTATATCGAACCCGATTAGCACAGCTTAGAATCAAAGGTGACGCTGCAATAAAACCAGTTTATACACTAAGCGGTGGTGAGCAACTCAAAGTCGCTTTGGCGTGCTTATTTTGCGGCGCTACTGCGCCAGCATTATTACTATTAGATGAGCCAGACAATCACTTAGACATAGAATCAAAAAATTTGCTCCAGCAAGCATTACACGATTACACAGGTGCTCTCATTTTAGTTTCTCACGACGAAAAATTTATAGAAGCTATTAGTAATATGGATTATATAAGATTAGAGAATACAGTTTAGAATGGCATACCCCAAGGGAACCAGTTATTTCACCATTTAAATCCATTAATAGACCACTTAAAACAGACTCCTATAATGGAACCACTTAAAACAGACTCCTATAATGGAACCACTTATAACAGACTATAAAAAAATTAACACGACAACATCCTGTCCTATTTAACCAAATACCCGCCATAATATCCAAAATAATCCAGCCATAATGATGGCAATCACCAATAGCCGTTTCAGCCAATAGGGCATCAGCGGTTTTTTATAGCCTAAATCATTAAGCTGGCTGTCCACACCATTTTGTAGACTCTTGAATCCTCGACTTTGCTTAGTCGTTTTGACGCGATTTTTTGTCAGCTGTCCAGCTTCATCCTCAGCACCTTGCTCTCTATCAAAGCTAATAGCATAGTTAGGAATGCCTTGCTTGCTGGCGATAGTGTTGAGTTTTTGCTGCTGCTTTACCTTTAGTTGTGTCTCATAGGCATCAATCCTATTCTTGGCATCATCCATACTAATGTCTTCATCTGCCGCCAAAGTTTTGATCGCCATCACTAAATTGTTTTTTTCGATCATCATGATGACGTCTCTTGGCAGCTTTGGATTGACTGGTTTTGAGCTAGGGTCGGGGTTAAACATGACTGTCCTTATGGCGATATGAAAAATAGGCATCGATAGTGTTGATTATTATAACCATTTTACAGCAGTAATATTCAATCAAAAAAATACCGCAATCACGATAATGACTGCGGCATTTTAAGAGTTATCATTTATTAGCATTTCTACCAATTTTTGATGGCCTATAGGTCTTTCCAGCGTTGGATAGACTCTTTGATGACTTCTTTTGCTTCTGCAACGTCGCCCCAAGATTCAACGACCGTAGTGCCTGGTTTTTTCAGATCTTTATAGTGGCTGAAATGGAACTCTAACTGGTTGATTAGCTGCTTTGGTAGATCCGCTAGGCTGTTATGAGCATTGCCTGTATCACGGTCGTCAGCAGGTACGACGACGATCTTGTCATCGACTTCGCCATCATCAACGAACTTCATCACACCAATGACTTTGGCTTTTAGGAAAATACCAGTTGGTAGCGGCTGCTCAGTCAGCAATAATACATCAAGCTCATCACCATCTTCGTCAAGCGTTTGCGGGATAAAACCATAGTTACAAGGCTTGGCAAAAATCTGTGGATCAATACGATCAAGCTCAAATACCGCCAGTTCGCGATTCCACTCAATTTTATGGCTGCTACCAGCTGGGATTTCTACTACTACGTTGATAATGCCGCCGTCTACATCGCCTGCGTCCAAAATTTTGTTAAAATCTGCCATAAAGTACTCCAATTTGCTTTTGTTTTAAGTGCTTGAATAATAAGTGATGATAAAAGAATAACGTCGCGGCACTGCGATATTATCACTGTGCCCAATATGTGCCGCCTGCGATTATAACAAGTTTGACTCAAATTTTCTCACAATGCTTAAGTCTAAGCGTGCACGATATTATGCAAAAAAAGATTATGCAAAAACGGACCTAAAGACCTCACTTGGGTGCGAGTGCGCGTAGCTCAATGAGTCCAGCATGACGCTTAGCAATGTTATCAATAAGTTTTTGGGTCACTTGCTCATAGCTTAAGGCTTCACCAGTTTGTTCATCTGACTCTTTTTGCATAGCCACAAAGTCGGATAACCGTAACATTTGCATCCCCGCATAGCCGCACGGATTAATCGCATTAAATGCGGACAAGTCACAATTTAAATTAAGCGCGATACCGTGATAGCTAAATCCATGTTTAATTTTGAAGCCTAACGATGCCATTTTTCCAAGCATAATTTTATCATCCGCTACAGATGTATCAGCATATAGATAAACACCGGGTGCGTCACGGCGCGCATGGGCGCTGATGGCTGTTGTGTCTGATGAAGCAGGATTTTGCAAACAGTCATTGATGACGTCTTCGATTGCTTGCTCGGCATGCGAGACTAAGTTGCGCACACTCCAGCCCAAGCTATTCAAATCGAACAACCAATAAATAACCAGCTGGCCGTGACCATGCCATGTCACTTGACCGCCGCGATCCGTTTTTATAATAGGCGTATTGGTACGTTGCAAGATGTGCTCTTCTTTACCTGCTTGCCCTAAAGTATAGACATCATTGTGATCGACAATCCATAATTCGTCAGGTGTGCACAGTCCTTGCTGTTTTTTTAAGTCAATACGTGCAAGCGTACGTGCTAGCATCGCATCGAGAGTGGTGACGTAATCGGCTGTTGTTAGAGATTTGCTGATCAGTGTGTCATTAAGCTGTTGCGTGGTGTTTTGCATGAGAGTCGCAGTCTTATTGTGGTCTGGTTCAAAGAGGTGTATCACTGATATTCAGTCGTGATATCGATAGTGAGTGTAGCAGTTTTTGCGATTGGCACCCAAGATTATCTCTTGTCACGCTGTAAAACTCAACAATCAAAACACTGATAAATGCCCTAACGGAGTAGCCATAATAAGCAAAAGTTCTCAGTGCTTAATATGAAATTTCTAGCATTGTGATGCGTGTTTCTAGACAGTTATTTCATACAGACGCAGTAGTCAACTTAATGTGCTGTTCATTGATTCGTTGATGCGCTACATTAAAGTGCAATGAATGGAATCGCATTACTTATGTTCAGGGGTTGCCATCAATGTAACCCGCTGATTAGGGCGTGTCCTCAATTCAATCGATTGCTTTCTAAATGGGCTAAAAATGGCTAAATTTTGCCAAACATCGTCAAATAGCTTCTTAATATCTCGATATTATTTGCGCTACTTTCCTTGTTTGACGGCAATTTATCTCATGTTTATCACCATTTTTAAAATGAGGACAAGCCCTAGAAATACAGAGTCTCTAACCCAATAGAGTATATTGACTCCAACGCAGATGACAAGGAAGATAAATGACAGATAATAATCAAAACATGAATGAGCAGACCTCAATCGACACGGATATGTTGCAGCAACCAGTGCCAAAATCGCCTAGTATTGCTAATACGGTTGATGAGATGCGAGCGCAATTTTCACGCTTACAAACACTCAGTCGCACGCAGCCAATCAATGACTGGGCCACTCGTGAAACCCAACTAGACAGTCTGGAAGTCATGCTTAGCGATAACCAAGCCAGTTTCGCCAAAGCGATCAGTGCCGACTTTGGTTATCGTAGCGAATCAGAGACCCAGTTCGCTGAATTGTTTCCTAGCTTTACTGGTATCAGTCATGCCAAAAAGCACGGTAAAAAATGGATGAAAGTTCAGCGGGCTTCTATTTCAGCGCTGTATATGCCAGCTCATAATGAAATCCAGCCTCAGCCATTGGGCGTGGTTGGTATCATGGTGCCTTGGAACTATCCGTTATTTTTAGCAGTAGGACCGATGATTGATGCGCTCACTGCTGGCAACAGAGTTATGATCAAGATGAGTGAAGCGGCACCGCAGTTCGCCCAAGCATTTGCCAGTGCGATTGCTCGTTATTTTTCACCAGACATGATTTGTGTCGTACTGGGTGAGGTAGACATTGCGGTTGCTTTTAGTGAGCTGCCTTTTGATCATCTGCTTTATACGGGCTCTACGGCTGTGGGCAAAAAAGTCATGGCGGCGGCAGCTCCTAACTTAACACCCGTCACGCTCGAGCTGGGCGGTAAATCACCGGTTGTCGTGTTAGAGGGCGCAAACTTAGAAAACGCCGTCAATCGTGTGATGATGGGCAAAACCCTAAATGCGGGTCAGACCTGTATTGCCCCTGATTATGTACTGATTCAGCGCCAATATCATGAAGAGTTTATCCGTTTAGCAAAAGAGTGGATGGAAAAGCACTATCCAAATATTGAGAGCAATCCAGATTACTCACGTATTATCAATGGCGAGCAATTTAAGCGTGTCAAAGGCTATCTAGATGCATTATCGAGCGATGGGATCCATAAGCTCACTGATGCTGAGTCTAATATCGAAACGCGTCTAATGCCGCCTGTCATCGTGAGTGAGCCTGCCCCTGATAGTGATGTGATGCAGGACGAGATTTTTGCGCCGATTTTGCCATTGATGCATTACGATACGCTTGATGATGCCATTCATTTTGTCAACGAGCGACCACGCCCACTGGCGTTATACGTTTTTGGTGATAACTACAACGCTCTAGAGAAAGTACGTAACAATACGGTCTCTGGTGGCCTATGTATTAATGAAGTGCTGATACATGTTGCCCAGCATGACTTACCGTTTGGTGGGGTTGGCGACTCAGGAACGGGTGCTTACCATGGTAAAGCGGGATTCGAGCGTCTTAGCCATATGAAACCAGTATTTGTACAATCCAAGTTGAATGGGTTAAATTTGTTGTTGCCACCTTATGGCGGGTTGTTTAAAAAAGCCATGGCAATGTTTTTAAAATAACAAATGCTAAAGCGAGCAAAGTTGACATAGCTTTCTTTCAAGCAAACAAAAATACTTAATCATTGTGAGCAATCATATAAGCAACGTCAAAAAATAGCATCTACTGAGGTAGGTGCTATTTTTTTGTATAAAAGTAAACGATAAAAAATTAATGAGCATTTGTCATCTTGTCTATAAATCGCTACACTTTGTAGTGAGTCTAAACGATTGCAATATTAGTTTTAGATGAAGACGTTGCCTAGTCTTCAACGACTGAATGAGTCATAAGCAGTACACGCTTGGCGTAAAGCAATAATATTATTGACTTGGGCGTTAATTTCCATAATAAAAATTATAAATAGGACACCTTATGCGCCAATGGATTGCGTTAAGTTTACTATGCATAAGCGTATTGTTACTGCCAGTATCGGCATCAGCAGCTTGTGATGCACCAATCAAATTTGGCGCACTGACATGGGAGAGTGGTCAATTTATCTCTGGGGTGCTCAAGTATATCGCTGAAGATGGCTACGATTGTGCGATCGAAGAGGTGCCGGGTGCTGGTCCTGCTCTCGAAACGGCATTGTCACAAAACGATATTCAAGTGATTGGGGAGCAGTGGGTTGGACGCTCGCCAATTATGGAACAAGCTATCGAACAGAATAAAGTAGCAGTCATCGGTGATACGCTCAAAGGCGGTGCAACTCAAGGCTGGTACGTACCCAAATATGTATTAGAAGAAAACCCAGGTCTACGCCGCTATCAAGATTTGCCTAAATATGCTGAGCTGTTTAAAGATCCCGAAGACCCTAGCAAATCACGCTTTATGAATTGTCCGTCTGGTTGGACGTGTGAGATTTTCAATACTCGCTTGCTGAAAAATACTGGTTTAGATAGTATATTTAACAATGCCCATCCCGGTACTGGGGCGGCGCTCGACGCCGAGATTGCCTCTGCTTTTGAGCAACATAAGCCACTACTATTTTATTACTGGCAGCCTACGGGCTTGATGGCAAAATATGACTTTGCGCCATTAGAGTTCCCTGCTCATAAAGATGCCTGTTGGCAAGACTTGTTACGAGCGGATGGCACCGCCGATTGTGTGTCTGGCTTCCCTGTCTCACCTTTAGGTATCGCAGTATCTACCCCCTTTATTGAATCCAATCCAGAGCTTGCTGATGTTTTTAAAAAAGTTCAGTTTAGCTCCGATGAGCTCAATGGCGCTATCTTGGAGATGAGTGAAAATAAACGCAGTGGCGATGAGCAAGCACTAGCATTTTTGCGTAAATATCCGAGCGTCTGGCAAGCATGGTTGTCTGATGAAGCAGCCAGTAACCTTGCGGCTAAGCTAGGCATCAGCTTAACGGGCGAGGCTATCACTGCGGATGCAACCGCCTCTAGCACTAATCGAGCGACCTCATTATCGAGCTTTCCTTCATGGTCGCTTGAAACCCCGCTTAATAACACATTGGCAAGCGTTGTCCAAAATTATGGCGATGTGTTTCGTACCGTCAGTACCATGGCGTTAACCTATCTATTGCTACCGATTGAGCGTCTATTAACCACTATGCCGCCTTGGCTTATCATTGCGCTTGTGAGCGTATTGGCATGGTTTGGTGTCCGTAAAATCTGGTTTGCACTGGCATGCGCCGTAGGACTGTTTCTCATTGGTGCATTTGGACTATGGGGCGCATTGATTGATACCTTGGCACTGCTCATCGTATCAGTGTTGGTGACCGTCGTGATTGGTATTCCTATTGGCATTGCTATGTCGGGCAGTAAAATTCTTCGCAAGGTTGTGACGCCGATATTGGATGTGATGCAGACCATGCCAAGTTTTGTCTATTTGATACCCGTATTGATGCTATTTGGGATTGGCAAAGTGCCTGCGCTATTTGCCACTATTATTTATGCCTTGCCGCCACTGATTCGGCTGACGACATTGGGGATTACCCAAGTCAATCACGAGATGGTCGAAGCAGGGCGCTCGTTCGGTAGCACACACTTGCAGCTGCTCATTTGGATTAAATTGCCGCAAGCATTACCCAGTATTATGGCGGGCGTGAATCAAGCGGTGATGATGTCGCTCTCTATGGTGGTGCTCGCGTCTATGATTGGCGCACCGGGGCTTGGCGAAGATGTGTTGCAATCGATTCAAACGCTTAATATCGGTCAGGGCTTGCAAGCAGGCACGGCGATTGTCATCGTTGCCATTATCATTGACCGTATCACCCAAGCGTTCGGTCAAGGTAAGCGTGCTCGGCAAAAAACCATCGATGCTGGCAGGCATCCCATTGGTTAATTATCAGTGCCATGGTCGAATGTTCAACACGCCCTAATCATAATGATAACTAGAAAAATAAAAATGAGAGCCATCATGAATCATATTCAATTGGAAAATATCAGCAAGATTTATAATGCCAATAGCTCGCAAGCAAAGTCTGCATTGGCATTATTAGCAGAAGGTATGGATAGTATTCAGGTAAAGGAACAAACAGGCTATTCGGTCGGGCTTTATGACATCAATTTAAGCGTTAAAGCAGGTGAGCTGCATTGTATCATGGGCTTGTCAGGTTCAGGAAAATCAACCTTGATACGCCATATCAATCGTTTGATTGACCCAACCAGCGGTAAAATATGGGTTGATACTTCTATTAATACTAAGCCGTCTACTAGTACTAAGCCCTCCACTAATGCTAAATCCTCTGCTGATTTATTAGAAAATGGAAGATCATCGTCTGCTATTAATATTTTAGAGCTAAATGATAAAGTGCTACAGCATTATCGCCAGCAGACAATCAGTATGGTTTTTCAGCATTTTGGTTTGGTGCCACATATGACGGTGTTGCAAAACGTCGCTTACGGTTTGCGAGTGCGAAAAATGAGTATCAAAGAACGCCACGAGGTTGCTCGGCACTGGCTAAATGAAGTTGGGCTATCAAATTTGGAGAAAAGTTACCCTGATGAGCTGTCAGGAGGGATGCAGCAGCGTGTCGGGCTGGCGCGTGCCTTAGCAACCGATAATCCGATATTGCTGATGGACGAGGCTTTCTCTGCCCTTGACCCCCTCATTCGTGCCCAATTACAAGACCAACTACTTGAGCTACAAGCACGGCTAAACAAAACCATCGTCTTTATCACTCATGATATCGATGAAGCGATTAAGGTCGGTCAGCGGATTAGTATTTTAAATGGCGGGCGTTTGGTACAAACGGATACACCCAGTGAATTGCGCCATAACCCAGCTGATGAGTATGTGGCTCAGTTTATGGGTGCTAAAATTTAATTTAAAAATAACACGACGTTTTTTTTAAATGCTGTTTTATAAGTTACACCTGCAAAATGATAGATTTCCGTCTATATCATTATTCTTACACTGTTGTTAAAAAAGTGTAGCAACCCCTTAGTTACTATTAAAGTAAACTCCATCATCGATGTATACTATTAAGATACTCTAATAGCATATTAGCTTTGCTAAAATCTTGATTTATCCACTCTCATTGATCACGTAAGAAGACCATGAGCGAGCATAAAAACTCAGTTTATGATCGTAAGACTTCGTAAAAAGGACCTCGCATGCCGCATAAGAAAATTCGCCATAATGATCGTAGTCATACTAATAAGTTAGCGACAGACTCACCACGTGATTCATCACGTTGGCTAAAGAATGTCAGTGCCGTTGGTGTCACGACAGTACTGAGTGCTGGCATATTGGTCGCTTGTGGACAAATGAGTAGTGCGGAGAGCAATGCAAGTAGCACGACTAAATCAGCCAAGCAAAACAGTGGAGTGACTAGCTCACGTGATATGTTGCCCTCCGATATGCTTGGGCAAATGCAAGCACTGCCGCAATTGACAAAAGGCTTAGGTGACACGGGCACAGCAGTCATTGATCCTAATAAACCAACCTTGATTAAATTTTGGGCAAGCTGGTGCCCATTATGCTTGGGCAAGTTGGCAGAAACCGAAGAATGGCGTACCGATCCCAAGTTCGCTGATTTAAATGTCGTGACTGTTGTCAGTCCTGGTCATCTAAACGAAAAAGCCGATGGCGACTTTAGCACTTGGTATGCAGGCGTCCAAGCAGACTATCCAAAGCTACCAGTATTGTCTGACGCTTCAGGCGAGCTGATTAATAAACTTGGTGTGCAAGTTTATCCAAGCTGGGCGATACTCGATAAAAGCGGCAACTTGGTACATTTGGTGAAAGGCAATATATCGGCAGAGCAAGCCTATGCCCTTGCTGAAAATGCCAATAATGATTTTGCTGAGCTTAAAGCAGGGAGTGCTAAACCAGCAAACGCGCAAACCTTAGATAACAACAGCAAGATTGAAACCATCAAACAAAAAGAGGGCGTTTATTATAACGATAAAGGCAAAGCGATTAATACGCGCTCAATCTACTTGGCAGGTGGCTGTTTTTGGGGCGTAGAAGCTTATATGGAGCGCGTCGAAGGCGTCGTCGATGCTGTATCAGGTTATGCCAATGGCGAGACGGCTAATCCAAGCTACGAGCAAGTGATTCGTGGCTCAGGTCATGCCGAAGCCGTCAAAGTCACTTACGATGCGGATAAAACAGACCTTGATACTATCTTAAAATACTACTTTCGCGTAATTGATCCAACCAGCCTCAACAAACAAGGCAATGATCGCGGTGTGCAGTACCGCTCAGGCGTTTATTACACCGATAAAGAAGATAAAGCAGTGATTGATGCTACCCTCAAACGTGTGCAAAGCCAGTATAAACAAAAAATTGTAGTAGAAAATGAGCCGCTAGACAATTTCTACTTAGCTGAAATGTACCATCAGGATTATCTGGCAAAAAATCCAAACGGCTATTGTCATGTTGATTTAAGCCTTGCCGATGATAAACTAGAAGGCACTGCGCGTACCAAGCTTGCACCTGTAAGTACCGTTGCTGAGACTTTAGACCCTAAGCGTTATGCAGGATTTGATAAAGGCGCATTGAAAAATACGTTGACCAAAGCACAATACAATATCACGCAAGATGCCGGTACTGAGCGCGCCTTTAGCCATGAATATGATGACTTGTTTGCGCCGGGTATCTATGTCGATGTGGTGAGCGGTGAGCCTTTATTTTTATCAACCGATAAGTACCAGTCTGGCTGTGGTTGGCCAAGCTTTACCAAGCCGATTGATATGCAAGTCATTACTCAGCATGAAGACACCGCTTTTAATATGGTACGCACTGAAGTTCGCTCGCGAGTAGCAGACTCACATCTGGGTCATGTATTCCCTGATGGGCCAAAAGATCGTGGCGGGCTGCGCTATTGTATCAATGGCGGGGCGCTACAGTTTATTCCAGTCGATGTGATGCCGCAGTCAGGCTATGCGCCATTAGTGAAGTTGGTTAAGCCTGCAAAACCTTAATTATTAATACTGATAATCGACTTTATAAAAAGACGTTAAGATAATTTTTAGCGTCTTTTTTATGATTGATACCTTGAGCATAATTACTATCACAGCATAATGGTTCGTTTTATTATCGTTGTATTTTTGCTGTTATAGCCGTTGAATTATGAAAAACCAATCAAACTTCGTTATACTCAAAAGCTGAGCGTTTTCTATTATTAATACTTTTATAATTATGTATACCTATTTCGTCGCTGGATTTGTTTGGCGGCTTTTCATTTTTGTATTTAAGGCTGTAACATGACCGTTACTCATACCTCTAAACCTTTTGAACCTATTATTACCTCTTTACTCGATAATGATTTATATAAATTTACGATGCTGCAAGCCATGCTGCATCAGTTTCCACAGACACATGGTGTTTATCGCTTTCGCTGCCGTAATAACAAAGACACGCTGTATCCATTGGCTGATATTAAAGATGATCTAGAGCAGCAGTTAGACAATTTATGTGAATTACGATTTTTAGAGGATGAACTAGAGTATTTACGTGGTTTGCGCTTTATGCGCTCAGACTTTGTTGACTATCTAGAATTGTTTAAGTTGAAACGTCGTTTTATTACTGTCAGTACGGATGATAAAGGTCGCTTATTTATCGATATCGAAGGGCCGATGATTCAAGCGATGTTCTTTGAAGTATTTGTACTCGCCATCGTTAATGAGCTGTATTTTGATGCGCTATCGAATGCCAGTGTGATTGAAGAAGGTCAGCGCAGATTGGATGAAAAAGTCACATTGTTGCATCAATATGCGAGAGAGCAGGAAAAATGTGATGCTAATACGCCGCCATTAATCATCGCTGATTTTGGTACTCGCAGACGTTTTAGCAAAGCTTGGCAAGCCCATGTGGTTGAGACTTTGCATAAAGCGGAACCAAAAATAGTGAGCGGTACTTCCAACGTGTATTTAGCAAAAAAGCTGGGAATGACGCCAATCGGTACGATGGCACATGAGTTTATGCAGGCATTTCAGGCTTTGGATGTGCGTTTACGTGATTCACAAAAAGCGGCGCTTGAAGCATGGGTACATGAGTATCGCGGCGATTTGGGTATTGCGCTGACCGATGTCGTTGGCATGGATGCGTTTTTACGCGATTTTGATTTGTATTTCGCTAAGCTGTTTGATGGTTTACGTCACGATAGCGGCGACCCGTATATCTGGGGTGATAAGGCGATTGCTCATTATAAAAACCTTAAAATAGACCCAAGAACCAAGATTTTAACCTTTAGTGATGGCTTAGATTTGGATAAAGCTTGGGATTTACATCAGTATTTTAAAGGTCAAATAAAGACCAGCTTTGGTATTGGTACCAACCTCACCAATGATATGGGTATCACCCCGATAAATATCGTCTTAAAATTGGTGGAATGCAATGGGCAGCCAGTCGCTAAACTGTCAGACAGTCCAGGCAAGACCATGATTAATAACGACACGTATCTTGCCTATTTGCGCCAAGTATTTGAAGTCGACGAGCCTGAATAGAATTGACTTAACTTAACTGTCGCTATTCTCTGTTTTATCTTCTTCAGCAAAAGCGGCATCTAGTGCTTGCTGTACGGCATTGATACGGGTTTCGCAAACGCGATAAGCAGCAATTGACTCTTCCACTGTGGTCATCAGATTATCAATATCTGGCTCATCTTGTTGCTGTAATTCAGCGGCATTGGTTTTTAGAATATCATAAGCCGCTTTAAAGGTTTTTGGGGCGGCTTTTTTGCGTCGGCGAGTAGGGGTTGTCATAAGGTTTCCTAATTTTAAAATAAAGTCTTTGATTAAGTTGAATCAACGGTAGGTGGTATTTCTTATTTATTAATATTTACGTCAATAATCTGTGCTTTTGCTTTACCGTCCTTTAAGAGGATGTACACCGTTTGTTCTGGATGGAGCTGCGTACCGCTGGTCAGTATCTGCTGGTCTTTTTCATCAGTAAGCATGGTATAACCTTGCTTGAGCACCCGAGAAGGGCGATGCAGGAGCACAATATCACGCAGATGTTCGCTATCACGCTGTGCTTGTATTAACTGTTGCTGTGCCGAATGCATAATCGTTTTTTGGTTATTTTGACTGGCACTAGCAGCCACTGTTAACTGCTGATAGGCCGCTGCTTGAGTCTGTGTGCGTAGCTCGCTGGTGAGTCTGGCGGCTTGCTTGACTTGGCGCTGAGCGCTTTGCTGAATACTACGCCACGCATAATCACTGTCTTTTTGCAGAGCGGTTAATTGACCAATCGTCTGTGATTGTATCTGGCTCAACTGGCGTGTCGTTTGTTGTTCAGCGATGTTTAATTGACGCTGAGCAGCTTGTTTGATTTGCGCTTGGTATTGCAGTGTGTGAGTGACGAGCTGGGCTAAATGCGTCATGATAGCGGCAATCACCTTTGATGGGGTATCAAAACTAGTATGCGCCACTTCATCTAAGATAACTTTATCACGCTCGTGACCAATGCCAACCCAGACTGGGATGGGCTGCTCGGCAACCAATGCTGCCAATTCATAATCATTTAGATAGGCTAAATCACCGACCGCACCGCCGCCACGAATAATGACTAATAAGTCTGGCAGGTGCTCATAAGTATCAAAAAACTGCTGTTGGGCGTTAACGATGGCTTGGCGGATTTCGCTTGGCGCATGATTACCCTGAAAGGTCGCGTTATGATAATGGAAATGACAGGCACCTGTGCGCGCTAAGCGATCAGCGTCGGCTTGAAAATCGCCTAATCCGGCAGCTTTTTCAGGGGCAATGACCAGCACATGCTCAATATCAAACGGAACAGGCAGCTGTTGATTCAGGTTTAATAAGCCTTCTCCCGTCAAGCGATCGACCATCTCCGCATATTGCCGTGCCAAGTCGCCTAACGTGTAGCTTGGGTCGATATCTTCAATAGTGAGAGAGAAGCCATATTGCGCATGGAAGCCTGCGGATACTTTGAGCAATACTGTCAAATCACGATCAAGGGGCATGCCAGTTGCGCGTTCAAATTTTGCTAAGACGCGTGCTGCTTTAAAGCGCCAAAGATTGCCGCGGCAGCTAGCAATGACCTTACCGTCGTCATCTTTTTCTGCCAGCTCAAAGTAATAATGCCCGCCTTTGCTAGATAGATTGCGAATCTCTGCTTTCACCCATACACGGTGGTTAAAGGTCTGTTTGATAACCATATCAACAGCTGATAAATAGTCACTTAACCGCAGAACGGTATCTTCTAAATTGACTTCAATATTGTTTTCTTGCTCAGCTAACTCGGCCTCCAAGGTCGCTAAGTCTTTAGCAGGCGCTAATACCTTAGCTGGTTTCATATTTGACAGGTTGGGTTTGCGCATAATAATAGACCAAAAGTGAGGGAGCTTAAAAATGGGCTGTTTATAGAGTAAGAGTCATAAAAAATCAGAAAGGGTAGTTTACCCCAAAAGCGAGCACACAAAAAGAGAAGCCAACCCGTCAGCGACTAATATATTCTTATCGCTGATTGGTTGGCTACATACTTTATTAAATAACAAGATACTTTATTAAATAACGAGCCGCTAAATAAGTGCTTTATGAAATAATAATTATTTTATTGGCAACGAAAGTTGATTTTATACTCGTAATCGTCGTCACGTGATAAGTTCGGCGAGCCCGTACCAAGGATCGTACCGAGGACGGCACTGGCTTGCCCAATCATCCGACCTGTATTTTCATCTAAAATACCGTTATAAGTGACTTTGTCATCGACGATAATAACTTGCTTACCTCTGCAAGTCTTTTGTGCGCTGTCTATCGCATTTTGCTGTGCTTTTACTTTGCTATCGGCGATGCCAGTCGTCTCATAAATAGAGTTGGCACGCTGGATAACTGGTGATGAAGGCGTAGTTTGGCAAGCACTTAGGGCGAGTGCTGTCGCCAAAGTAGCAGTCAGTGCAGCGGTTTTATTAATAGTATTCATAAACGATTCCTAATGTCTGTCAGTCATACATAAAGTTGAATATCACAGCAAAGTTGAGGATGCGCCATGCACGCATCAGTCCATAGGTGGCTCAACAACTATGATGAATCTACCCTATTCAGCTCTGGGGTGTCTAGTCGGTTATTGTGTGCGGTATTGCAGAGACCGCACATATTCATCATATATTCATAGGCGACGTTTACTTATGATGAGCGAAAATGAAAATAAGCGGTACTATGACACAGCAAATCACTTGAAATATAAACCATATCTAGGATAATTGACCTATTCATTCTTAATCAATAAGTAATTTTATGCCATTAATTCCTGCTCCTGCTGGCGTGCTCGAAGTCGACGCGCTTTGGCAACAAGACAATCCTAACAATCCAAATACCGATACAGTGGCGTTACTGTGTCATCCCAATCCGTTATTCGACGGCACGATGAATAATAAAGTGGTGACGACGATGTATCGCTTTGCTCGTGATAATGGTATGCACGTGGTACGCTTTAACTTTCGCGGTGTCGGGCAGTCGACTGGCGAGCACGATTATGCGGATGGTGAAGTTGTAGATGCAATGACCGTGCTACAATGGATTGCAGAGCAAACCAATGCGCGCAAGTTATGGTTGGGTGGCTTCTCTTTTGGCGGTTATGTGACAGCACGGGTGGCTGAGCAGGTGCTTGAAGCCCCTCATATTTGGGGGCTAGGCGATTTCGAGATTACTAAAATCGCCCTTATTGCTCCATCCGTTGAAAAAAATGACAGCAGTGATATAAGCTTGCCAGCCGATAAAACGTTTGAGATTTATGGCAATGCTGATGAAGTGATTGACCCTGATAATATGCAAGCATTTGCGGAGCGATTAGGAATTGCTGTTAGCGTTGTAGATGGCGCAGGGCACTTTTTTCATGGGCGTCTGTCAGAATTGAAAGGCTTATTAGAAAAGCATACCTTTGGTAGCGACTCTTAGTTATTACCTAGGGCGTGTCATCAATTAGCACATGAATACATTTAGTGGTCTTAAAATGGCTAAATTTTGCTAAACATCGTCAGAAATTTTGTCAATATGTTCATATTAACGGCAATTTCTTCCTTGTTTATCTACAATTTTTCTCATTTTAAGCCTCACAATCTAATTGATGACACACCCTAGTAATATTAGAATAGAGAACCGCTATCAAGTCATGAGCTCTGATCGCTTCACTCTGACGAGTTCATGCAGAATCAACCATTACCCTACTATTTATTTTGTCTAATGATGAGTCGTATTATGAGTTTATCTCCATTGCAACGTTACGAGCAAGCCGTCAGTACGGACGAATTTACTCGAGATGAGCAGCAATTTAAGGCCATGAGCTATCTTGATGAGATACATCATCAGCTCATCAATAGTGCGCCACAGAAGAAAGGCTTTTTTAGCTTTTTAAGGTCCAAGCCGACAGCACCAACGGGTTTGTATATGTGGGGCGGGGTAGGTCGTGGTAAAACATGGATGATGGACATGTTTTATGATTCATTGACCATTGATCGCAAGATGCGTCTGCATTTTCATCATTTCATGCAGCGTGTTCATCAAGAGCTAAATAAGCTGCAAGGTGAGAGTGACCCATTAGAAAAAGTCGCCGACATCATTTATGCAGAAGCGGTTATTATCTGTTTCGATGAGTTCTTTGTTTCTAACGTTTCTGATGCCATGATTTTGGGTGATTTATTTACCATGCTATTCAATCGTGGTATTACATTGGTCGCCACCTCAAATATTGAGCCATCAGGATTGTATAAAGACGGCTTACATCGTGACCGTTTTATGCCCGCTATCGCTGAAGTGGAGCGTCATACTACGGTGATGAATATCGATTCTGGTATCGACTATCGTTTGCGCGTATTGCAGCAGGCAGAGCTATATGAATCGCCTATGACGAAAGCGAATCATCATTGGTTAGCCAACCGTTTTGCCAGTTTATCCAATAACCAAAAAATCAGTAATGAGCCGATTACGATTAATGGTCGCGAAATTAGAATTAATGCTCGCACTGAGGATATTTTATTTTGTGATTTCCGTCATTTATGTATGGAGCCACGATCAGCATCTGATTTCATCGAAATTGCCAAGCAGTTCAGCACAGTATTGGTCAATGCCGTGCCTGCCTTAGACGATGACTTACGTGATCCGACCCGTCGGTTTATTTATCTGGTTGATGAGTTTTATGATCGCCGTGTTAAGTTGCTGGTTAGAGCGCAGCAGTCGATTTTGGACCTATATCAAGGAGAGAAGTTGGCGTTTGAGATTGAACGGACACGCTCGCGCTTGCTTGAGATGCAGTCAGAGGATTATCTGCGCATGGAGCATCGGGTCGATGATGCGGCATAATTAAATACTCTTCATATCTGATGATAATCTACAAGTTGTCGATTAAAGCACTCATGGTTTTTCATTCAAGTCACTCACACTCAATATTGATATATATTCGTTTGATATAACGTGTTTTTTGACAGTATTTAGAGCAAACCAAAGCATTGGTTTTTTGCATAAAAAGATAATAATAAATAAGGAGCGGTAATGACTATATCCGACGAAAATGATAAAAAACTGTCGACCAAAGACATCACCACAGACAGTATGCCGATTAGCAGTGAAGAAATGATTGGTTGGATCAACTCAAGGCGCAGTATGGGTAATTTGGATTTGCCCGCACCGACACATGCCCAAATCGAAACAGCGATTGAGTGTGCGGCGACAGCGCCAGATCATAAAAAACTGCGTCCATGGCGTTTTATAGTGACACAGGGGGACGCCCGTCATGAATTGGGCAATGCCTTGGTCGCAGCGGCTCAAGCTAAAGCGGTGCAAGAGGGCGAAACGCTGTCCGAAAAGGACATCGTAAAAACTCAGGCCATGCCATTAAGAGCGCCCGTCATCATCACCGTTGTCACAAAAATACAAGCGCACAAAAAAGTTCCCCCTTTTGAACAAATGCTAAGTGCGGGAGCGGCTGTACAAAGCCTGATTTTGGCGCTAAAAGCCCAAGGTTTTAGTACAGTATGGCGTACGGGACTACTATGTAATGAAGCTGCTGTTAAAACATATTTTGACGTTGGTCCAGATGATTATGTGACGGCTTTTGTTTATACTGGCACCAGCCCCAAAAATGAACCCGCCCGTAAACCGATTGATATCGAGTCTTTAGTGCGATTTGAGTCATAATATATCTAAGCGCTGTTTAGTGGCGCTTTTCTCTTGACGAATACCACTCTCTAAAAAGACAGTCGGTCGTGTAGCAAAAAGATAGATAGCCTCAATACTCAATACTCAATACTCAATACTCAATACTCAATACTCTAAAGCGTCATAAGTCATGATAAATAAATTATGATAAATTCTATTAATAATAAATCAGCCAATACGGATAACAGCAAATGACCAGCCCTAATGATAGCAATAAAGACATCAGTAGCGATAATACTGAGGTGAATACGAATGCCCCTGAAAAGCAAAACAGTCTGCTGGCAGGTATCATCGAACGTGCTACCAAATCGGGTATTGGTCGTAAAAAACTCAATCCTAGCGCGGTAGAATCAGCAGTGGCAAAAAACATGGCGGATATTCACAGCAATCCTACCAAGCTACGTTTGGCGTTTTTAGGCGGTGGTAGTTTTGGTACAGCAATGGCAAACTTGGCTGCACGCAATGGCTGTGATACCACGCTGTGGGTACGTAACAAGCGTACGGTAAAGGCGATGGTAAAAACGCAGACCAATAAAAAATATTTACCAGGTTATAAGCTTGATGACAGCCTTAAATACAGCCATGACTTGGCAGCAGCCGTCAAAGACAAAGATATCGTTTTTATTGCGGTGCCTGGTTTGGCTTTTCGTGAGACCCTAAAGAATATTGCGCCATTTATCAGTGGTCAGTCTATTGTGTCATTGACCAAAGGTATGGAGAAAGATACTTTTGCCATGATGAGCGATATTATTAAAGATGAGCTACCTGAAGTGAATTTTGGTGTCATGTCAGGGCCAAACCTTGCGATAGAGATCATGAAAAACATGCCATCGGCGACCGTTATCGCCAGTGAGTCTGAGCCATTGCGCCATGCCGTACAAGCCGCGCTACATAGTGCGTTTTTTCGAGTGTTTGCCAGTGATGATGTCAAAGGTGTGGGGCTTGGCGGCGCGCTAAAGAATATCTATGCGATTGCAATGGGAATGGCGGCGGCCTATGATGTTGGCGAAAATACCAAAGCGATGATATTGACTCGTGCTTTGGCAGAGATGAGCCGCTTTGGGGTTGAGGCGGGTGCGAATCCGCTTACCTTCTTAGGATTGTCTGGTGTGGGTGATTTATACGCCACTTGTAGCTCAGAGCTCAGTCGTAACTATCGTATCGGCAACATGCTCGGTCGCGGTATGAGTATTGAGGCCGCGGTGAAAAAACTCGGTCAAACGGCTGAAGGGGTTAATACTATTCAGCAAGTGCATGAGAAAGCCACCAAAGAAGGCATCTACATGCCTATTACCCATGCATTGTATGCGGTCATTTATGAAGATAAAGCAGCACTAGGTGTGGCGTTACATCTCATGGAAGCGGGCTTCCGTAGTGATGTTGAATTTGTAATGGCACATGATCATAGTAATGCGGCGCTAACTGCGCAGATGAAGACGTCAAGCGATAGCACTGATGATGAAAGCGGCGATACTGACAGTAAGTAAAAACCCCAATGTTAAATGATGACGTTGTTCTAAGAATGATTATTCTGCAAACAACGTCATCATGACAATGCATAAAGGAAGGTTATGAAAATTATACTAGTACGTCATGGTCAAGCAGAAGATGAGTCGCGCCCAGACAGCGCGCGCCAGTTAACTGACTTTGGTCAACAGCAAGCAATGCAGACGGCAGAGTATGTGATGACTCACTATCATCCTGATTATTTTGTCGTCAGTCCCTATGATAGAGCGCAGCAGACGCTAGCAGCATTTCAAACGCGCGCGCCCAAGGTTCCAGCAATCGTACAGGAAAATATCACGCCTTCTGATGATGTGCGTCAAGCTTTAATAGATATTGCGAATATTGACGCTGAGTGTCTGGTAGTGGTGTGTCATATGTCTATCGTTGCTTATATCGCTGGTCTATTAACCGGTGATTATCCTGAATCATTTTCTCTTGCAGAAGCAAGGGTGTTTGAGATGGACTTTGTAATGGCAGGTATGGCAAAAGAGATTGATCGTTTTGTGCCTGAGCAGCCGTATTGAGATTAGGTCGAATCGTCAGTTATATCGCTGGTCTATTAACTGGCGATTATCCTGAATCATTTTCTCTTGCAGAAGCAAGGGTGTTTGAGATGGACTTTGTAATGGCAGGTATGGCAAAAGAGATTGATCGTTTTGTGCCCGAGCAGCCGTATTGAGATTAGGTCGAATCGTCAGTGATACTGTTGGCACTTAGTCTATTGATGCTTAGTGGTGTTAAACTGGTTAAAGAATGAAATTGTCTGAATCCTACCTTATCCTATCTTTAAAACAGCTTTAATAATTAAGGACACGCTTAGTGTTACATGTTTGGTTACGAGCGCAGCATAGCCCGCTAGCTGTCTGGCATGAAGATATTCAGCAATGGCAAACGGTTGATGGTTGGCAACAGCTGCAAACAATCTATGGCAATTATAAAACCAATGCGCAGAAGGCTTTGTGTGTATATTTTCCATCAAGCCATATATTGCAGGTAGATACTGAGCTGAATGCGACTCAGCTTAAACAGCTGGGCAATAGCGGCAAGCAATACTTGTTTGAAGAGACATCCTTGACCCCTGTCGAGCAATTGGCGATTCGGCAAATCAGTGAAGCCGATAATCACCAACTGTATGCACTGGCGCAAAGCGATATCGAGTCATGGCAGCAGAGTGCTAAGCTTGCTGGCATGAGCATAACGGCGTTACTGCCTGATTTTTTATTGCTGCCAACGCCATATGAAGGGGCAGGTCAGCAAGTAACACTGTATCAAGATGAGCAAACCATGCTACTGCGTCAGTCATTGCGACAAGGTATGGCTGTCAGTTATTTACCCTTAATTTTTGAACGTTTTCCGCATTTAAGTGAAGTGAATATATTGCCGCCCATAACGGCTTTAGATGATTTTTCAAAGCCAACAAATTCGGCAATGCCCACAAGCTTTATGGCACAAACGGCCGCGCTTGTTGCAGATCATCAGTTATTATTAACCACCTTGACCACGACGCCCAAGCCTGTTGACAGCCCTGATCGTCACGCGCTTAACTTCTTTATTAAATCAACGGACTCAAAGCTCTCACCGTATCTGCGTGTGGCAGCGATGGTCGCGTTATCGGCACTGGTATTACAGATGGCGACCGATGGCCTGCAGTGGTATCAGTATAATAAGGCGGCGGTAGCGACCAAAGCTGAGATTGCAGCGCAGTATCAAGCTTGGTTTCCAAATGAGCCATTAAGTTCGCGTACCAAACTGCAAGTACAATTGCAACCAAAGCTGCGCAGTGACAGCCAAGCACCAGCCTCTCATATGGCAGCATTGACTCGCATATCCCCGTTAATCAAGCAGTCTTCACTGCGGGCGCAAGCGTTAGTGATGCAGCCATCATCACTCAGCTTTACCTTGATTGCCCCTGATCGTAATAGTCTTGATAAGTTTACAAGCACACTTGTTGCGCAGGGTTTAAATGCCAAGCTTGCACAGGTAAACAGTAATGAGCAAGGGCAGTTTAGTGGTCAAGTTACGGTGAATGTCGTAGAAAATAATGACGCGACACAAACCAATGTAGCGGCATCATAATTTATTTGCCAACTAGGCAGTGGTAATGAAAGTCAAAAAGGTTGGAAAATGAAACGATTGCAGCGCCGCACCAAACGTAACAACATCACGCCAGAGACCAGTAACAGTATTGGAACCAATGTGCTGTCAACGCGTGTAAATAATTTTCAACAGATGCTATCGTTACGCTGGCAGGTACTTTCGCCGCGTGATCAGTTGGCATTGGCCGTATTGTCTATGTTCTTATTATTGTTCATTGGGGGCTATGGTGGTTATAGTATTCATCAAGCAGCAAACGATAGTAAGCGCGACTATCAAGAGCAAGTGGCTGATTACTTTTGGTTGCGTGCCCAAGCTGGCAATATCGATAGTAATGCGATCAATGCGGCAAACACGGCGGATGATGAAGCCACTATGCCACCTGCCAATAGTATCAGTGCATTGTTAAACAACTCAGGTATTGCCAACGCCCAAGTCGTTGCGACGGGTGATGCCGTGCAACTGAGCTTCAATCATGCCAGTCAAGCGGTGGTCAGCACCGCACTTGGAAAGCTGGAACAGCAAGGTTGGCAGTTCAGTCAGCTATCGATACAGCAAGACGTGGTTACTAAGGCCATTCAAGTACAAGCGACTGTCACCTCATAAATCGATATGCTGTGGAAACTGGAGGTATTTTACTCCTTATCTACTATTGCCCCAAATTAACTGATCATCAGTTTCTAAAATAACCATTTGTCATTAGTGTCATTGAAAAATTGCACGTTTGACACAATTAATTAACTATCACACAGCCAGAGATGGATATTTAAGATGAATCAATCTTCTGATCGCAAACCTGACACGCATAGCCATCAGCAGACCAGAACTGCTGAACACCAGAGTAATGCGTCAGTTGAAGCTGCATTTGATCATGAAATGACTCAGCAGAGGCAGAGCTATGGGGCGAGTGACAATATGAGCACTGGTAAGCGCCGTTCTTTAATCACTTATAATCACATTACTTATTTTTTATACGTAATCAGCTATTTTACCGCTGGATTACTGTGGGTTGTACCAATTGTGATGAACTATGCGAAGCGCCATGATGCAGAGGGTTCGTGGTTGTCCACGCATTTTGATTGGCAGATTAAGACCTTTTGGTATAGCATCGTATTTTTCTTCTTAGGCATTATTATCATTACCTTTGCATTAGGGGGTTTTGGCATTAGTATGCTGGCTGATAGCAATAATATTGCCATTGGTTCGGTATTATTAGCGGTATTTGGCCTGCTAATCATGATTTTTACCTTCATATGGCATCTTTATCGTATCGTCCGTGGTTGGATAGCCCTGACGGATGGTCGTCCTGTACCTTAGGGACTGTAGAATACATCTGTCAGTTCCTTAGCCAATATGTAGGTATAGCTATTAGCACTCTAATACAGAAATTTAGCGCATGAAACTTTGCTCTTATTTCTGTTAAGCTGATATAATCGCAGCGCTTGATTTTATTCGCACTATTCACTCACTATTTCTTTCGAGCAGGGTCTGCCATTACTATGTCTTATGCCTTACTTCGCCCTTTTTTGTTTAAGATGGATCCAGAGCACGCCCACGAGATGACCTTATCTTTATTAGATAAAGCTCATAAAGCACGTGTTTTAGGTTTGGTATACGGTCAGTCAATGCAGCCAACAGACTGTATGGGCTTACAATTCGCCAATCCGGTCGGCCTAGCGGCAGGACTGGATAAAAATGGTGATTATATCGATGCGTTGGCTGAGCTGGGCTTTGGTTTTATAGAAGTGGGCACGGTCACGCCAAGACCGCAAATAGGCAATGATAAGCCAAGGTTGTTTAGAATCAAGCAAGCGGATGCTATCATCAATCGAATGGGTTTCAATAACCAAGGTATCGATTATCTGATTGAAAACGTCAAGCGTTGTCAATACAAAGGCAATATTGGGATTAATATTGGTAAAAACGCCGATACGCCAGTAGAGCAAGCCGCCGATGATTATGTCTATTGTTTAGAGCGTGCTTATCCGCATGCCTCCTATATCACCGTTAATATCTCCTCACCAAATACGAAGAATCTGCGTGATTTACAAAGTGGCGAGGCCTTGACTCAGCTTTTGGATACGATTAAAAATCGTCACAGCCAATTAGCCACTGAATATGGTTTTTATGTGCCACTGGTATTGAAAGTTGCGCCTGATCTAGAGCCGCTACAAGTGGATTATATCTCGCAGCAATTGCTCGATTTTGAGATAGATGGGTTGATTGCGACCAATACAACGTTGAGCCGTGTTGGTGTTGAAGACCTACCTGATGGTGAGCAAGCAGGTGGTCTATCCGGTCGCCCAGTCAGCCACATTAGTACCCAAATTTTACAACAGTTCTCCGATCAGCTAGATGGTAAAGTCGCTTTAATAGGCGTCGGCGGTATTGACAGTGGTGCAAAAGCCGTCAAAAAAATTGAAGCGGGTGCAGATATGGTGCAGCTCTATACGGGGCTCATTTATCGTGGTCCTGGGTTGGTACAGTCTTGTATTCAAGCAATCGGTGGCTATTACGACGCGATGGAGCTATAGCGGATTAATGTCCCTAGCTCATTACCTATCAGATGCACAAGATGACTGTATTTTGAGCTGAGTCATCAAAGATTAATGTGTCACAAAAACGAAAGTAAACATCCGATAAAAATCAATAAGGTATGAGGCGTAGAACATGAGTGGTCTGGATATCGTGATTGCTATTGTTGTTTTGATCGGCTTATGGCGCGGCTTTCAAGTCGGATTGATTAAAACAGCCGTTGGTTTAGTCGGTTGGTTTATTGCCCTGATCGCTGCCACGCGTTTGGCAGGAGTGGTTTCGCCGCAACTATCAGGCATGGTACAAAACCCTGTTTTACAAATGGCAATGGCATTTTTATTGGTGGTGATAATCATATTGGCCATCATGCACTTAGTGGCATTTGTATTCTCAGGCGTACTTAAAACCTTACGCTTGGGTGTCGTTGACAAAATGGCAGGTGGTGTACTGGGTGCTGCTAAAAATGTACTGATGGTCTTAGTTGTGCTTAGCGTCAGTGCGCCGTTACTGGTACAAATGCCACAATGGCAAACGTCAGTGCTCGCGCCTGAGCTATTGCCTTATGCCCCGATGGGTAAAGCGTTGGTCTCAGATGTATTAGGTATGGCTTGGGATCAAGTCAATCAATCGTAAGTATTTTTACGGTTAACCTTTAATGTCTCAATGCTTCGATGCTGATAGCTTGGGTTTGTGGTGCTAGAGGTTATCGCTTCTATCATATCCTCTTTGTAAGTTATCCTTGATAAAAAATTACTTAATCGCATTTAGAGACCACAAATGCCAATAAATAGTGCATTTTGTTAATAGTCAAAAGATAAATATTCGTTAAATTCTGAACAACAATCATCAGGTCGTCGGTGAGTAACAGTACGCATTTTTGATAATCTACTGTTAGCAGTCTTGCCACTATTGTAGTACTAATTAATGAGTCAAAATAGGATATAGCTATTATGTGTGGAGTCATTGGAGTTGCAGCTCACGAACCAGTCAATCAGATTCTTTATGACGGTTTGACGATGCTACAGCATCGTGGGCAAGATGCAGCGGGTATTGTCACTTTGCAAGATGGACGACTCTATCTACGTAAAGAAAATGGCATGGTACGTGACGTATTTATGAATCGTCATATGATGAAATTGGTTGGTAAGTTTGGTATTGGTCATGTGCGTTATCCAACAGCAGGCACGTCAAGCAGTGCCGAAGCTCAACCATTTTATGTCAACTCACCTTATGGTATTACCCTTGCACACAATGGTAACTTGACCAATGCTGAGAGTTTAGCCAAGTCTTTATACATCGAAGATCGCCGACATCTTAATACCGATTCAGATTCAGAAGTATTGCTAAACGTACTTGCCCATGAAATGCAAAACTTGGGTAAAACCAAAGCAACGCCTGCTGATATTTTTGAAGCAGTCACGGCTGTATATGGTCGCGTCGAAGGCGCTTATGGTGTGGTCGCTTTGATTACTGGTCATGGTTTGCTCGCATTTCGTGATCCAAACGGTATTCGTCCGCTTATTTTTGGTAAGCGCATGGCACCGAATGGCGGCACCGAGTATATGGTTGCCTCAGAGTCAGTTGCACTGACAGGATCAGGATTTAGTATTATCCGTGATGTAAAACCTGGCGAAGCCATATTCATTGATTTAGATCATAAATTACACACTCATCAGTGTGTTGAGCAGCAAGAATACACGCCTTGTATCTTTGAATATGTGTATTTTGCTCGTCCAGATTCTATCATGGATAACATCTCAGTTTACAAAGCACGCTTACGTATGGGTGAAAAGCTGGCTGATAAAATCCTTGCTGAATGGGGTGAAGATCACGATATCGATGTGGTGATTCCTATTCCAGATACCTCGCGTACGTCAGCGATGGAGCTGGCACTAAAAATGAATATTAAGTACCGTGAAGGGTTTATGAAAAACCGCTACATCGGTCGTACCTTTATCATGCCAGGTCAACAACAACGTAAAAAATCAGTTCGTCAAAAACTCAGCGCCGTACCACTTGAGTTCAAAGGTAAAAACGTCCTGTTGGTTGATGATTCTATCGTTCGTGGTACCACTTGCCATGAAATCATCCAAATGGCACGCGATGCTGGTGCGAATAAAGTATTTTTTGCTAGCGCCGCGCCACCGGTTAAATATCCAAACGTCTATGGTATCGATATGCCAGTACGCAGTGAGCTTATTGCCTCAGGTCATACGGTAGAAGAAGTACGTGATATCATCGGTGCTGATAGATTGATTTTCCAAGATTTGGATGACTTGATTGATGCGGTAAAAGATACCAAGTACAGCAAAGTTGAAGGTTTTGATTGTGCCGTATTTAATGGTTGCTACATCACTGGGCAGATCAATGAAGCGTATCTTGAGCATTTACAAGAGCAGCGCAATGACACTGCCAAAACAGGTAAAAAAGGCGTACAGATAGTGGCTGATACCCCAGTTGATATGATGGGCGTCGAAGAGCTTTAAGCTATCAATTTCTTCAAAGTGCCTGTTTTTTGCAGCACTGTTAGAAAGTAAAAGGCTGGATTCTCATAAGAATTCAGCCTTTTCTATTTTAAATATAGTTCAATTACAGGGTTTAAAATTATTCATATGAACTATAAGCTGTTATCCATTCACGTATTTATCAATTTTCTAGTATCCACTTAAAAAATTAGTAAATACCCATAGTAAGCCATTAATGGCGGCGATGCCAACGACCATACTGACCAATAACTGACGGCTGATATGATAAACGAACAACACCAAAATAAGGGCACCAATTTGTGCCATCAATAAATGTAGTTCAGCACTATTTAGCCCAGTCGTTGCCGATAAATTTTGATAAGAAAGGCTGGTTAAAATAAGCAATACCATGACTGATAGCGGCAAGCTCTCATTGAGCCGATGCAGCCAAGGTGTGTCTAACAACTTTCTGGGTATTAAGGCGGGTAGCGCACGGGTAATAAAGGTCACGGCGGCCATCGCAAAGGTTGCGAAAATAAGGTAACTACTGGTCATTGTTGGCTCCTGTCATATTACGCTGCGTCCAAAACCCACGAGCTAAAATCAATAGCATACAGATGGTGATTGCCACCAATAACAACCAATTACTAGTAAATAAAGATGCCACCGCTAAAGAAATGACAGCAATAGCAATGGGGAAATAACGTTTGATACTTTGGAACTGCTCATAAGCTAAGATTGCAAACAGACAGACTAAGGCAAAATCCAAATGTGGTACCAAATCACTCAGAGTACTGCCGATCATGACACCAACCGTGCTCGCTAGCACCCACCAGCTTTGATTAAATAAGCTCAATGGTAGTATCAACGCTTGTCTTGACTCATTAGGTAAACTGGTCATAACAGAGAAAGTTTCATCAGTCAGGGCAAATAGGCAATAGGTTTTGGCAAGCTTATGTTCTGGTAGGTATTGCAATAATGGCATACCATAAAATACATGACGTAAATTAATAGCGGCAATATTGGTTGCGATGCTACCAATCGGTAAACCAGCGCTCAGCATTGGCAAACAAGCATATTGAGCGGCGCCCGCATACAGTACAACACTCAACATAATCGTTGCCCACACAGGGATGCCTGCAACTTGTGCCAGCACACCAAAGGCGATACCCGCAGGTAAATAGCCCATCGCCACAGGTAGGCTTTTTTTAAACCCCGCCACCCAGTCGTAGCTGGTCTCATGGTGTTGATGTAATTCTTTTGAATGAGTAGTCACATGACATCCTAATTTTTGCTGTTTTTTGGTTATTATTAATATTTTACTGAAAAATTAATGTTAGAAAACTGGTTTTAAAATGAAGACAAGCCCGAGCAATGGCAAAAACACCCCAGAAAAAATGCACTTAATCGAAGAACATTACACAGTTGGTTGGAGTTTTTCATAGCTGGCTGTTTGATGAGCTCGGTACAAGAAGCCACCCAAAATAACCAGCCGAAGTAATAATAAACACCACACGCTTAGCCAAATACCAGTCATATCCCACTGTTGGTAGAGCACCCAGCTAAGTGGAAAAAAGATAGCGGCGAGTATCAAAGCTGCGTTACGAATCACATTGCCGGCAGTTAAGCCAAAAAATATACCATCTAGCCAATATGCACCAACGCCAACGAGAGGTAGTAATACCGCATAAAGGTGGTAATCATATGCCAACGTAAAAACGGACTCGATATTGGTCATAAATTGCAAATATGTTGGCATTGCAAGCCACCATATCGCACTTAACATGATGGCTAGACCATAACTGACGATACCAGTGCGCTTGACGATAGTACGAAAACGTGGCCAATCCCGTCGTCCTGCTGCTTGACCGCTTAATGTCTCAGCCGATACCGCCACGCCATCAAGAGCAAAGGCTGAGATACTTAATACTTGAAGCAAAATAGCGTTGGCGGCTAGGATGACGTCACCACTTTGAGCCGACAAGCGGGTAATCCAAGCGAAACTCAACGTCAAGATTAGAGTACGGATAAAAATATCTTTATTTAATGAAAATAGCCTAAGCATTTTTTCTTTAGAAAAATGTTGCTTGTCGGCAGTGAATAAGGCTTGCCAAGATATTTGCAAATGCTGACGGCTGAGCCACAATGCTAGTATCACGCCTAGCCAAAAGGCAATAGTGGTTCCTAACGCCACCCCAACCAATCCCATCTGCATACCGTAGACAAAAAACAAGGTCAGAACGATATTCAGCATGGCGATAAAGCCTTGCTGGTAAAGCATGTAGCGAGTCTTACCTTGACCAGCAAACCAACCAATAAAGGCAAAGTTCATTAGCTCAGCGATGACGCCCCAAAAGCGTACATCTAAATAAATCTTTGCCGCTTGCCCACTTTCGGGGTTGGCCGATAGGGCTTGCAAGCCAAAATCTATCAACCAAGGCTTTGCCAATAACAGAATGCTACCGATAGCAAGCGCTAATAACAAGGCACGTTGCAAGATTGATAGTAGGGGTGATGGGGTTGGGCTTGATGATTTTGTGATATGAGTAGAATTATCAACATGATTGACCGATTGTCCTAGCGCTTGAGCCGATAGCCCAGATGAGGCATATTGCAAAAAGTTAAAACTCACGAGTAATAAAGACAGTAACTGTATCGCCAAGCCCATCCCGGCAAGTTTAGCCGTGTCATTCATGTTACCCACGATCGCGGTATCGATAACGCTTTGTAGTGGCATGGCTAGGTTGGCCAATAACACGGGCAACGCAATAGCAATGATACGTGTATAGCGAGTATCAATCGGTGGCATAGCACTAGGTGACGAGGTGGTCATTGGCATTTTTGGCTCGTTTATCGCTGAAAAACAAGAAGGGCAGAGTTAATGTCATTAACGCTATGACATTACCGTATAGTCAATTCATTATAAAGGCGTTACGGCGTTAACCTTACTTGAAGTATGACTTATATATTTGTACTGTGTTGCCTTGACTCTGTTTTAAATGGAGTTAGCTCTAGTAGGTGTGATATTCAAGGCAAAAATAGCTACAAAGACAAAAGCACCTAGACTCATTACTCACGAGTCAGGTGCTTTTTTTGATGCTTGCTTAAATACTATCTTAGCTAGCGATTAGCTTGAGAAAGTATAAAATTTATTAAACATTGTCTTGTTCAAACATTTTTGGATCATTGAAAGTGACAATTTCTTCTTCAAACTCAGGCTTTACTTTCACAATAAAGTCATCGCGTGATAGACCCATACGTAATGGAATCGAGCTTGCAATATACGTTGATGAGTAAGTACCAGCAAGCAGACCAATGAAGAGCGCTACTGAGAACCAATATAGTCCATCACCGCCTAAGAATAGCATGGCAAGTACGACCAGTAAAACAGTGGAAATGGTCATAATGGTACGGCGCAGCGTCTCTGTTAAAGACAAATCGATTGTCTGGCGAGGTGTGATACCACGAACGCGGCGGAAGTTTTCACGGATACGGTCATAAACAACAATCGTATCGTTCAATGAGTAACCAATCAATGCCAAAATAGCAGCCAATACGGTTAAGTCAAACGGAAAACCAAATAATGCAAAGACCCCGATGGTGACAATCGCGTCATGGAACAGCGATAGTACCGCGCCCAGTGCCAGCTTAAATTGGAAACGTAAAGCGACATAACCAAGCATACAGAGCAATGCTAATACCAGCGACATGACTGAGTTTAAGTAGACTTCGTTACCAACTTGGCTACCAATAATATTAACGTTACTGATTTCAACATTATTATTAGGCAGGGTTAATGCTTTAGTGAGGCTACTGTTAAGGCCATCTACGTTATCAGACTGTGGTGGCAGGCGTACGAGGAGTTCTTCTCGTGTACCAAGATACTGTACCACGGCATCATCAAAGCCATTGTCGGCCAATGCTTGTACAACTTCAACTTGCTCGACAGGCTGCTCGTAACGCACATCTGCGGACACACCACCCGTAAAATCAAGTCCTAAGTTTAGACCGTTTACTGCAATCGCAATGATACTACCAATAACCATTAATAGAGATAAAAGTGCCATTGGCTTTTCTATCTTCATAAACGGAATAATACGCTGGTTGCCAACGGCTTTGATACCGCCTTCAGCGATTGCAGCCGCATCATCAGCGGCATCACCTGATTCTACATCAGGATTGGCTGCTTGGGTGGCCAGTGCTTGACTGTCTTTACCCGCATCTTTACCACTGCTCAGAGCTTTGTCTTTTTTTGATTTAGCGGTAGTTGGGTTGTTGGCTTTGGTATTACTACCTTTACCATCACGGCGTGGTTTTTTACGGCGGCGTGTGCTGTCGTTATTTACCTCACTGTTTGAGCCACCTGAACCATTTCGATCTGGATTGTTCTGCTGTTCTAAAGGGTTATTCTTATCGATCGCCATAATGTTCTCCTAACCGATGCTCAAACGTTTGATAGATTTACGCTTACCATAAGCAATTTGTACCAACGCACGTGTGACCAAAATCGCGGTAAACAGTGAGCTGACAATACCAATAGCGAGCGTAATCGCAAAGCCTTTAATCGGACCAGTACCAATCGCAAATAGGATAAATGCGACCAATAAGGTTGTAATGTTGGCATCGAAAATACTACTAAAGGCGCGATCAAAACCTGCCACGATGGCGGATTTTGGCCGTACCCCGTTTGCTAGCTCCTCACGTATTCGCTCAAAGATTAGTACGTTGGCATCGACGGCCATACCGATAGTCAAAACGATACCGGCAATACCAGGCAAGGTAAGTGAAGAGCCTAAGATTGACATAATAGCGATGATGATAATAACGTTCACGGCCAGCGCCACGTTGGCGATCACACCAAACAGACGATAGAAGATAATCATAAACGCAAAGACTAATAGATAACCGACCTGCGTAGAGAATAGACCTTTATCAATATTTTCTTGACCTAATGATGGGCCAATAGTGCGTTCTTCTACAAAGTACATCGGTGCGGCAAGTGCGCCTGAGCGTAGCAGTAGTGCAAGCTCGGCAGCTTCCGCGCTACTATCTAGCCCAGTAATACGGAAAGAGGAGCCAAGGACCGCTTGAATATTGGCACGGTTAATGACTTTAGTCTCAGCATAAGGTGTTCTAACTTCGACAGTTTCGCCAGTCTCTGGATCTTCTTCGTAAGTGATTCTTTGCTTGTTTTCGATGAACAATACTGCCATCTGTTTGCCAACGGCGGTACGAGTGGCATTTTGCATGAGCTTACCACCAGCACTATCTAAAGTAATGCTTACTTCAGGAGAGCCGCTTTCATCCACACCAGTTTGAGCATTAGTGACTTTATCACCCGTGACAATCGCTTGACGTTCAAGCAGTACCGGCGGACCATCAAGTGTCTCAAACGGGAAAGCTTCGGTACCCGCTGGAGGGATGCCGCCCGTATAGTTTTCGCTGTCTTCAGCAACCATACGGAACTCAAGGTTTGCGGTGCGCCCTAAGACACGTTTTGCCTCAGCAGTATCTTGTACGCCAGGAAGCTCGACGACGATACGGCTAGCACCTTGAGACTGTACTAAAGCTTCAGTCACACCAAGCTCAGCAATACGATTGCGAAGGGTGGTCAAGTTCTGATTGACCGCGTAGCTATTGATTTCATCAAGCGTTGCATCATTGTACGCTAAAATCAGTGCAGGACCTTGCTCATCAATAGAGGATTGCAAGCTAAAGGTATTGCCCATTGAGCCTTGCAAAACATTCTGTGCACGGTTACGAGTATCTGTATCAGCGAAATGTAATACCACACTTCGATCTTCGGTCTTAATGCCTTTGATCGCAATTCGCTCAGCACGTAGTTCGCGACGCATGTCACGACTGGCACTGGTCAAACGCTGTTCGAGCGCCTTATCCATATCGACTTCTAGTACAAAACGCACACCGCCACGTAAATCAAGGCCGAGCTTCATCGGTTTTGCACCGATATCACGTAGCCACTGCGGCGTCGTTTGCGCCAAGTTAAGCGCGACGACATAGTCTTCGCCCAAGTTTTGACGCAGTACTTCCTGAGCTTTGAGCTGATCGACTGGATTGTCAAGACGTACCAGTGCACTGTTGCCCTCAAAGGTTCCATCGTGGTTATTGATGCCAGCCTCTTCAAGCAAGCTTTGAGACTCAGTCAAGATACCTTCAGACAGCTGTGTACCTGCAGCGGCGCTTGTAATCTGCACGGCAGGTTCATCAGGATAGAGGTTAGGAGCAGCATATAGACCGGCAATGATTAGCACGACGGCAATAAGTAAGTATTTCCAAGCGGGATATTGCATAATCACTTCTTTAGGTTGATAAACGACTGGCGACGTAGGCCACAAGTTAGCAGATGGGAAGTTAGCGATAGCAATGGTTGAGTGCTGTATCTAGCAGTCGTCATCATGCACCATTGCGATCATCCGCGATGATAGTAAAACAGTAGAGCAAATAATACAGACGTATCTTTATATAGTCATCAAAAATATATAGTCAGCAAAATATCACTGATAAAATCAATAAAGACAGCATGGTCAAAAGCATAAACATAAATTGTCTATACTCTATGAGACTGTTTTTACATCATTGCTCTATAGCGAAAAATGACCGTAAATAAGGTACGGTCATTCTTAGGCACTGTATTAATCACTATATTTATTAATGACAGATGAGGGCGTGTCCTCAATTCAATTGATTATCCTCTAAATGGGCTAAAAATGGCTAAATTTTGCCAAACATCGTCAAATAGTTTATTAATATCTCGATATTATTTACGCTACTTTCCTTGTTTAACAGCAATTTATTTCATTTTTACCACCATTTTTAAAATGAGGACATGCCCTAGTAATCATCAATAAAACGCGACTAATATTTCAATCAATCATTAAACGCTTTCGATTGTGCCAGCAGGTAACACTGAAATAACAGAAGCACGTTGTACTTTGACATCAGTATTATTGTTCAGGCTGACCACCGCATAGTCACCTTCAATGGCTTTGATACGGCCCATCAAACCACCAGCAAAAATGATTTCGCTACCGACAGTCAATGCATTGACCATGGCACGATGTTCTTTGGTACGCTTAGACTGTGGACGAATCACTAAGAAGTAAAAAATCGCAAAAAAAGCAACAGGCAATAGTATTTGACTAAATAGTGACATCGCACCAGCAGCTTCTGGTGCAGCATGGGCAGCTTGGATAAATAACAACATAATTTCTCTCAGTAAGTCATAGATAATAATAAAATTAAACGCATAGTAACAAAAAATCCCAGACTTGGTAACTGTTAATCATAGGCTGAGTATGTTTTTCTTAAGGTAATGGCATGCTAGCGGTCATTACTTTTTGCGGCAATATTTTTGCCACCTCATATAAGTGACGCCAAAGCGCTGAGAGTATAACAAAATTCAAGCAGCGAATGGATGCTAGGGAGCAGTAGTGTAGCAAAAGGTATGGTCAAGGATACCAAAAAACAAAGACTTAACAATAGCGTCTTATTGTGAAATGGCATCATCAATGCTACTATCAAATGGCAATAATTCCCTGCATTTAGCACACGGTTTGTTAGTATATAATAGATCCTATTATCTGCTGCTAAATCAGTTTTGAGCAGCGAGTTACCATCGTTTTAGCAGATAACTAATAGCTAATTAATCATGTCTGTTTTGTTGTTTGCCTTTAACGATTTAGTATCGTTTGCTCATTATATTATTATCCCTTTTACTTTTTTTCTGTTTAGGTTACCTAACTTGTTTACCACTTTTATGTTTGTACCTCGTCTATGTCGTCCGCGCGCTTGTAAAGAAGCGTCTGCTAAACCTCCTCCGACATCACGCTATTCAAAGCGTCTTAGTCGTACCAATTCAATTGCTGGGTTATCAGCGCTGACGGCGATGCTGCTATTGCCATATCCAGCTTTTGCCGCTGATGCTTTAGCAGAGCCGACCGCGATCAGTGTGCTATTACTCATACTTTTTGTGGTTGTCGCCATCGGTATCTCGTTTGTCTGTTCATTGGCTGAGTCTGCATTACTGAGCATGACGCCGTCTTATATCGCTGATGTTCAAGAGACTAACCCCAAAAAAGCCAACATGCTAAGACGCTTAAAGGTTGATAACATCGATCAGTCATTAGCAGCTATTTTGACTTTGAATACAGTGGCTCATACATTAGGTTCTATCGGTGCTGGTGCCCAAGCCACGATTGTGTTCGGTAGTGCATGGTTTGGACTGTTTTCTGCCATTATGACCTTGGCGATTTTATTTTTATCTGAGATTATTCCAAAAACGTTGGGCACGGTATATTGGCGTCAGTTAAGTGGCATGGTCGCGTATTTTGTGCGGGGTATTATTTTACTACTATACCCATTAATCTGGATATCAGAAAAACTGACCAAATTATTGGTACGAGGCAAAGAGCCTGTAGCCTTTAGTCGCAGAGAGTTTGCGGCACTTGCCAGCATCGGTGAAGAGTCAGGACAGATTGACCCATTAGAATCGCGCATTATTCGCAATTTGCTGGCATTTGGTGCGATTAAAGTCGAAGATATCATGACCCCACGTTCGGTGATGCTGGCGTTTGAAGAAAACAAAACAGTCGCTGAATTATTGGTTGATCGCCCAAAATTGACGTTTTCACGACTGCCAATTTATGATGGTGACTTAGATAACATCACAGGTTTTGTATTAAAAACAGACATGTTATTAGCCAAAGTAAATCATGCGATGCACAAGCCATTGACTCAGTTTAAACGTGACATTACTTTTGTTTTTTCAAAAATGAAACTGTTTGATTTGTTAGAGCTGATGCTAAAAAACCGTATTCATATTGCGATTACAGTCGGTGAGTATGGCGAAGTCAAAGGTTTGGTTACTTTAGAAGATGTGTTTGAGACGCTATTGGGACTTGAGATTGTGGATGAAATAGACCGCGTCGAAGATATGCAAGCATTGGCTCGACAAATGATGGACAGACGAGTAGAGCGATTGGGCATGAAGCTTAGTGATGATGAACAACAATACGAAGATAATAGTACGGACGCTAAGTAAGCTTCAGTTTGGCTTATTAAATTGAGATTGGATTGACAGAAAGCGAATCAAAACTGGAGCAAAAACTGAGTCGTGTACTGCGTAAGCGGCTCAGTTAATATATCTTGTATTTATTACAGCGATGGGCAGTGACTCATATTTTCAGAAATAATTGTGCCATATGGTTGGTATTTTAGTATTCGCAATAATTACACAGGGTGTCACATAGCTGTGAGAATTGAATGATAGTCTCACTCTATGGTAAAAGTACGCTGTCATCATTAATAAGTAGGTGATGATTAAACAGATATTTTTTACAAGTAAAATGAAGAGGGCACATGCTAACCAGTGCTCGCTTCATTTATTATGATGTTAATGAGTAATAAGCGACTACTATATTTAATCAATAAAAAACGTTAGTCATCAAAAGATGGCAACAACGATAACAGCATTGCTAAGGATTATGATGAAACGATTATGGGGAAAAGGGCTTTTGGCATTATTGCTAAAAAGTGCCAGCGTGGCGGCGGTAGTGACCGTTGTAAGTACTGTGAGTATCAGTGCGCAAGCGGCAGCCATGACCGAAGCTTTGGTGCAGAACTATATAGCAGCAATGAAGTCATCAGCGAATAGCCAAAATGTCAATCAGGTCGCCCGTCTTGTCTCTGACGATGCACTGATTTCATTATCTAGAAAAGGTAAGTCTACCAGTTTAGATAAAGATGCTTATTTGAAGTTGTTGCAAAATAGTTGGAATAACACCTCTAATTACCGTTATGATATTTCTGTGGATAATATCGTTATTACGGGCGATCAGGCCAAAGCCAATGTAACGACCAATGAGAGCTGGGTGAAAGATGGTAAAAATGTCTCATTTGTCACCACTTCAAGAGTGACGCTGACGTTATCGACTGGTAATGCGGTGCTGCTACGTGCCGTATCACAAGTAACGATTAATTAATTCATCGTTACTCGACCAATAACTCAGTACTAGCTAGTCAGCAATTAGGCATTATCAACAATTAGGTATTAATTGATAAGCATTGATTAAGAAACGTCTTGATCAGTGGATAATCAAAAAACATAGTGCATTAATTAGGCTCTTCGAAAGCAAAGCATTCCATCATTAATAACTATGCAGATTCACAATGTTGAATAACTAAATGATTGATTGCATTTCGTGAATGGTCTGAAAATTGACTCAACTTATGATGATTATCTTTTTATATTAGACTGGTCTTTGCTTCACATTGCATACTATACTAGCAAGCAACTTTATCTTATCACTTTCTGTCGTTAGGAAACTTCCAATATCATGTCTACTGTGCTATCAAAATCTCGCTCATTTATTGCGTTGCCATTGACGCTTGCGGTATCAACTCTACTTATCAGTGCTTGTAGCAATACCTCAGCGGTAAAAAAGGGTGCGACCAATAGCTCATCTGTTATTACTAAACGCCCAGCTACTAAAGCGCCTGCAGCAAGCAGCAGTACGGACTATTCAACGGCATATTTAGATGCAGATAGCTTGGATGAGTTAGCCGATTTACTCGAAGCCACTGACATGACTATGGTGGAAGGCAATAAACTTGCTATTCAGCAGTATGGTGATTTATGGAGTCGATTACGTGCTGGCTATCGTATGAATGGCGGTCAGCCGACTTATAATCAGCGTATTGAAGGGCAAAAAAGCTGGTTTACCAGTCGACAAGACTATTTAAACCGTTTAACTGCACGTGCCAGTCGCTATATCTATCACACTGTACGAGAAGCTGAGCGTCGTAATATCCCGACAGAGCTGGCTTTGTTACCTGTCATTGAGAGCTCTTACGATCCAAGCGGTACCAGTAGTGCGGCAGCAGCAGGCTTATGGCAGTTCATTCCAAGTACGGGTCGTATTTATGGTTTGAATCAAAGCAGTACCTATGATGGTCGCCGTGATGTCATCGAATCAACTCGCGCCGCTTATGACTTCTTGACCGCACTACATAACCAGTTTGGCAGTTGGGAGTTAGCATTGGCCGCTTATAATGCGGGTCCTGGTCGCGTGCAAAAGGCCATTGATGCTAATAGAGCTCAGGGTTTACCGACAGATTATTGGTCTCTGAGATTGCCTACTGAAACGATGAACTACGTGCCGCGTTTCTTGGCGGTAGCGGAAATTGTTGCTAAGCCTGAGCAGTATGGTGTCTACTTGCCTGCTATTGCCAACCGTCAGCATTTCCGTAGTGTGCCAGTGAATTATGGCGTGAGCTTAGCTGAAGTCGCACAAATGACAGGCGTTAGTTACGACGAATTAGAAAGGTTAAATACGGCCTTAACGTCAGGGCGTGTAGATTCTTCTGGTCCCCAGCGTATTATTATTCCTAATGATGTGAGTCTTAATACCGATGCTAAATTGAGCTCATTGAGAGGCAATGGTACGGGCAATATACTGGCATCGAGTAATACAAGCACACCAAGTAGCACGACCACGACGCCAAGCTATAACAACAAACCCTATACTGGCTCCTCATTACCATCGACAGGTAGCGCCTTGGCTGATTATGCTGCAAGTGCTAGTGTGCCGCAGCAAACGACCAGTTATATATCACCGTCAGCCACGCCTACTAGCAGCTCTGTCTACAGTAATAACGCCTCGGTGCGTACTGAGCCACCATTGAGCACGGCAGAAACCAACAAGATCAATGCTGAGCTAAAAAGCAGCAACAGTCTACCGACCACCTCTGCTCAGATTACACAGAATAATACGATTGTCCAAGAACCACCACTGAGCAAAGAAGAGCGTGATTTTATTGCCAATCAAATTCGCAGTAACACGCCTGAAACCAATGTAATCAATGCTGATGGTAATATTAATTTATCCGCAGTACAGACACAGCAGTCTATTCTAGAAGCCAGTGGCGAAGAGAAAAAGCTTAGCTTTGCAAAAACATCAGTAAGCAAGCCAAAACCGCAAGGTACACGTACCACTTATACCGTCAAGCGTGGTGATACCTTGTCTAATATCGCCAGCCGTGCGGGTGTCAGTTGGCGCGATATCGCTGAATGGAATCAAATAGATGCCAGCTCTAAGCTGCTATCAGGCAGTACCTTATACTTATATAATGCAAAAACCATCGAACCGTTGAGCACAGCTAACAATACCGCGGCAAGCCAACCAGAGAGCTATGTAGTACAAAGTGGCGATACGCTGATTGGTACTGCTAACCGCTTTGGTCTATCGGTGACTCAGTTGGCAACATACAATAATTTGAGTAGTAGAGCGGATTTACTACGCGGTCAAAAGCTATGGCTGATACCAGGTAAGGTGACTGCGCCAGTGACCACACCTGCCGCTCCCTCGACCAAGCCAAGTAAATCAAGCACCGCTACTAAGAACTATAAAGTAAAAGCGGGCGATGGATTGATTGCTCTCGCACGTCAGTTTAGTGTTTCAACTGATGCACTTGCCAGCCTCAATAATATGAGCACTACAAGCTCACTATATGTTGGTCAAACGCTAAAAGTACCTGCAAGTGTCGATTTCGATGCAGCAAACACCTCAAGCGCTAGTAGCCGTAACAGTAGCTCAAGTTCGGTGGCAACCACCAATTACAAAGTAAAATCTGGCGATACTTTGATCGGCATTGCCAATAGCGTGGGTATCAGTCCAGCTGAGCTTGCGGCGGTGAATAGCAACTTTGATGCAAAAGCACGCTTACAACGTGGTCAAACCATCAAAGTACCCGTGTCTAAAGGATTGGTTGATCGTCAGCTAAATGATAAAACTGTCAGTTATAAAGTAAAATCAGGCGATACGTTAACAGGCGTGGCTCAACGTTATAATATCGGTCTTAGTGACTTGGCAACAGCGAACAACCTGAAAACCAACTCTAATTTGATACTCGGTCGTACGATTACGATTCCTGCCAGTGGCAGCGTTGTAGCGACCTCTAGTAGCAATAACCAAAGCAGTAGTTCGGCTAGTAGCACTGCCGCGACTAGCACAGCGAGCAGTGGCAAAAAATTGGGCAACACCGAGAGCTATAAAGTTAAATCTGGTGATGGTTTGATTGCTTTGGCACGTCAATTTGGTGTTTCGATAGACGACTTGGCTGCGACCAACGATCTCGCGACCAATGCCCAGTTGCAGCGTGGACAAACGCTTAAAGTACCAAAGCTCACAGTGAGCTACACTGTTGGGTCAGGAGACAGTTTGATTGGCTTAGCACGTAAATATGGAGTCTCTACGCAAGAGTTGGCTGAGATGAATAATATCGCGGCGGATACGATGCTACAGCGCGGTCAGCGCCTGACCGTACCTAATCGTTAAGAGTAAGTGGCTTAGTAGAATAATAGCTAAGTAAATACGATTAAGACAGATCATTCTGCACAAAAAAGCTGCTCTTTATAAGAGCAGCTTTTTTATTCATAAAATTCAATTCTCAAAATATCTAATAGCACTTATTAACTAGACGGTTTGAGTTTTGATAGTCTCAAGATAACTTCTAATATTGCTAACATAATGCATTGCTTGGCCATAACGACTATTGGCAGCTTTATTGTCAGCTAAGTACGCATAAACGTTCGCCCAGCTTTTATCATCAATACCTTGATCTCGCAGTTTACGCTGAATACTCTTTACTGCATTTGGTCCCATGTTGTAGCCGGCAAGCGCAAACCAAATACGATCTGTCTTTGGCACATCAGCAAAGTCATCTTTCATTTGCTCTAAATAACGCGCGCCGCCGCCGATACTTTGGTAGGGATCGACGCGATCTGAGACGCCCATTGCTTTGGCTGTATTATTGGTCAACATCATAAGCCCACGCACGCCCGTTGGCGATACGGCATTGGCATCAAGGTGTGATTCTTGGTAACCCATGGCCACCAATAATTCCCAATCATGATTATAATTGCGTGCTTGCTCTTCAAAAGACGATTGATAATCAGGCAGTTTTTCGGTCAACGTTTTTTGGAAATGATCTTGGCTATAGGCGTCTTTTAGCAAGTTTTGATTGTAAAAGGCAGCAAGTTTTTGTGTGTTTTTCAGCTTAATGCTGTCACATAAAAAGTAACTGGCTTTTTGTGATAACGGGTCATTGGATGAATTGAACGTCCAGCTGACTTTTGGATGTAAACCATTCTTTGTTAAGCTGGCGTCATAGCCGCAACTGATGTTGATAGACGATAAGTTAAACTTGCTCTTTAACTGTGTACTGGCCGTTGTTAATGCCATATCTACCTCGCCCGATCTCAGCGCCTTTAGAGCAGTTTCTTCATTGGCATACGCTTTTAGATCGATATCAACGCCAAGCTTGTCAGCATAAGTACGTACCAAATCAAAACCAAAGCCATGTTGAAAACCGTCAGTCGCAAAATAAGTGCTGTCACCGGGGACGGCAGCGATGGTTAACGTGCTTTCTAGCATGACGTTATCATAGGCTGGCACTGGCGCACGCATCGTCGTCAGACTCTCAGCAGGTAAAGAGAGAAGGGCGATACTAGAAACTTGCGCAAGCTTTTTGGTTCTAGAAAAACGACTCGATGTCGTCGGGGTAACGGATGAAACGATGTTACTTTTAGTGTTCGGTAGGCGTTTAGATGGACGCAGTAAATAAGAAATACGGCGTCTAGCCCCTTGCGCAGATACTTTCACACGATAAGTAATACGCTGCATGGATGTCTCCTGATTTTAGCCATCCTACTTACCGTAAAATGCTTGTGAATGTATGCTTATAAAATAGTCATACATCGGTATTACATTTTAGATAACAGCGCACTTCCTCATAGGATAAGTGCGTCGTCACCCTGCTCAATAATAGTGCCGCTAATGAATGTTTTATCAAATGTAGCCGTGCAGTTTTTTAATTAGCTATTTATCTATTGGCGTATCACGTATGAGGACTAACAGATCTCTCAAAATATCGATATAAAGTATCAATATAAAAATTATGAACGCACAACACCGCGAAGGATATAAATCGGATGATTCCTTCATCGATGCATAGATAGGGCTAAGAATAAAACAACTATATATTAAACATAGGTAAGGTCATGAACTAAGTTATTGAGACAAAAACGTAGAGTGAACGGGGCGCTCATGCACTCAGTTTTTCCACGCTCATATTAATGACCAGTGACGCTTTAAATTATTGGTAATAGAGTCAATAGTGATTAATATTTTTGTCCAGCAATAAAGGCAAGCAAGTCGCTATTTTCATTATTAATAAAAAAACTAATAGAAAATTTACGCTAATATTCTATTAGTTAGCGGTTACTCATCAAGTATCGCGATACTCAAATTAAGACATACCGTGCTGCTGAAAATATATCATGCACAGTGTATCTACTGGTAAACCACCTAAAGCCTCACTATCTATACAACGTCGATAGCTATATAACATAGTGAAATTTTAAAGGGTTATACTCATTTAAGTACCATAACCGGAAGCTGTAATAAATGGGAAGCCTCATGACAAGACATTCTTTCTTCGGGTAGTAATATGCGGATATTCCTTGGATTATTCAAGTGTGGTTAAGAAATTAGCGATAAAACTTAACAATTGGGCTATAGACGGTTAAAAATAGCTTTGTTACTGATAGACCGATGAAAATTAAAACAGCAAAAAACATCGATTTTGGGTAATAAGGCTGATTGTTATTAGCCTTATTTTCTGACATTCATTCACAAGTTAGATAGTGGTCATCAGAGTTGAGGGTATTGTTTAAGCAGGGTTATCAATATCTACGAAAGTTACTGGTATGCCAAATGTTTGAGAGACTATGTTGCCGAGTGCTTGAATACCGCCACGTTCTGTCGCGTGATGTCCGCAAGCGAAATAGTCAATGCCCAGCTCACGAGCAATATGTGTGGTACGTTCTGATATTTCGCCAGAGATAAAGGCGTCACAGCCCATCAATGCGGCTTGTTCAATCATATCTTGTGCGCCACCTGTACAAATGCCCACGTGTTCGATAAGTCTGTTATTATCGATATTAGCGTTTGTACTATTCGGTGCGCTATAATTGGCAGAAATATGTAATGGTAATCGTCCTAGTGCCTGAGTAATATGAGTGATAAGGCTTTGAGCACTCTGCGGGGTACAAGTGGCGATATTACCAACGGGATGCGATTCACTAGGATATAAAGCGCCGATAATGGTCATATTTAATGCGTCAGCCAGTTTGGCATTGTTACCAATGATAGGATGGGCATCGAGTGGCAGGTGATAGCCAATCAAAGAGATACCATGCTGCATAAGTTTACGGATACGTTGACCTTTCATACCAGTGATGGGGGCAGGTTCGCCTTTCCAAAAATAACCATGATGCACCATAATGGCGTCTGCATTGTCAGCAATCGCCGCATCAATCAACGCCTCGCAAGCCGTTACACCAGTGATGATGCGCTTGATAGGTCGACCCCCATCTACTTGTAAACCATTAGGGGCATAATCTTTAAAAGCATCTGCTGATAAATAGTCATCACAGAATGTGGTCAGCGCTTGAATGGTAATGGCGGTGTTTGAGGGCTCGGTTGAGATATTGTGTGTGGTCATGGTATTCCCTTATAATTGATTCAGTGGCGCAAGCATTTATAGCTAAGATGTGGCTTTTGATAATGAGTATTTTAACATGTGGCTACAGTAGGATAGACAATCCTACTCACTGAAATGGTACACGATACGTTACAACTGGGTAGTATTGGCGGTTATAATTTATACATGTAAGCTTGCCGTATAGATAGTGCAAAAAAATAACCATCTAGTGGGCTGTGAACGTTTGATAACTGCCGCTCAATGCATCCTAATATATACCATGCTTCTCACCTTATTTATCTTCGTCTGTTTGTATCAAATTTATAGAGGTTTTATATGTCGTCATCTCGGAACACCAGCAGCAAGGCGTCTGTATTAAAATGGTTACCTTGGGTTTTATTGCTAGTCGTGATTGCCGCATTTATTTGGTTGTTTGCGAGTATGAAGACCGCATCAGAGCAGGCATGGGAGCCGCCCAGAACCACACCTGCTGAGCAGCAAGCGTCAGCACCTGTTTCTGATACACCTGCAGCGATTTCTTCTTATCATAATGCGGTTGCTCGCGCCTCACAATCAGTCGTGAATATCTACACCACGCAAACGATGGCAGAGCATCCTTATATGAATGATCCTGTGTTGCGCCGCTTTTTTGAGTTCCATGGTGCACCGTCAGAAGAGCAGGGCAATACCAATTTAGGCTCTGGGGTGATTGTCTCAGAAGATGGCTATATCGTGACCAATGCCCATGTGATCGAAAAAGCCGATGAAATTACGGTCGCCTTTAATGATGGTCGTAAGAGCCGCGCTAGAATCGTTGGCACAGATCCAGACAGTGATTTGGCAGTGATTAAAGTAGATATGACCGGTTTGGCACCACTTGGTTTCCGTAAAGAACCTATCCGAGTTGGCGATGTCGCATTAGCGATTGGTAATCCGTTCGGTGTCGGTCAAACGGTAACGCAAGGGATTATCTCAGCGACAGGACGTACTGGGCTTGGGGTCAACAAGTTTGAAGACTTTATCCAGACCGATGCAGCGATTAACCCAGGTAATTCGGGCGGCGCACTCGTTGATGCTTTTGGTGAATTAATTGGTATTAATACGGCTATTTATTCACGCTCTGGCGGCTCTATGGGTATCGGTTTTGCTATTCCTACCGCCATCGTTGAGCAAGTGATGAATGCCATTATCAAAGATGGTAAGGTGAGCCGTGGTTGGTTGGGGATTGAGATACAGTCACAGTTACGTGACCCAACGCAGCTTGAAACCTCGACTGGGGTAGAAGTGCTTAATGTCGTTCCTAAGAGTCCTGCTGCTAAGAGTGGTCTGCGTATCGGCGACATTATTTTGACGATTGACGGTGTCGAGATGACGGATGCCAATACCTTGATTCAGTATGTCGCTCGTAAAGCACCGAATACCACGCTGAATGCGCAAATATTACGCCGTGGCAAAAATGCGCAAGTCAAAATACTGTTAGAAGAGCGTCCAGCGCAAGAGCCGATGGAACGTCCAGTCGTGATTCTTGATGAAAATGTTGGTGGTATAGAAGATCCAAACTTACAAGGTGAGAGACAAGACGTGCCGATGATGTCAGAAGCCGAGCGTGACCGTATGCGTGAAGAGCTGTTGCAGCTGTTTGAAAGAGATGGTGCACCCTTATAAGGTCATTCTTCATCACCTAAAACTTAAGCAAAATAAGCTTAATCAAAATAGCTTGAACGATTTATAGATATTAAAAAAGCGCGTTATCTTCAAGATAACGCGCTTTTTGTTTCGAATTTTTTAGAATTATCTTTGTTAATATTACTCTATAGTAGGCTCGTGATTGATATAAATCACACCCTGTACACGACAACAGCACGGCAGGATTTCATCCTCTTCAATCATCGCAAGCGGATCAAATGGATAATCGACCGTATGCGAGCTGGCAATACGCTTGACTCGGCAGCTGCCACAGTAACCCTCGCGGCATTGATAATTGACCTCATGTCCAGTGCGCAGCAGACCATCAAGCAGACTTTCATCATCATGCAAGTAGAACTGCTGCTTACTGGTCATTACCCACGTCATAACTCATCCTATTTGGATTTGACTATCCTACCGCCATTGAAACGTAAAACACTATTAACGCGTAAAGTACTATTAAAGCCTAAAACTATTACAACTCAAAGTCTTTATAGCTCAAAGCTCTTACAACTCAAAGTCGTCAAAATCACTGTCTGATAAATCAGAGTCAATCTGACCAACCAAGTACGAGCTAATCTCAGTCTCTTGCGGTGCTACTTGCACATTGTCAGACGACAACCACGTATTGATCCACGGGATTGGGTTTGATTTTGATTTAGGGAACGCGGCTGGCAAGCCGACGGCTTCCATACGCAAGTTGGTGATGTATTCGATATATTGGCAAAGGATGTCTTTGTTCAGACCAATCATCGAGCCATCTTTGAACAGATAGCCTGCCCATTCTTTTTCTTGCTCAGCAGCCTTACGGAAGATTTCAATACTTTCTTCATAGCACTCTTTGGCAATGTCGACCATCTCTGGATCATCACGACCGTTGCGCATGAGGTTCAGCATGTGCTGCGTACCAGTCAAATGCAGCGCTTCATCACGAGCGATCAGCTTGATAATTTTGGCATTACCTTCCATTAATTTGCGCTCAGCAAAGGCAAACGAGCAAGCAAACGACACATAAAAACGAATGGCTTCTAAGACGTTGACCGCCATAATGCACAGATACATCTGCTTTTTCAGTGATCTTAAATCAACAGTCACTTGCTCGCCATTGATGTTGTGCATACCTGGACCATACAAGCTATATAGCTGTGAGTTGCGATACAGTTCATCATAGTACTGGGCGATATCAGAGGCACGGCCTAAGATGTGCTCGTTTTGCATAATGTCATCAAAGATAATGTTTGGGTCATTGACGATATTGCGAATGATATGCGTATAGCTGCGCGAATGAATGGTCTCAGAGAACGACCATGTCTCAATCCACGTCTCAAGCTCAGGGATAGACACCAGCGGCAGTAGTACCACGTTTGGACTACGACCTTGGATCGAGTCGAGTAGGGTCTGGTACTTGAGGTTGCTCAAAAATATGTGCTGCTCATGTGAGGATAGATTGCTAAAGTCGATACGATCGCGTGATACATCGACTTCTTCTGGACGCCAAAAGAATGACAGCTGCTTTTCAATCAATTGCTCAAAGATAGGGTGCTTTTGTTGGTCATAGCGCGCCACGTTGACGGGCTGACCAAAGAACATCGGCTCTTTTAGCGCATTGTTTGGCGTTTGAGAAAAAATCGAGTAAGTCATGGGACTGCCTTTATAATTGATACGGTTATTAATTTATATGGGTCTGACTGGTTTTGATTTGATGTTATGACACGTTTTTGGATTATAGCGTTTTAGCTTAGAGGTTCTCTAGTGATATCTGCGACGACTCTTGCCCATCGTTCATATAGGCTTTGAATATTTCGCTCAGCTCACTATCATCGAGTGCTTCTAATTCATCAAGCGCGCTTTTGCGTAGGGTACTCACATCAGACTCTTCTGCTGCTATTTTTAAGTCTTTTTTAGCCGCTCTCAATGCTGGTTTTTTGACTGCTTTTGCCACGCTTTTTTTGGCGACAGTTGTCTTTGGTGCTTCATCCACACCTAACTGCTGACGCACCTCTGCAATATCAACCTCGACTTGTACGATATGCGAGCCACCATCGTTTAGGTCTGAAAATACGTTTGGGATAAACAAACCACCGTCTTTGATGATTGCGGTATATTGCACATGACCTCCGTCGTTTTAGTTCTATCTGTATGTTTTAATTATAACAGTAGCCAATCCCGCCTACCGCTTGTATCTGCCTTGCCGCTGGCGTGCAGTCTATTGTGTCTGACCGCATTCCTGTTGTCTCGATACTACGTTCAGCCAGAGACCGCATCGCCATCGTCGTCAGCAGGATACCGCTATAGTCGGGGCTAAAAAGCCTAATTTGGGCGTCTTTCTTTGTCCTTAACGACTCTTTCGTTTGGGCATAATTTGTAGGTTGCGCCTCGCGCACCTTTAAACACAGTTTCTATATCATCGGTGCGCTAGGCGCACCCTACGACTAAATTTGTTAGAAAAGTAGAGATAATCTAGAACTAATTATACCTAATACAACAGTTAACAAAAGCTGGAATATTATTTTCATATAGGTGGTTTTTTTTCTAGAAGAGAAATCCTGAATTAGTTTCTTATCTCCATTATTTAAATTTAAGTATGAATCTTGCCGAAAACTATCTATATATAGTTCAATTTTCTCTCCAACTATATGAGCTATTTTCATTAAAATAAAAAATGATACCAATGAATATAAAAAGAATCTCCCCCAATCATGATTAAAGCTCTCTGATAAAGTGGAAATATAAATATTATAATAATATAGACAAGACGTAATTATAATTAACTGAATCACTCTTGGCATATAGTGTGAAACTGTTTGCAACCATGAAGTTAACTTACTCTCAGGTTGACAAGGACAACCTTTTATCCATTCGTCAAATGTCTGAAAATAATGTTTGGTAACTAAAAAATCTACATATTCAATACTAATTTCCGCAGTATTAGATACAAGCATATTTACTAATTGTGGAGGAAATAATCTATTTTTCTTTTCTTCAAAAGCATGAATGGCAGCAAATCTTGAGACTAATTTTATTGTTACGACATATTCTTGAGGCGTTGCGGTTTCTGGTAATAAAAGAGAAAAATTATATTTTAATTGCAAACTTTTTGTAGGCTTTACATTACTAGAATTGTACTTTTCAAATCTTTCGAAAGATGTAAAAACTTCTTTTCTTTCACCTGAAAAAAATAGTGAAATAGTTTCATTTTGAGCTAATACTTTATGGATATCCTTAATTTGTAATATTTTCACATGAAGTTGTTTTAATTCATCAAATCCAACCAGAATGTTATCATCATAAGTCTGAGAGGTTTTCTCAGTTCTACCAGTAATTTGATTGTATATAGATTGATAAACTTTTGGTGATATTAAATTTCCTCTGCCACCAATTTCAAGTGTTGGCTGGTTATCTGCACTGTTATCTATACGCTCAACATTACCACTCATAAAAAATCCTTTTTCTAATTCTTATAAAGCTCTGTCAATATTTATTAAAGTTTTTAAAAGTGTACTCTAGTTTAAACAGCGAGCTTAACCAAAAAGCCAAACCCGCCATCCATCAGAAATTCTATTTAAAGAGCTTCTCTTACAGTCCTAAATCTTACACGCACCGCCAGCACAATCATCTTCCATATCCGCTTGGGCATCGTTCGCACCATCACGAGTGTTATGGTAGTACAACGTCTTCACACCCATCTTATAAGCGTTTAGCAAATCTTTTAGCAATATCTTCATCGGTACACGGCCACCTGCATAACGGACTGGATCGTAGTTGGTATTGGCAGAGATACTTTGATCGACGAACTTCTGCATGACAGCGACCAGCTTTAGGTAACCGTCATTGTTTGGCATTTGCCATAGTAGCTCGTACTGATCTTTTAGCTTATCAATCTCAGGCACGACTTGCTTTAAGATGCCATCTTTTGACGCTTTGATAGAGACCAGACCACGTGGTGGCTCGATACCATTGGTCGCGTTGGCGATCTGACTAGAGGTCTCAGACGGCATCAAGGCGGTTAGGGTAGAGTTGCGTAGACCGTGCTCAGTGATCTCGCCACGTAGCGTTTCCCAATCTAGATGTAGCGGCTCTTGGCAGATTTTGTCCAAGTCGGCTTTATACGTATCAATCGGCAAGATGCCTTGTGAGTACGTAGTCTCATTGAACGCAGGGCAAGCGCCTTGCTCTTTTGCCAATTTGTTTGAGGCTTTCAAGAGATAGAATTGCAACGCTTCAAACGTTTGATGCGTGAGACCCAATGCTGAGTCATCTGAATAGCGTACGCCATTCTTAGCAAGGTAATAAGCATAGTTAATCACGCCCACACCGAGCGTACGGCGACGCATGCTGCCATTTTGAGCCGCTTTGACTGGATAGTCTTGATAATCGAGCAGGGCATCAAGCGCACGGACGATTAGCTCGGCTGGCTCTTCGATGTCGCTGACGTTTTCGACTTTACCCAAGTTGACCGCTGATAGCGTACAAAGGGCGATTTCGCCCTCTTCGTCATTGATGTTATCAAGTGGCTTGGTCGGTAGGGCGATTTCCATACATAGGTTTGACTGGCGAATCGGTGCAACCGTCGCGTCAAATGGGCTATGCGTGTTGCAATGATCGACGTTTTGGATATAGATACGACCAGTACTGGCGCGCTCTTGCATCATTAGGCTGAACAAGTCTGCTGCTGGGATTTGACGGCTACGAATAGCAGGGTCATTTTCGTACTTGGTGTATAGCTCTTCGAACTTGTCTTGATCTTCAAAGAATGCATCATACAAGCCAGGAGTATCGCCTGGTGAGAATAGCGAGATGTCTTGACCTTTGATTAGGCGCGTGTACATTGTTTTGTTCAACTGTACACCGTAATCCATATGACGGACACGGTTGTCTTCGACACCGCGGTTGTTTTTGAGTACCAGTAATGACTCAACTTCTAAATGCCATAGTGGGTAAAATAGGGTCGCAGCACCGCCACGTACGCCGCCTTGTGAGCAGCATTTCACCGCAGTTTGGAACAGTTTGTAGAATGGGATACAACCAGTGTGCTGTGCTTCGCCGCCACGGATAGGGCTACCAAGGGCACGGATACGACCTGCATTGATGCCGATACCAGCACGCTGTGATACGTAGCGTACGATGGCGCTAGTGGTCGCGTTAATAGAGTCTAGGCTATCACCACACTCGATCAGTACACACGAGCTAAACTGACGCGATGGCGTACGCACACCAGACATGATTGGCGTCGGTAGTGAGATTTTGAATTGTGAAGTCGCATCATAGAAGCGTTTGACGAAATCAAGGCGATCTGACTTGTCATATTGGCTAAATAAGCACATACCGACCAACATGTACAAGAACTGCGGGCTCTCATAGACAGTCTTGCTCACGCGATCTTGGACAAGGTATTTGCCCGCCATTTGCTCAACAGCCGCATAAGCCAAGTTCATATCGCGCCAGTGATCAAGATATTCTTCTAGCTCATCAAATTCAGCACGGCTATAGTCCGCTAGGATATGCTGATCGTATTTTCCAGCATCAGTAAGGGTTTTGACATGGTCATATAGGTGCGGCGGGGTGAATCTGTTGTAAGCAATCTTACGCAGATGGAAGATGGCCAAACGCGCGGCTAGATATTGATAGTCAGGCGTGGTCTCAGAGATAAGGTCGGCAGCAGATTTGATGATGGTTTCGTGAATATCACGAGTCTTGATACCTTCATAAAACTGGATGTGCGACTTTAGCTCTACTTGCGACACAGACACGTTGTCCAAGCCGTGAGCGGCCCATTCGATTACCTTATGGATTTTATCTAAATCAATAAGTTCTAAACGTCCATCACGTTTGGTTACTTGGATTTTGTCGATATGTGTCATGCTGGCCTCTATTTTGATTGCTTATTGTGATGCTGCGCGCTGAATCAGCGGTAGACATTCTTTATAACGCTATGATGATGGGTTGTACTAGCTGTTTTTTAGGCAAAAAGCTACCACTACTCGTAGTGATGGTTAAAATCACTGAGTACTACATATAGCGTGTTTGTTAATTGGTAGGCACAATATAGCGGGAAAATTTTGAAAATACTATATTGATTTTAGAATAAAACTATGTTGCTGTGAGGTTGTGCTGTGTCCGAATTTTAGCAAAGGACGATGGGGTAAGGGTTAGACGCGATTGACTCAAATAATAAGTTTTTTGTAAAAATCGTACGATCATTTGCTTTTCATTCGCGAGTAAATGACCCACCAATAAGGGGACATAGAACAATAATAATGAGGGCGCAGATTGTACAGCAAACCACAAAAAATCGCCACCCGTATGTGATTAATAGCGAGTGACGATTTCGACGGAAAAGCGGCTGGCTTTTTTTAAACGACAATTATCTGTTTATACGACCAAACGAACTGTTTTGGCAGCGTCGAGTGAGGCATACAGCACATTGACCTGATCGGCTGCTGTAAGATATAGATTAACCCGTGCTGAATGGAAGCGACCCGTTTTAGACGGTTTCACTTCTATCGAGGCCAAATCAAAATCAGGGAACTGACTGCCCAAGATAAGCTTCACTTCGTTGAGTAAGTTCTCACGCTCGCCTTCATGACCAATGATGCTAAGTGGATAGTTCATTGGAAAGTCCCAAAGCTCAGGATTTTGAATATCCGTTCTTTTGCCTGTGATCACACCTTGATTGGGCGTTAGGTTGGTCATTTTTACTGATTTTTCATTTGCTGGTGCTTGGTTGTTGTTTTGATTGGTGCTGTCTTTTGGATCGTCAGTCATGATGTGTGCCTCGCTTTATTAAATGTTAGCTATTAGCATAAGAGCTTTATTCACCATTTATAGTGGCACTAAACTTATAATTCAAGTGCTAAAATGGCAATGACAGTATGCTATGGATCACTGTGATCTGTCATAAATTTTGCTCAGTCATCCATGATAATCAAATGTTAATGCACATATCAGCTCATTTTTTATAAGCACAAACAGCAACATAATCCCCACGGTCATAGCCTTCGATGACTTCTTGCACTTTGTCATTGGCATACATAGGATGGGTCAGTAAGGTTTGTGCATACTCAAAATCGACAAAACCATTGGCTTGCATCAGTGCGATTTTTTCATCAGAGGTGCGCCAATTTGCTGATTTAACCAGCTCAATAGGATAGGGATCAGCAGGAGAGATATGCGCAAGTAGCGGATGCTCCCAAGTATTTAATGAGCTGGCCAAATTATATAAGCTGGCAAAACCGCTTTCTTTTGGCACATCGATAACAATCAATTTGCCGCCCGTTTTTAAGGCATCAAATGCCTTTTTAATACAGGCATCCAAATCGTTGATGTAGCTGACACTACCGTTAAACATGATGATATCAAACTTATTTGGCTCAATATCGCAAGTCTCGGCAGCACTAATATCCACTTGTAAGCCGCGCTTTTTAGCGATTTCAGCCATGTCTTTAGAAGGCTCGATACCATATTTGATATGGATATCATAATCTTTTGCCAATAGTGACTCAAACAGTCCGCTACCGCAGCCGATAGACAATATCTCACTGTCCTTATCTAAGAAATGAGCGACCAGTTTTAGCTCACTGGTCAGTAAGTTTTGGTTGTCAAAAAACCAGCTGTCATACGCGCTTGCATGTTCATCGAATGCTGCCATGGTGTCTCTCCTTAAGTGTGTCCATTATTATGTTTAGGGTTAAGTTAAATTTTATTTATAATAAATATGGTATATAAAAGTATTTGCCATAAAGCTAGCACTTTGCATAGGGGCTAGGACAGATCAAGCGCTTGCTGCCAAAAATTCACTTCCATACGTGAAGCAGTATTAAATAACTGTTGGAATTTGTCTGCCTGAGTAGGATTAGCCTGTGCTAGTAGCGTATTAATCTGCGCTTCATTCTGCGCGGTAATCGCTTGAAATTCGTCACTGGCAAAGACATCAATCCATGGCTGGTAAGGATTGTCCGCGACAAAACCTTGTTCTTTAATGCGTTTGCCAATTTCGCCATAGCCCATCAAACAAGGAGCAATTGCCGCATAAAGCTCAGCCAATGAGCCTGACATCGCAGCGTCCAATAGGTAGCGGCTATAGGCGATGGTCACGGCAGATTCAGGGGCGCTTTCTACTTCTTTAAGTGGGATGTCCCACTCATGACATAAATCGAGATACATGCCAATTTCCATATCGAGCATGGCATTGATGCCTGCTTGACCGACACGCATTTGTGCCAGCGTATCACTCTTATACACGCTCAACGCCATCACACGGGTATAGTGAATAAGATATAAATAGTCTTGCACAAGATAGTGACGAAAGCTGTCAGGGGCGAGCGTACCTGCCGTTAGCTGTTTGACAAAATCATGCTGAATGTAGTCATCCCATGTTGGGCAATGGTGGCGTAACGTTTGGTAGTTCATAGTATTCACTTACTGTTATAAAATGCGAGTAAGCAAAGAGTAGGAGGTGATCAGTGAGCAGACACAAAAAAACCTTACCAGATTATGTGAATAAACTGGCAAGGCTTGCTTAGCAATAGATGCTTAAGAGGTGTGCTATAAAATGTCACGCTTGTTTCCTACGTCAGTGCTAACTGCATCAGGTTCGCGGGTAACTCTCAGCCATGATTTTGAATTGTAGTTAAAGCATCAAAATCAAAGCACCCCGACAAGGTTTATTTTTCAGAAATAAATATAAAGTTTAAACTGCTCGTACTTAAGCAATCGGCTCTATGGTAGACGAATTCAGTTATCATTAGCAAGTGATGTGCAAAAAACCATGAATAAAGGTTGTCTTACAAGCGTAAATAGGCAAGTTTTTACCTTTTATTAAGCTAGTCAAGTACCACGAGAATGGTGAAAGAAATCACTATTTTCAAATGTATTTTTTATTCATAAAAGCTCTACTATTGCCTATATTATTTAGCTACCCAACGGTAGGATATATAAAAAATATCTGATAAATTAAGGCAATGCTTTCATGGGACACACTCTCATTTAGCATTGATTGCTTTATGATTTATAGGTGTTCAGCTAAGAGGCTATGGTAAATAGCCATTGATAGGAGTGATCTCAGGCGGAATATCTGCCTCTTCTAGTGCTTCTCGCAGATTAATCTCGATAGTACGCGATAATGCAGTCAGGGGTAGTTTGTTGGCGGCTAAGCCGAAAGGCTCTTCTAGCTCTTCACTGAGGGCATCCAAACCAAAAAAGGTATAAGCGATCACGGCACAAATCAGTGGGGTCACCCAACCGAGCGAGGCCACCAAGCCAAAAGGCAACATGATGCAATACAGATAGGTCGTGCGATGGACCAGCAGCATATAAGCAAACGGCAGCGGTGTATTATGAATGCGTTCGCAGGCCGCCAATACAATGGTCATAGACGTCAGGCGCTCGTCCATGTTCTGTATGACTTGCTCTGATACCAGTCCTTGACGCCGAATGTCGCCGAGCTGCTTACCCATGAGGCGCATGATGTAATCAGGTAGGTTGCGCGCTTGGCGCATACTATCATGGTGTTTCGATGCGACAAAAGGCTCGACATCATGCCAAGGTGACGAGCCGCGCAGGCGATGGCGCACAGCATGCGCAAAAGCAATGGTCAGGTAAACCATCGTTCGCCCAGTCTCGTGCCCATTCTCGGTATCAGTATCTATAAAAGAAAGCACTTGACGGGTTAAGCTACGCGCATCATATACCAACTGACCCCAAAGCCCTCGAGCTTCCCACCAGCGTTGATAACTGGCATTGTTGCGAAATCCAAGAAATAGCGACAACGCGATTCCTAGCAAGGTAAAAGGAGCCATACCATAATAAGGAAAAGAGTCAGGAAGCCAGTGCTGAATAATTGTTATAAGTGTGCTGAGAAGCGCGATCAGCAAAATTTGCGGATAAATTTTTGGAATGACAGAGCCGTGCAGGGTAAAAAGTATCTTGAGGGCGTTTGGGGTTTGCCGGACAATCATGTCGGTTTCCTATCGATGGCATGTATAAAAAAGCGATGACAGAGGTATCAATCAGCGTATACTCAAATCATCGCGACCTATCATATCAGTAGTTACCAATATGGCAATAATAAGATGATACTTAAATACTTAAATACTTAAATCACTCTTGTATTACGCAGCAGCAAGGAAAACTGTAAGCACGCTCTAAAGGGTCTCTTCTTCACGTAGCGTCAGCACTTCATAACCATCGGCAGTCACCGCGATGGTATGCTCCCATTGGGCAGAAAGCTTTTTGTCTGCAGTCACCACCGTCCAGCCGTCTTTTTTCATTTTTACTTTGGCTTTGCCTTGATTAATCATTGGCTCAATAGTAAAGGTCATGCCTTGTTCTAAAATTAAGCCTGCACCTGCGCGACCATAATGTAAAACTTCAGGCTGTTCGTGCATTTCGCGACCGATACCATGCCCGCAGTATTCTCTAACGACAGAGTAACCGTGCTGTTCAGCATGGCTTTGAATGGCATGCCCGACATCACCGAGCGTTGCGCCCGGTTTGACCACACAGATACCTGCCCACATGGCCTCATAAGTGTCATCGACGAGGCGTTTTGTTAAGGGCATCACATCGCCAATCGTATACATTTTGCTAGAGTCGGCAATAAAGCCGCCTTTTTCTAAAGTAATGTCCACATTGATGATGTCGCCTGATTTTAGGACTTGGTTGCTTGAGGGTACACCATGACAAACCACTTGATTGACAGAAGTATTGAGCACGTATTGGTAGCCGTATTGACCTTTGCTGGCAGGTCGTGAGTGTAAAACATCCACAATATAGCGCTCAACTAAATCATTGACAGTCATTGTGGAGATGCCAGCGACCATGTGCGTATCTAGGTAAGCAAAAACCGATGCCAATAAGCGTCCAGACTCACGCATGATGGCCAATTCTTCAGGTGTTTTTAGCGCGATTTTAGCCATCGATAAGATTTCCTATATTAACATCTGCTCGTTTTAACTGCTCGCTGATGATATCGGTATAAGATGCGTGAGGATTGGCCTCGGCCAACATACCTATCTTTATCCAATACTCTGCCTGCGCGTTAATCGAACGTACCATTACCGCACTGGCTTTACGAAGCTCTTCGTGTAGTGTGTCATCAATTTTAACAATACCCATTGTTTTACCTAGTATATGAAATGTATACTAATCATATATACCATATAGTGCCATTGCAAGCTCGTTCTTGTATTCCTTGATGCAGATATGTAGTTATAGCACTCGAGCCATCAAATCGATGACACAAAAAAGCCGAGATAAACTCGGTTTTTTTATTGGTGCTTAGTTTGCTTTATGATTAATCATTCTCTAAGAACGAACGCAGATGCTCAGAGCGTGACGGATGACGCAGTTTACGCAGTGCTTTTGCCTCAATCTGGCGAATACGCTCACGTGTTACGTCAAACTGCTTGCCGACTTCTTCCAAGGTATGATCCGTTGGCATGTCGATACCAAAGCGCATTTTTAGCACGCGTGCTTCACGCTCAGTCAGATTGCCCAATACATCACGAGTCGCTTCACGCAGACCAGCTGCGGTCGCATCATCAACAGGGCTTGAGATGGTACCATCTTCGATGAAATCACCGAGATGCGAGTCTTCATCATCACCGATAGGGGTTTCCATCGAAATAGGCTCTTTGGCGATTTTCAGTACTTTACGGACTTTAACTTCGTCCATCTCTAAGCGTTCACCTAATTCCTCAGGTGTTGGCTCGCGTCCCATTTCTTGTAGCAATTGACGTGAGACACGGTTTATTTTATTAATCGTCTCGATCATATGTACAGGAATACGAATGGTACGCGCTTGGTCAGCGATAGAGCGGGTAATCGCCTGACGAATCCACCAAGTGGCATAGGTCGAGAACTTATAACCACGGCGATATTCAAATTTATCTACGGCTTTCATCAGACCGATGTTACCTTCTTGGATTAAATCCAAGAATTGTAGACCACGGTTGGTATATTTCTTCGCGATAGAAATAACCAGACGCAGGTTAGCTTCGACCATTTCTTTTTTGGCGCGGCGAGCTTTTGCTTCACCGACTGCCATACGGCGCGCCACGTCTTTCATATCGTGGATTTTCATGTCGAGCTGTTGCTCGTAGTCACGAATGCGACGTTGCAATAAAATAACGTCATCAGTGACTTTTTCTAGCGTACCAGCAAATGCAGGTTTGCCTTTGATGCGCTCAATCAGCCAATCGACGTTGGTTTCGTTGCTAGGGAAAGTCTTACGGAACTCTTCACGCGGCATACGACCACGGCGAATGACCAAACGCATGATTTGACGCTCTTGCTTACGCACGTCGTCATAGACATCATGCATGATAGCCATGACTTGATCTGACAAGCGATTGTTCAACTTTAGCATCATAAAGCGTTCGGCAAGTAGGGCATAAGCAGTATCTGCTTCTGTGCTACCACGGCCATAATCTAGCAAGGCTTGCTTGGCTTTAATAAATAAGTGTTCGATTTCTTCTAGACGCAGGCGCACTTCTTCAGGATCGATACCGCTGGTTTCTTCTTCAGCTTCCTCTTCAACGTCGTCTTCATCCTCGTCCTCATCATCAAGCGCCGCTGCTTTGGCTTTTGCTTTGATCACAGGTGGATTTTCTTTTTCTTCTTTGATGCGTTCACGTTCTTCTTTTGCTGCCTCTTTTGCTTCTTGGGCAGCGATTTTGTCTGCTTCGGTCTCAGGATCTAAAAAGCCAGTAATGACGTCAGAAAGCTTTTTTTCGCCATCTTGTACTTTTTGATACTCATCAAGGACGAACTGTACGGTGCCCGGCCAGTAAGACATGGCATGCTGTACGTCACGAATGCCTTCTTCGATACGCTTGGCAATAGCAATCTCACCTTCACGGGTTAATAGATCAACCGTACCCATTTCACGCATATACATACGTACAGGGTCAGTGGTGCGACCCGGCTCAGTCTCAACAGAGGCCAATACCGCCGCTGCCTCATCCGCTGCCATGTCATCATCGCTTGAATCGTCGTTCATCAAGATGTCATCGGCATCAGGCGCAGATTCAAAGATTTTGATACCAACGTCGGTCAGCATTTGCACAATATCTTCGATCTGATCGCTTTCGGTAATAGAGTCGGGCAGTTGGTCATTCACCTCAGCATAGGTGAGATAGCCTTGCTCTTTACCCATTTGGATTAAGGTGGCCAGTTGAGATGTGGACTTAGAAACTGACTTATCGTTCATAAATACTCGCTTACTTGCATCGGACATTTTTATATTGTGACGCGCTATCGCTCGTTCAGTGCGTTGATGTAATCAATCGATTCATCAAAATATGGCGTAGAGGTTGTCAATAATATCAAAAATGAGTTGATATGAATAAAGGCTCAAAATACTACAATTACAATGCTAAAAAACTGCTAGAAATTGGTCGCGCTAAAAAGTCTTCAAGATAACATTATCTAAAAAATAATATATAAAGATAACGGTACCTAAAAACGGATACTTCAAAATAATATCTAAAATTTGTGCTTAATGAGGCGGATTTATCGCCATCTATTAAATCGGGCTATAAATAGTTAGCGACACAGTTTAACACACACCAGCGTAATCAAGCACGAGGTAGTGATATCTACCGACCGTTTTTTGCTGATTATTTTATATCAGCCAAATGATTAAATGGCAATACATGCTATTGGGCATAATCATTAGTAGTGGGGGCAGCCGCTATACTTTTAAAGGGTTAGAGATTTTTTAGCAAAAATAATGGCAAACGTTAAGATTTCACCGTCGCCATCTGCGCTGACTGCTCAGCTTGCTGCGCGCGTAACCAGTCATTTAATAACTGCGACTGCTTACGGACAATCGCCAGCTTGATATGATCAGGATTTTTGATGAGCTCTTGCATCTTTTTTTGCAGATGTAACTTGAGCAACTGCATCACCAAGTTTTCGATCAACTCATCCAAGCTCAAAATATTTCTGCCAATTAATGTCTTATAAAATCCGCCCCAGCTACGGCTAAGTGTCTCTTGGGTGATTGGTTTGACATTAGACAATATAAAGTGTGCGGCAGCGTTGGCATCTTTGGGTAAATGATTCAGGCAGCGTTTGATGGTGCTAACGATATCCAGCAAGGCGATATCTTGCAAATCTTCCCAAGCAAGCGGACGCAAGATGTCAGGCGCGGCTTTTTGCTTGATATGTGCTGGCAGCTGTAAATCATTAATACCTGCCTGCTGCCAAATCGCTTCAATAGGGTCTTCAATTAAGGCACGTGGCTGAAATAAAAAACAAAGTTGCAATTGCTGACTGATGGTCATGTCACCATCAAAATCTAGCAGCGCATCTTTGGCTTCGATATTTTGACTACGTTTACCACCCAGTTTTTGATAGACGTCATTGTTCAGCAAATAGCGAAAGCTACTGCCTTTAGGTAATGCAGTGGTCAAGGCACGTACTTGTGACATGAGCTTGGCTTTGCCTTCTGCCAAGGTTAAATCGTAACGCTCGCTTAAATAGGCAAAAATATACTGTGACAATGGCATGGCATTCGCGATTTGCTCACGCATGGCATCGCCGCCCTGACTCTTAATAAACGTATCAGGATCATGATTATTTGGTAGGGTCAAAAACCGCAACTCTTTGTCATCGGCAAGTACTGGCAAAGCCACTTCAAGGGTACGCCAAGCTGCTTTTTGTCCCGCGTTATCGCCATCAAAGCTCAAGGTTAGGGTAGGGTTCAGCGTTAGTAATCGTGATATTTGACTCTCGTTGATCGCCGTGCCCATAGAGGCAACTGCACCATAGATACCCGCTTGGTAAAGGGCAATGACATCCATATAGCCTTCGACCACTAGCCAGTCGTTGGCACGTTGCTGGCGAGACTCATAGTAGCCGTATAGTACATGCTGCTTATGAAAAACAGGCGAGTCGGACGAGTTGATGTATTTAGGCTTTACTTCGTCGTCTAGTGCACGACCACCGAAGCCAATCGTACGGCCTTGATTGTCTCGAATCGGGAATATTACACGATCGCGCAGTAGATCATAATCACGTCCAGACTCGGACTGGCGCACTAAGCCTAACGCTTTGAGCCCTTCAATATCCTGCGGAAACTGATGCTCAAGATGCTGCCAACCAAATGGCGCATAGCCCAACCCAAACGTTTCAAAGATATCTTCAGTGATACCGCGTGATAAAAAGTAATGTTTGGCATGTGGATGAAGGGTGAGATTGTGCTGATAAAACTGCTGGATTTGCTCTAACAGCTCATACAGATTACCGTCTTTATCGGAAACGCTATGATCATCGTACAATGCCGCAGCGTCAGTATCGCCACCTGTCAACCATGCTGGTGGATAGCTATTATCATCTTGGTAGTCTGTGCCATAAGAATCTTCTGGATAAGACGCTGAGTCGTAAGCATCTAGCGGTGGATACTCATCGTAGCCGTTGCTACTATCGTGATAAACGGGTTGATCGGTATCGCCGTACTGGTTTTGTTGCTGAATAGCCGAAGTAGCGTTAATAGAAGGTACATCAATTGTTTGAGCAGGACTTTTAGCGTCGATAGTCGGACTAGGTATTGACGGTGGTGCAATCGGTTTTGGTGCACGGCGCTGGTAGCTGACGTTTTGTTGCTCTTCTTTTGGGACTTCGATGCCCGTCTGCTTTGATAGCTCATTGACCGCTTCAATGAACGTTAAATTTTCATAATCGCGTAAAAAACTGATGGCATTACCGCCGACGCTACAGCCAAAGCAGTGATAGATGTTTTTTTGTGGATTGACATAAAAAGAGGGCGATTTTTCGCCATGAAATGGACAGCAGCCTTTAAACTCACTACCAGCACGTTTAAGCGTCGTATGACGCCCAATGATGCTGATTAAGTCAGCTTGGCTATTTAATTGGTCGAGAATGTGATTTGGAATACTCATGCAAAAAACAGTTTACCATAGGTGTATTATCTTAAGCATAGGCAATATCGGGCACAAACAATATTGGGCATAGATAATGAAACAGAAACAGAAAAAATAAGGCCAACTCTGTCGTTGACCTTATTTTTTTCATGATGTGCGTTGATGTACTAAAAACAAGAGACGTTCTCTTAATTAAAGAAGAGACATTACCTCAAATCTAGCGCATTTATTCATCATTCATATCGACATCTGCTGGCATGATATCAATCCCTTGAACAGGCAATGTCGTACGGCGTACAGGATTGGTGTTTTGCGGATCGACATTGGCTTCTCTTGCCGTAGAGCCAGTGCTCGATTGGCTAGTAATGCGCTCAGCGGAAGCTTCAGGCAGACCTAAGCCGACATTGATGCCAGTATTGGCGCGCACAGGTGAAGTACCTTGCGCTGCACTGGCTGCTGTTGCATTATCGCTTGGCAGCCTCAATTGACTGGCGTTACGAATAACCTGAGTTTTGGTCGCGCCGTTATAGTCGCCTGTCGCAACTGATGAAGTATCTTTGTTAAAACGACTTAACTGTCCAAAAGTCAATTTGTTGATGAAAGAACGCTCACGTTTGGTGTCGAGTTTAACGCGTCCATCAGCACTTAACATATTGGGATAATTAATCTGTAATAGAGTTTTGTATTCTGCTGCCAAATCAGACATACCCAATTTATCATAGCTATAAGCTAAGACCGCGATTGCGTCAGGGATGGATTCACTAAGTGGATAGTATTGAAACACCCATTTGGCACGGTTAACAGCAGCGACATAAGCTTCGCGCTCGATATACCAGTTGGCGGCACTCATCTCACTTTCAGCAAACTGATTGTAAATGAAAGTCATACGCTGAGCGGCATCTGGCGCGTAAGGGCTGTTAGGGTACTTATTAATAAGCTCTTGAAAGTTAGCGAAGGCAATACGTAAATAGGCGGTATCACGCTCAGCTTGATTGAGCTTAAACAGTTTTAGACCTTCTGATGAGCCTTGCATATTGGCGACGCCGCGTACGTAGTAAGCATAGCTGACTTGCGGATTAGAAGGATATAGGTTAATAAATTGCTCAGCGCTGGCAGCTGCCATTTCATACTTACCACTGGCATATTGTGCGTACATCATGTCGAGTAATGCTTGCTCAGCGTACTGTCCAGTAGGATAAAAAGTGCGCAGATTGGTCAAATCTTCGATGGCTTGTGTATAGCGGCCTTTATCAATCTGGGTAATGGCGTCGTTATAATAGTTCTGCTCTGATTTTTCGGCAGTTTCTACCGCATCGACGTCTTTACCGCCAGTCAGATTTTTGAAAGTCTGACAGCCCACTAAATTTACGCTTAGCGCAAGTAGGGTTATTGAGGACAGTTTGATAAACGTATTGCCAACAGCTTGCATACTTTTTCTCCGACACAAGACGTATAATAGCAGCGACGCTATCATACTAGATATTAGGTTAATGATAAAAAACGATGCGTAGGCATCAATAGTGGTCTGTCATCTACTATGTCAATCATCGGACATACCAGTTATCGTTATTAAAAAACGCTTGATGGCATAGGGTTTATATCAAACCAAATGCTTTTAATAAAAATTCGATAAGCATACAGTGGCATAGCATACAGCAAAATATGGCTATACTTTATAGAATAACGTTTGCTTCGTCTATTTTTTCGCCATCTATATTGTACTTAATCCAATCGTGCTCATCGAATTTGAGTCAGTATCGTACAGTTATTAGTCTACTGCAACGCATATACGATATGCTGCTGCTCGCAATGAGCTGTACACCAGCGCATGTCAGTTTGGCATTTTAACATGAGCTGCTGTCACGAGCGATATCGAATGTCGCTGACACTGACAAATATACAGTAAATTACAGCAATGTCATATTTTAGAGAGTTAAGTACGGCGCTAACGCTCGCTGCAGGATAATCAAAAAATGACAGATAACACACAGCTTCTATAGGGCTTAGGCGCTTGGCGTGATACACTAGCACGGTATTGCCTCCGCTTTTTTCGACGACGATCGTTTTTATGATAAGTGATTGATAGCGAATGGCCTTTTGTTTTTTATAGCGTTACGCTTAACACTTTATTAAAAATTTTCTCAAAAGCTACCTTTCAAAACCATGTCAGGCGCTTTGCTATATATAAATCTGCTATGAATAATAATGCTATGACTACCCATTTACCACCGAATCAATCAAGACAGACTGATTCATCAGCACAAGAGTCACCGATGCCAAATGACGTTTTAAATAATAGTGAATTACCTGACGATAATCAGTCGATGCTTGATGAGCAAAGCCATGGCGATCATGTTTTAGAAGACGCTGTGTCAGAAGAAGCTATGCTAAAAGACAGTGATGAGCTTGACGACGATATAATAGATAGCAGCGATGAAGATGTTGACGACATTGATGATAGCGACGATGATGAAGCGTCAGCCGCCGGTCAAGTGGTGCCAGTAATTATTAATATGACGCATACGGTTATAGAAGACGAAGCTGGTTTACGTATTGATAAATTGGCTTCAAAAATATTTACCGATTTTTCACGTGTTCAATTACAAGGTTGGATCAGTGATGGCAGCCTGCTGTATAACGGTGGTGTGCAAAAACCGAAAATTCGTGTCAGAGCGGGTGATGTGCTGCAGTTAACGACCACATTAGAGCAGCATAGTGAAGATCAACCAGAAAATATAGACATCGATGTGGTCTATGAAGATGATGACGTATTGGTCATCAATAAACCTGTTGGCATGGTAGTGCATCCTGGCGCAGGCAATCAAACCGGCACCTTGGTCAATGCACTGCTGTATCATTATCCGCAGCAGCACCATCTGCCGCGTGCAGGTCTGGTGCACCGTATTGATAAAGATACCTCAGGGCTATTGTTGATTGGTAAAACCAAGCCAGCACAGCTTGCGCTAATGGAGCAACTAAAGGACAAGTCGGTCTATCGTCATTATCAATGTGTGGTAGCAGGGGATGCAGCGAGTCTATCGCGCCATCGCCGTATTGACGCGCCAATCGGTCGTCACCGTAATCAGCGTACTAAAATGACGGTAATGACGGCAGGACGCGAAGCTGTGACTCATTTACTGAATGTGACCGCGCTTAATGGCAATTATTGCCTGTTGGATGTAGGTCTTGAAACGGGACGCACTCACCAAATTCGTGTGCATTTAAGTCATGTTACTTATCCGATAGTGGGTGATCGTGTCTATGGTGGTCGTCGTCAATTGCGGGCAGGACTGACAGAAGCACAACGTCAAGCGATTAATAATTTTCCACGTCAAGCCTTGCATGCCTATACACTGGGTTTCGTGCATCCAACGACTGGTGAAGATATTGAAGTCACCACACCACTACCTGAAGATATGCAGCAGTTAATGGCTGTGCTAAGTGATGGCTATGATGACGAGTAGACCGCTCCTTGTAGGCGAGAGCGTAAAGTCGCTTGTAAAAAACAGAGCATAGTAGTAAATAGCGATCCGTGACATAAAAATGACTCATTAAGACGGTAAATCAGCCATGACTCATCAGTTTCCTATGACATTGCTTGCACAGATTGATGATGTGGCTGTTTTTCAAACGGCTGCCTTTTCAAGCGATGATGTTGACTCACAAGACCAGCCCACAGAACAGCTGGTACGACAGCAACGTCAAGTGAATTACGGTGAGCTAAATTTAGGTTTGCATGTCAATGACGATGCTGCAAAAGTACTGAGCAATCGCATGCGTTTATTATCTGCCATCAATGAGCAGCTTGCACCCTTATCGTTGACTGCCTGCCAACAGGTACCCATCAAACGCTTACACTGGGTTAACCAAGTTCACGGTAAGCAAATTCATGATATTGATGGCACAGCGCTAGGTATGACGCCAATGTCTGCTGACGCGATGGTCAGTCGGCAACAAGGGCTTGGGCTTGCGATAATGACGGCTGACTGCGTGCCGATAGTTTTATATCAGCCAGCTAGTGGTCAAATAGCAGCGATTCACGCGGGTTGGCAAGGTCTGGCTTGCGGGGTTATTCAAGCGACTGTGCAATGTTTTACGCAATCGGGACAAATCAAAGCTTGGATTGGTGTTTGTATCAGTCAAGACAGCTATGAAGTTGGCGCTCAGGTTCGCAATCAATTATTGAAAGGTTGCACAGAAAATAAGTTATTGAACACAGCCAGTATTGAACATTTTGATTCGTTATATGTCATAGATTCTGTGGTTACTATTGAAGGCGATAGCAATACTCAACATGTACAGGATACGGTTGATAAGCTGTCAAGCTGTAACACAGTTGACACGAGAAAAATCAAGCTAAACTTACCAAAGTTGGCAGCGGATCAGCTTAGTGCGGCCGGCGTTATAGTAGATGACACATTATCTAGCAGCTGTAGTTATACTGATGACCACTATTATTCTTATCGGCGTCAAACGCATCTGCAGCAGCCTGCTACAGGTCGAATGGCGCTGGTCATTGTACGTGGCGCTGCGTAGGATTACGCTATTTGCTGTTGCGTGCGATTAACTGTTGAACTTATATTGTTTTTATTTAACCATTTATAGCCATTATTAGAGTTTGTATGAATACACCTGACAAATCGTCCACTACTGATAGCATACCGACTGTATCTATTGCCGTTATTTATCATAGCAACTACGGTCATACCAAGCGCGTCGCTGAAGCGATCGTCGAAGGGGCGCGCCAGCAATTGCCAGCAGCACAGGCAAAAACTGTTGATGTCCACAAGGTTGACTGGGATTATTTGGATCAGGCGGATTTGCTGGTTTTCGGTAGTGCCGTATATATGGGTAGTGTCACTGCTGAATTTAAGACTTTTATGGATGAAACCTCAAAGCGCTGGTATCATCGTAAATGGGAAGGTAAGTGGGCAGCCGCTTTTGCCAACTCTGGTGGGCTGAGCGGTGATAAGCTGGCGGTATTGCAGCAGATTTCTTTATATGCGATGCAGCATGGCATGAACTGGATTGGATTACCGCTGATGCCGACAGGTCATGAGGCTCATGATTTAAACCGTTTATCTAGCTTTTTGGGCTTGATGACCCAGTCGCTTGATGGTCCCCCTGAGGAAACGCCAGGACAGGGAGATATTGATACGGCTATTTGGTTTGGCGATCATTTGGCCAAGACAATTATCAAGCATCAGCCAGCGGCGCGCCCTTGAAATGAATGGCTATTGAGTCATTCAAGGTAATTTATAATTTATTAAACATTAAAGGCAGATATCAAACCGATATCTGCCTTTTTTTTTCTTATTTTATGAGTGTGATGGCACTATTTTTGATTTTTTGTACTGGTATTATTTTGAACCTGCACAGTAGTGGCAGGCGTATTTTTGACCAAGATACTATTGGTAGGGGTGGTATTCACAGGGATAGGGCTGTCGACAAATTGAAATGATTGGCAGCCTGTCAGTAGCAGGGCTGATGTCAGTATATAAGCAAGAATCGGTAACTTCATAGTGGTGTCTCAGGCGGCGATCGGCAACGTGGAAATAGCGCCTATCATAAACAAAATATGGTGCGGTGCAATAGCTTGTTTCGTAGCATTATAAAAATATGACTGGTAAAAAAAGCGAGTGCTAACTTAAGTCTATGTATCTATTATGTACAACTAAAATCGATGATGACAAAAAATGAAGTAAATTTGTGACAATTATCTACAATGATAGGTTTTTCATAGAAGATATGCACCCAAAAAATAGGGCTTTAGTTGCTGATTTTAATGATATTATTCAAATATCTTATTATTATAATATAAAAAAATATATTACTTTATCAAAAACTGATAATGATAACGCGGTTCTTTACGTTTTGTAAAAATTTGAGACCAATACGTTACTCACTAAGTAATAGTAGCGAAATAGTCTTACATTAGTAGAGCGAGTAGACATCATTTAGTAACTATGCTTAGTAACTACGCTTATGAAATTACTTTTGTCACGCTATTTTATTAAGCATTTACTGGATGATTTGCTACTTCATTTAATGGACTATCAATTGAGTATAACAAGTCGTCACTCATTAAGGCTTGCTCAATACTAAATGTTTCATCTCAATCATTCATCCTAATAATAATTACAACACCCTAGGTGCCAGCTATATGAGGATATTATGAAGCCACTTTCTGTGATGTTATCGATGCTCGTCATTGGTATGACCTCCAGCGCTGCGATGGCTAAAGGCGCAAGCGTCGTCAATACCAGCCTAGCGAATGCTAGCCTGCCTAATGCCAGTTTACCTAATATTAGTCCAGCCAACAGCGAGTTTGTCAATCGCGGTGCTTACATTGCCCGTGCAGCCGATTGCATGGCATGTCATGGCGAAGATTATACTGGCGGTACAGCGATCGAAACGCCGATGGGAGACATCTATTCAACCAATATCACCCCATCTAAACGTTATGGTATCGGCGATTATACCGAAACGGACCTAAAGAACGCGTTGCAAAAAGGTCGTACGCCAAGCCATATGCTTTACCCTGCCATGCCATATCCTTCTTATAGTGGCATGAAAGAAGAAGATATCAGTGCGTTGTTTGCTTATCTGCAAACCGTACCTGCTATCGATGAAGCACCGAAATATAAAACTGACCTGCCATTTCCCTTTAACATTCGCAGCTTAATGATTGGCTGGAATTTTCTTAATGTCCCGTCTACTGAAAACCGTGATGGTCTCACCGAGACGCAGCAACGTGGTGAATATATTGTCAATAACTTAGAGCACTGCGGCACTTGCCATACCCCGCGTAATAGCACCATGGGTTTCGATAAAAAAATGTATCTATCAGGTGCTCAGCTTGGTCATTGGCATGCACCAAATATCACGCCTGACGAGTCGAGCGGTATCGGTAGTTGGAGTGAACAAGATATCGTCACTTATCTGCGTACTGGTGAGCTTGACCAGCGTGCCTATGCAGGTGGTCCTATGGGTGAGGCGGTTGCACATAGTACGCGCTACTTAAAAAATGAAGATTTGAATGCCATTGCTGCTTATCTAAAAGCGGTGCCTGCTATCCAAACAGATGATAAGGTCGCAGCCGTTGATGTCTCGCGTTTACCAACACCCATTAGCGAATCTATCACTCACGATTTACTGGCGCAAAAAGATTATTTAGCCCAAGCCAAAGCACAGGTGAGTAATGGCAGCAATTCACCAGAATCGCTATATTTGGCAGCCTGTGGTAGCTGTCACGGCGTTGACGGTTATGGTCAGCCTGATGCGCGTTACGCTCCTATCGTTGGACTCAGCAGTATTCGCCGTGAGAAACCTGATGCGCTGGTCAATATGATCCTTCATGGGGTAGAAGGCGCGACTAACACATCACCTATCATGCCAGGGTTCTCAGATGAGCTAAATAGCGAGCAAATCGCTGGTATTACCAATTATGTGCGTGTGAATTTTGGTGGTCTCAACAGTAGTGAGGTGAGTGCTAGTGATGTTGACCGTATCGCAACGACAGGTACTGACAAGCCCTTCTTAATCAAATATGCGCGCTTACTGGCAGTAATCGGTATCATCGTGGCTATTATTATCATTGTGTTTATTATACGAGCCATCTTGCGGTCTAGGCGCCGTCGTTAATTCATTGATTCTATAAAGACGATTTACATATTTATTATAGGACAAGATCTACAGGCAACATGGTAAGGCACAACAGCTCGAAAAACAGACGTAGAACTAAGTCGAGCTGATTAATAATATATATGCCTACCGTCTTGCAGGAACGTCTACTTTAAGGACATTATTATGAAAGACATGCTTCAATCACCAACGCGGCGCCAACTGCTCTCGATGATTGGTAAAACCGCAGGCGCAACAGCGATGTATCAGGCGATGACGACATTAGGATTTGCGTCAGAGTCGAGTTTTAAAGAGACCATGGATCTTAAAGGTGCACCTCCGGGCGCTAGTATCGTCATTCTTGGTGCGGGTCTTGGCGGGCTGACCGCGGCTTATGAGTTACGTAAAGCAGGCTACGATGTCAAAGTACTTGAATATCAAAATCGTGGCGGCGGTCGTAGCTGGACATTGAACAGTGGGGACAAATATACCGAGCTTGGCGGCGAAGAAGTCACTTGTGATTTTGAAGAGGGCAATTACTTTAATGGTGGACCGTGGCGTCTGCCAAGCCATCATTATGCCGTCTTCCATTATTGCAAACAGTTTGGCGTTGAAATGCAGCCCTTTATTCAAACCAATGATCGTGCTTATTTGCATCGCAGTACTCATTTCGACGGCGTGCCGCAGCGTTTGGGTGATGTAAAAAACGACATCCAAGGTCATGTCGCCGAGCTGCTATCGAAATCAGTTAACGTCGGTGGTCTTGATCGCTCGGTCAATACTGAGGACAAAGAAAAGCTATTAGAAGGCTTAAAAGGCTGGGGGGTGCTGGATAAAGATTATCGTTATCGCGCCAGTAATGAAACCAGTAAACATCGCGGCTTTAGTGTGTTTCCGGGTGGTGGCTTGATGCCTGATGCGACGCCATCAAAACCTTTGCCGATCAGTGAGATACTAGATTCAGGTATGTGGGCAGATATTTATGGCAACCATATGACTTATGGTCATCAACCGACTATGTTTCAGCCCGTAGGTGGTATGGGGAAAATTGGTGATGCTTTCACCCGTGAATGCCGCGATATGATTGAGTTTAATGCAAAGGTCACTAAAATTCATCAAGATGACAGTGGCGTCACTGTCGATTATGTCGACAGCAACAGCCCAGATGGTGCCACCAAGACCATTCGTGCAGATTGGTGTGTGTGCAATATTCCATTAACTGTATTGACGCAGATGGATATCAATGTCTCAAAACCAATGAAGCAGGCGATGGCCGCCGTGCCTTATGAAACCTCTTATAAAGTCGGCTTAGAGTTCAACCGCCGCTTTTGGGAAGAGGATGAATGGATATTTGGTGGTCTGACTTATACCGACATGCCCATTGCGCAAATTGCTTATCCTTCACAAAATATGTTTAAAGATGGTACGGGCGTGCTACTCGGTGCGTATGGTTATGGTCCGACGTCTTATAAGTTTAATACCTTAACGCCGCAAGAACGTATTAATGTTGCCCTTGCTTATGGTAAATATATCCATCCTCAGTATCCAAAAGAATTCCGCGCAGGGACATCAGTTGTCTGGCACCGCATCCCATGGACGCTCGGCTGTTACGGTATTTGGAATGAGTCGACCCGTCGTCAGCATTACGATACCTTGTGCAGTATTGATAATCGTATTGTGCTGGCGGGCGAGCATTGCTCACACATTCCGGCATGGCAAGAAGGCGCTATTTTATCTGGTATGGATGCCGCAAAGCGCCTACATAAAAAAGCAAAAATGCTGGTTTAATAACGCTTGGGTTATATAAATAACAATAAGATTCAGAGGCTATCATGGACAATGCAATTGTGAAGAAGGCAATCGTGGAGAAAGCAATCTTGAAGAAAAAAGTCATGAAAAACATGACACTCAAACTGCTGACGGTGGTGCTTCTGAGTGGGATCAGCAGTACAGCACTGTTGGGCTGTAGTCAACAGTCAGATGATGAAGTGACGGTTTCCAGTGTACAAGATCAGGATTCCTTAACAACCAATGACTATCAAGCAAGCCGAAATACGGGTGCATGGGGCGGCGTTTATATGAGCCGTGAAGAGCTTACTGCACCTGCTATCAATATTGTCGATGACAGCTCATTGCCCAATATGGAAGACGACCCAAGTATTACTGAATGGGACGCAAAGTTTGAAGGCACAAATGGCTTTGTGACGACAGATGGCAAAAAGCTGTATCACGACTCTTGTGCGGCTTGTCACATGCACAAAGGCGAGGGTGCTTACGGTGCAGGCTATTATCCGCCACTGGCGAATAACAGTAAGATGCAATCAAAGTATTACATCATCGATATCTTGATTAATGGCTTTCGTGGCATGCCCTCATTCCATAACATGATGAACGATGCGCAGATGGCGGCGGTTACTCAATATGTGGTCAGTGACCTAAATGGTTTTACCGATACCGTGACTGCTGAAGATGTGGCAAAACTGCGGCATCCCAATCCATCAGAGGGTGATCCGAGTGATGATTAATGGTGTTTGCTCTTTTGATCGATAATTGTCCAATACATGCTAGTCGCAAAATGATTTAACCGTGCTTCGCAATATAAAAAAGCGCCTAATTATTTATTAGGCGCTTTTTTATGAGCAAGACTTTATGAATTAAGAAAGAGGATTTATTTAGGACTAGATGACCAGACTGGTGAGCGAATAGTGCCTTGACCAGACTTACCAAACGACTCACCACCATTCAATGATTTGATGGTTAATACGCCTTTGCCACCTTGCTTTGAGGCGTAAACGACACGCTTACCATTAGGCGAAAAGCTTGGCGCTTCATCGATACCCGTATTGCCCAAGTTAGTAGTGACAGCGCCGCCGCTATTCATGATCGCTGCTGAGCGACCACTTAAAAAGGCAATTTGTGAGCCATCGTTACTAAATTGCGGGCTAGTGGCATAACCGCTACTTGATACCTTAGTCGTACGTCCTGAACCAAACTCATAACGATAAATCTGTGGTTTGTTAAATCCAGTTTTGTCTGATACAAAAACAAAGGATTTGCCATCAGGCGCATAACTTGGTTGCACTTCGCTACTTGGCCAATTGATAAGTCTTCTAGGTTGACCACCACTGGCACTCATCTCATAAATATCGGCACTGCCTTCAAAGCTGCTAGAGAATAATATCTTGCTGCCATCAGGAGAGAATGATGGACTGAGATTGCTGCCAGGGAAGGGGGTTAACGGAGTTGCACCGCCACCGCTCACACTTTGTACATAAATAACGGGATAAGATTTATCACGTTGTACGGAATAAGCAATGCGATTGCCATCTGGCGACCATGTTGGTGAAAAGATAGAACCGGTTACTTCAGTAATGGTTTTGGCATTTTCGCCATCGGCATCCATTACTTTTAAACGTGAGACTTTTTCTTTACCAGTACCAGTCTCTTCAATATAAGCAATACGCCCTGAAAAGTCACCTGGCGTACCAGTAATTAGCTCATATACTTTATCAGCGATGACGTGACCAGCATAGCGCATGCTTTCTTTATTATTGTCAGCCGTTAAGCTTTGTTTGCCTTCGATTACTCTACCAGATTTAACGTCAATTACTTCGTAATCGGTTACTATTTTACCGCGATTGCTGCGGGTGCTGCCGACCACTAGATAAGGAATCCCCATGCTTTGCCATACTGGCAATGTGCCTGCCAGCTCGCTGCTACTGCGCGGCTGCTGTGGTAGATCTTTGCTAGTCACTTTTAGCTCTGTTTTGCTTAAATCATTTAGAATAATCGGCGATAATACAGAATCACCAGCAAAGGGTACAAACGCGACTTGGTTTTGTTGTCTTGGCGCGGTAACAGTCATATCAAGCACCATTGATTCAGCAGCATAAGCAGGCACTGATAACAAGGGAGTGATTAACAACAGGCTTGAAGTGGCACGAAGGATAGAATGTGTAGATAGCTTCATGAAGTAATATCCTAAAATAGAAATAATTGGTTCATCATACAGGCTTAATTATTATTTATAGTGAGATTAACTGTACAACGTTAGGTATTTTTTATTGAACGTTAATTTTAATTATCAAGTCTTTAAAGTTTTCAGGTTTATTTAAGCCAATGGGTAATGGACTAGCAGATAGAGCAGCTTTTTCCACTGCCTGATTTACAGCAGGATTTGCACCTTGAGCCTTAACAGATAACACATTACCTTTTTCATCCAACTTAAAGTATAAAGTAGTTGTTGATTCTGGGGTAGCAGTGGGTAGAGTAATATTACGTTTAATTTTTTCTAATATAGCTGTTGTTACATGACTCTCATTACTTAAATCATTTTTTCTAGTAGTAATAGCGGCAAACAAGGCTTTTTGATCCATAAACTCATTTTTGACATTATGGCTTTCTGGTAATGTGCCAGCGACAGAGTAGCTAGATAGTAGAGAGAAAGATAGCAATAGCAGCAAAGTTGAGGTATTACGTAATATATGACACTTGCTTAAACTCATAAACCAGAACCTTAAGATAGTAGAAAATCATTAACGATATAGAATTAGAGGCTATGCAAAATCAATTAATAGTAACGTTGATTGTCAAATTTGTAAAACTTTCAGGATTGTCTAAATCAATTGGCAATGGGCTAGCAGCGCGTGCAGCTTGTTCAACTGCTTGGTTGACGACAGCATTTGGACCACTAGCCTTTGCAGATTTCACGTTGCCTCTGGTATCTAATTTGAGCGACAATGACGTGGTTAGACCCTGTGTTTCGATTGGGGTATCAAGTTTGCTTTGTATTTTACTTAATATAGCACTTTTGAACTCACCAGTAGAACGAGAGGTACTGCTACTACCACCATTAGATGTTGTTGAGTTGCCGTCTGCTTCTAGATCGTATCTCTGACCTGCGCTACCAGAATCACCTGTATTAATCTTTAAATTTTTATCAGTCGCAGTCGGGCGTGTAATCTTTGGCGGGTTATTTTGTTTATTACGGAAATCGCCCAGCTGTTTTTGTTCTTCTATTAGCTGCTCTTTTTTGTTTTGCTCCACCTGACCATGCTCTTCTGTCACCGACTCATCTAATTGTGCTGCCCACTCTGCCATTCGACGTTCGTAGTCTTGGTTTTGCTCAAGTAAGCGTTGATGCTGCTCTTCACTCATCAGCATTGGTTGACTGGCAGAATCGTTAGAGCGCGTAAAGACAGGCACACGCTGCGAGTTTGGCTGACTGGCGCTATCGCTAAAACTTTCTGATGATGAGGTGCTCGATGCACTGCTTGTGCTAGTTTCAGCTTGCATCGCGCTAGCTGCCGCTGCACGATTGGCAAGGATTTGACCTTGCATTTCAGCCAATTGCTCAGGGGAGACCATGACCGTCTCAATACTTTCCACAGTGTCGGTTTTAGTATGTTGATAAGTATAAACGAGTATCCCAATCACGAGACCATGTGCCAGCACGCTAAGTAGCGTAGGCAATGTTAGCCCATTGCCTTCAGGTTGGGTCGGTACATAAACGACAGGAGTATTATGCATGGTAAAGATACTCAAGGACGAGGTTCATCAAATTATCTACTTTATTATAGCAAGCTGAGCGAGGAATAGGATTTATTACAATGATGGTGTGGGCAAGGGTGCGCCTGTTAATAATCCCACCTTTTGAATGCCTGCTTGTTGTAAGGTGGCCATGAGTGTCATGATAGCGCCATATTGATTGTTTTGATCGGCATTAATCATCACTTGTACGGGCTGAGCGCCTACATTGCTGCTTTGGCTTTGCAGATTGGCGAGCGTATCAATCAATTCTGGCTCACTGATAGGCAAGTCAACATTGTCTTCATAACTGATAAAAATATCGCCACTATCGGTCAAGGACACAATGACGGGTAGTTGGCTTTGGCTCATGGTATTGGTTTGCTCTTTTGGCAAGTCAACATCGACGCCCGTAATCAGCATGGGCGCTGTGACCATAAATATGACGAGCAGCACCAACATCACGTCGATATAAGGAACGACATTCATCTCCGCATTTAGCGCTTTTTTTTCACGGCGATAGGGACTCTGTTTCATGATTTCATAGTCCTTGTGCCTGATTGGCCGTAGTTGTCGTTTCTCTCGTAGCGACATTGTCTCTACCAACGTCTCTACCAACAGTGCTTTCTGCACTGGTCTCGCGCTGGAGCATGCCCGTCATTTCATCGCAAAATAAAGCACGTGAGTCATAAAGGCGGCTTGATTTGGCGGTAAAGTGGTTATACGCCAGTACGGCAGGAATCGCTGCAAACAAGCCCATAGCGGTTGCGATTAGTGCTTCAGCAATACCAGGTGCAACAGAGGCGAGGGTCGCTTGTTCCGTTTGTGACAACCCTAAAAAGGCGTTCATGATGCCCCAAACTGTACCGAACAATCCAACATAAGGCGCGACTGAGCCAATGCTCGCTAGCGTGGTCAGTCCTGATTCTAATAGTTGCTGTTGACGTCCTAAACCGACTCGTAGCTTGCGCTCAACACCATCGATGATGTCATCTTTGGGTTGGCGCTTTTTATGCATTCTTAAGTATTCAGAAAATCCCACATAAAATATTTGCTCAAGTCCTTGGCGTTCAGGAGAACCTTGTACGCCTTGGTAAAGCTTGGCTAAGTCTTCACCTGACCAAAACCAAGTTTCAAACTGTTGATCGAAATTTTTGGCCGTACCAAGCCGCGCGCTCATACGAAAGATAATTACCCAGCTGAGTAAAGACGCCAATAACAATAATGCCATCACAATCTGCACCAAGAGACTGGCTTGGGTAATAAGGTCGATAATATTTAATGATTCAGGCATGTATGGGACTCATGGGTAATTAATAATAGCTGGCATGGCGCGACACGCAGACCAGATAGGATCTTTAATAACGAAAATATAATATGACAGTCATGATGCATATTGCTATCAGCCGCCTAGTGTACTGCTAAATGTTGAAAAGGTCATTTGTTAAAGTGTTAAATACCAAATAATTAACAGCTGTTTGTACAATTCATAGTATAAGGTTAATTTATATGCGGATGTCTGAAATATTGTCTGGCTGTTATGTCTCAATTGACTGAAAAGGTGGGTTTGTACCCATAAGGCACTGGTAATGATTGAATTTGTACCGCAACTTCTCTAAAATGTTGCACCTTGTTACCGCTGTCTTTTGATAATGACGTCGCCATCCATTGGCTGACGTCATATTTATTTTAGGCATCAATAAATTTGTTCTTTCACTAGCAAGCTGGGCGCGACACTTATGAATGCAATTGAACGCTATTTTGGGATTAATGGTGAAAACACCACAGTCAAAACGGAAATCCTTGCCGGTATAACCACCTTTTTGACCATGGCTTATATCATCTTTGTCAACCCCAACGTATTGGCGGAAGCTGGTATGGATAAAGGGGCGGTATTTGTTGCCACCTGTTTAGCAGCGGCAATAGGCTGCTTTATTATGGGTATCTATGCCAGACTGCCGGTGGCACTCGCACCAGGTATGGGTTTGAACGCCTTTTTTACCTACGGCGTTGTATTGGGTATGGGCTACGCTTGGCAAACTGCGCTAGGTGCTGTTTTCTTATCGGGTTGCTTGTTTATCATTTTGAGTTTGTTTAAGATTCGCGAATGGGTTATCAATGCCATTCCAAACAGCCTTAAGCAGGGTATTGTGGCAGGTATTGGTGCTTTCTTAGCATTTATTGCGCTACAGAGCTCAGGTATCATTGTCGGTCGTGATGCGACATTGGTGATGCTTGGTGACATGACCTCATTTGCGCCTATGATGGCTGCCTTGGGTTTCTTTATTATTATTGGTTTGGTCTATAAAAAAGTCCCAGGTGCCGTGACGATTGGTATCTTGGTTATCACCGTGATTAGCTTGTTGACAGGCCATACACAGTTTGCTGGCATCATGTCTGCGCCGCCATCTATCACACCAACATTGATGGAGCTTGATATTGCGGGTGCGTTTGACGTTGGTATGATCAGCGTTATTTTTGCCTTCTTATTCGTCGATTTATTTGATACGACAGGTAGTTTGGTTGGTATTGCCAATAAAGCGGGTTTGATTGATAAAGACGGCAATATTCCTAATATGGACAAAGCGTTACTGGCGGATTCTACTGCTACGGTCGCTGGTGCAATGTTGGGTACGTCATCGACCACCAGTTATATTGAGAGTGCTTCTGGAGTGGCATCAGGTGGTCGTACAGGTCTGATGGCAGTGACGGTTGGCGTATTGTTTGTGCTGAGTATTTTCTTTGCACCATTGGCTGGTATGATTCCTGCTTACGCCACAGCTGGCGCGATTTTCTATGTGTCGGTACTGATGTTATTTACCCTAAAAGAAATCAATTGGGAAGATTTGACAGAAGCGGCTCCTGTAGCGGTTGTTCTGTTATTGACCCCGCTGACGTACTCTATCGCTGATGGTATTGCGCTTGGTTTTATCACCTTTACCGCGGTAAAACTGATGACCGGTAAATTCTCTGAAATCACGATCCCAGTTTGGGTATTGACCGTTATTTTGCTGACCAAGTTGGTGGTTTTATAAGTTTTACTAGGATGCGGTGAGCGTTCGATACTACTTTACTGCTTTCGATATTATTTTACTGCTTTTGAGTTTTGTTACGTTAAATTCCTCTTTATTCGGAAACGATAAAGGGGTTTTTTTTGATTTAAAATGGCTCAAATTTCCCTAAATTTATTCAAGTGTTTGATTTAATAAAACAATTAATCACCAATAGTAAATAGAAAAGTATAACCAGTGCGTCATAAGGGATAAAGTGCTGTTAACTGATTGTTTTTTAGAAATATATTAATTTGTGAAAATAAGCAATATCGTTAGTTTGAAAATTTTTTTCATGATATTATAGCCGAGTTAAGCGCATCACCTCAATCAACGCCGTAGAGGTTTTTCTTACAGTGAATTAGCAGCACCCAAGATGGCAGATTTTTTTGCTAAAGCGATTTTTTCGTTTTAATGTAGCGATATCTGATCATCACACTCCTTTCACTACAAACAAGAAGAAGGCACTAATGCCGCTTAGCTGTTCGTTGTTGCCTTTGTATTGTTAACGTAGCCCGTTTAACAGTCGAACGACCTACTTAACCGCTTCCAGCCTACGCTGGATTTTCTCGTTTTGTGATGGCGCCGTTTGGACTTTTGATTATTGTTATAAGTATCTATCGATAGCCATCATCTAAATGAATGATGGTGATGGCTAGTTATACCAGACGATCAGACTTCCTAAAGCACTATTTATGATGGTTTTTAAACGATAGTTATGGAGTTGTTATGAACCCAGTAGACCAGTTTACCCCGCAAGAGCCGATTTTGTTTAATCCTGTCGATTTACTATCGCCAGATTATATTGCCCAGTCGGCAGAAACGCTGCACGCCCGTATTTCGCCGTTGTATAGCGTTGATGAAGAGCGCTGGTTGTCCAAATTATTGCCACTTGCTAAACCTAGTACAGAAGAACGTGACGCCGCTGCTGAGCAAACGCGCCAGCTGGTTGAGCATGTACGTAATGATGGCAAAGCGGTCAAGATGGTCGACTCGTTACTGCTTGAGTATAGTCTTGATACCCAAGAAGGTATCTTGCTGATGAGCTTGGCAGAAGCCTTGATTCGAGTGCCAGACAATTATACTGCTGATGCCTTGATTCATGACAAAATGAGTGTGGCTGATTGGAAAAAGCACATCAAAAATGACAACGGTTTTATGGTCAATGCCTCGACATGGGGCATGATGATGACAGGTCGTGTCGTCAGTATTGATAGTAGTACCACAGCATCAGGCTTTTTGGATCGCATGACCAAAAAGATGGGTGAGCCTGTTATTCGTAGTGCCATGCAAAAAGCCATGCGTATCATGGGTCATCAGTTTGTATTGGGCGAGACCATCGAGGACGCCAATAAAAACAGCCAACCTTATCGTAATAAAGGCTATACCTATTCGTTTGATATGCTCGGTGAAGCGGCTATTGCGCATAAAGATGCTGAAAAATACTTCAATGACTACCTGCATGCGATCAGAGCCACTGCCAGTATCAAAGTCAAAGAAGGCATGCCTAAGCCATCAGTATCTATTAAGCTGTCAGCATTGCACCCTCGCTATGAAGCCACGCAAGAAGCCCAAGTCATGGGTTTATTGCGTCAACGCTGCTTACTGCTCATCGAAGCGGCACGTGAAGTCAATGTGGATCTTAGTATCGATGCCGAAGAAGCCGACCGCCTTGAAATTTCTTTAAAACTGTTTGAGTCTTTGTACCGTGACAATTTGACGGCTGACTGGGATGGTCTTGGCTTGGTCGTGCAAGGTTACTCTAAGCGCGCCATCGCTATTTTGGTGTGGCTGGCTCGTCTATCGACTGAGGTGGGAGATCGTATTCCAGTACGTCTGGTAAAGGGTGCCTACTGGGATACCGAGATCAAGCTTGCCCAGCAAAAAGGTCTGTCAGGCTATCCTGTTTGGACACGCAAAGAAGGCACGGATACTGCTTACCTTGCCTGTGCGCGTTTCTTATTATCAGATCATCTGCGCGGCTTGATTTGGCCACAGTTTGCGACACACAATGCGCACACCCTAGCGTCAATTATGACCATGAGTAAGCATAGAGACTTTGAGTTTCAGCGTTTGCACGGTATGGGCGATGCGCTTTATGATCATATCTTACAAGCGTATCAAATTCCGGTACGTATCTATGCCCCAGTTGGCGCGCATAAAGATTTGCTGCCGTACTTGGTACGTCGCTTGCTCGAAAACGGTGCCAACAGCTCGTTTGTCCATCAGCTGCTAGACAAGTCTTATCCGATTGAGAAGCTAACAGTACATCCTTATGACAAGCTGCTGGCCAATGCGACGTTGCACAATCCAGAGATTCCGTTGCCGTTAGAGATTTATGGTGCGCGCCGTGCCAGTTTTGGCCCTAATATATTCGTAGAGTCACAATGGCTGCCCTTTAAATCTGCTATCGATAGCCATTTGCATAAAACTTGGTCAGCGACGTCCATCGTCAATGGCAAAGCAGTTGATGTATATGAAATAGAGGGCGTAACGCATAAGCTTGAGACTCAAACCGTACATGCACCTTGGAACCACGAAGTAAGTGCTGGTGAAGTCACTTATGCCAATGCTGAAATAGCTGGTCAAGCAATCGATGTTGCAGTGGCAGGGCAAAGTGTCTGGCAAGCAGTATCAGCTGCTAAGCGTGCTGAAATATTGCGTAAGATAGCGGATCTCTATGAAGAAAACTACGCTGAGCTAATGACGCTATGCCAAATCGAAGCGGGAAAAACCCTTCAAGACGGTATTGATGAAATCAAAGAAGCGGTTGATTTCTGCCGTTTTTATGCCGATGAAGCAGAGCGTTTAGACGATGTCGTGCATGAATTTACCGATTTGGCTGGCAAGCAATCTCGTCAAGTTTATAAAGCACGTGGCACCTTTGTCTGTATTAGCCCATGGAACTTCCCATTGGCTATCTATACTGGTCAAATCGTAGCGGCGCTAGCAGCAGGCAATACGGTTGTGGCGAAACCTGCCGAACAAACTAGCTTGATTGCCCATTTTGGTGCTCAGCTAATGTACCAAGCAGGCGTACCAACACAAGCCTTACAGTTAGTGATCGGTGCTGGCGATGTTGGTGGTGCATTGACAGCGGCTGACAATATAGCAGGTGTGATATTTACGGGTTCAACCCAAACGGCTCAACGTATTAACCAAAGCCTAAATGATCATGCCCAAGCCAGTGGTGAGCTACCTGTCTTTATCGCCGAAACTGGTGGTCAGAATGCTATGATTGTTGATTCAACGGCATTGCCAGAACAAGTGGTTAGAGACGCTGTTTTATCTGCATTTGGTTCAGCAGGTCAGCGTTGCTCAGCTTGTCGTATATTATGCGTGCAAGAAGAAATGGCTGATAATTTAATTGAGCTATTACAAGGTAATATGGCTGAGCTATCGGTCGGCAATCCTTTATATGCTGCTACAGATGTGGGTCCAGTGATTGATGCGGATGCCAAACGTAGTCTTGAAGCGCATATCGAGCGTATGGACGCTGAGCCAACGGCGACTATCTTGGCACAGACGCCAATGAGCTCAAGCTCAGTTGTCAGTCAAGAACAGTCTACCTTTGTATTGCCAACAGCGATCGAAGTGAAAAGTATCGACGTGATCGGTGGTGAGCATTTTGGCCCAATTTTGCACGTACTGCGTTATCAAGCACGTGATCTGAATAAGCTGATTGATGCCATCAACGCGACAGGCTTTGGTTTGACCCTAGGTATTCATAGCCGTATCGAAAATACCGTTGAGTACATCGAGCGCCGTGCGTTTGTAGGTAATACTTATATCAACCGCAACCAAATCGGTGCCGTCGTAAACGTACAACCATTCGGTGGTTGTGGTCTGTCTGGTACGGGTCCTAAAGCTGGTGGCCCGCATTATGTCGCACGTTTGATGCAGCTTAGCTCAGAGTCAAATAGCGGAAACCAGACAACTGCTAATACCACTACCCAAACCACCACTCAAACAGAACTCGCATAAGGAGTAGCAACATGGCGACTGAATTCAAAAAAAATCATGCCCAGGTTTGTGAATCTTGGCGATTACTTGGTGCAGTGAATCGCGCAACATATCTGCAAGCGGCTATTCCAAAGTTGGCATTGCTGACTGGTGATGCCAATAAAGCAAAGCGTTTGTTCAATCGTCTATTGAGCGCCGCGCCTAGCTTGGATGAGGTGCATCGCATGACTGGTGCAACTGGTGAGTCCAACGATCTATATGTCACTGGTCGTGGTAAGACGATGGTTGTTGGTGGTGAATCTGCTAGAGCTATGGCGGTATTGGGACAGCTGGTAGCCGCACTATTGACAGGTAATGAAGTCATATTGCATTGCCCAAGCCAAGATGAGATGTGCAATGAAGCTGCCAAGATATTATATGATACAGGTATCAGCGAAGATGTATTGAGTGTGGCGAATGACTCGCAAACCGTCACGCTTTTATATATCGATCGTCTGGCACAGGTTGCAGTCTCTGGCAATCGAAGCGAAGTGCAGACTATCAGTCAAGAGCTTGCCAATACAGACGGTATCTTAACGCAAGTCATCAGCGTCACCGATATGAAAGGCTTGTCAGAGATGCTAACGCCTGATTATTTACATCGTTTTGTCACTGAGCGTGTCAAAACAATCAATACCACAGCGATCGGTGGTAATGCAAGTTTGCTTGAACTTGGTACAGAATAACCGTATTAATTACAAATCCGCTCCGCTCTTATATCTGTTTTGATAAGTGCTAAGCAGTGTTTGGTGTAGCTATAAATACCAAATACGATTTATAAGAAAAAACCGCTATCTGAGTAATTGTCAGATAGCGGTTTTTTATTTGCGTTATTTGATTAATGTCTGATTAATAGATGTTATTCAGCAATATCAATCCACACCCAGCCGTTCTCTAGCCATTCGCTCAAATCATCTGCATCAACATCGATGACATCTTGACTATTTAGGTGTTCGCCATTAGCCAAACGCACCAATACCGCTACTGCTGTATCATCAAGCCCGTCAATGCGCTGACCATTGGCATATAGCACAATGCCATCATTAGTCTGACTATAGAGCAAACGATTGCTATAATCCGCTTGCAAGGTGGCACCTTCTGCAAGAGCTTGCATGAGCTCATCGGTATCCAGCGTTTCTTCTGGCATCAGCGCATCATACTGGCGTTTGCTGACGACTTCAGAAACTGCTTGACTAATGATATCATCACCACGCTCAGACTGTAGCATTTGTAATAGCTGATCTTTGATCGCATTGATGCTGCTCGCTTGCAATTCACCTGATGCTTGCAGCGCTTGTGGCAACAGCATTGGGATAAATAAATCGCTGTCGTTGGTGGCAATATCAGCCAAGCTATCGATGATTTGCATCAAGTTGGGACGACGGCAGCCAAATGAAAAGGTTAAGCAATCGTCTTGTGCCACACCAAAATGTGACAGCTTCGGTGGTACGTAAAGCACGTCACCCGCTTCTAGTATTTCGTCAAAGATAATCTCACCCATATCATCAAATAGGCGTATCGGCTCATCAGCGACGAACTCAGTATTTTTATCACAGAATTTGCCCAGTTGCCAACGTCTAGACCCAAACCCTTGCGCTAAAAACACATCATAATCATCATAGTGTTTGCCGACTGAACCACCTTTTGGCGCATAAGAAACCATGATGTCATCACGTTGCCATTGTGGAATAAAGTCAAAGGCTTGCCACAATTGACCAAGCTCAGGTGACCACTGTTCCATATTCTGCACCAGTACCGTCCACTGTTCTGGCAGGTTCTCAAAATCAGTTTCGCTCAGCGGGCTTTTCTTAAGTTGCCACTGCGCCTGACCTTCTTTTTTACTTGCTGCTTGAGTTAGTAAGCGCGCCGCAGCATCTTCTTCTAGGGCTAGACCGAGTATGTCGTCAGGTTCAAACATGCCAATTAGCTGTGGTAAGCCTTGTTTAATTAAGAGTGGCTTTTTTTGCCAGTATTCGCTTAAAAATTGTTCAGGCGTGATAGAGTCGGGTAAACAAAGCGGTATAGAAGTCATGGGTAGATCCGTGTGTTTAAGTAGAAAGGATATCAAGATAGACAGAATATAAAACTAGAACAGTGCTTTATAGCTGACGTGTATTGGTTTATGATTAGCGTCTAGCTGATGGTCAAAATATAGCCATCAGTGCCTCTCATTATCCGTAGGAAATTTATGAAAAAATTACAGTTTATCGTCATCATCGCCAGTATGTTTATGCTGCAAGCTTGTGTGCATAAAATCGTTACCGTACCTGTAAAAGTCGCCTACAAAACCACTAAAGGTGTCGTTAAAGGCACTGTTGCTGTTACCAAAGCGATCATACCGGGTGATAGCAGTGATAAAAAAGATAAAGAGGATAAAGAATAAAACCTCACCCATTAACTATGTATTTTAAAAAATCATAGTGTTTAGAGTAAGGTTTTTTGAAAAGATATAAATGAATGCTCGTTTATATCTTTTTTACATTTTATAAAGATAAGATTGTTACCAGTTAAATCTTGGCAATCCACTCTTTAATCGTGCGCGCTTGCTCCGCCGCATTACCGATATAAGTGGCTGGTGTCATCTCACGTAGGCGCGCTTTATCCGCATCGCTCACCGCAGATAGCTCATCACTTTCAACGAATGTCAGCATGGCTTCGCGAGTCATAGCATTACCACGAGTCAGAGCTTTAAGCTTCTCATATGGGTTCTCAACACGATAGCGGCGCATGACGGTTTGAATCGGCTCTGCCAATACTTCTTGTGCATTATCCAAATCGTCGTTTAAGCGCTGGGCATTCAATTCAAGTTTGCTGACACCTTTTAAACAAGCATCAAAAGCAATCATGCTTTGTGCCAGACCAACACCGATATTACGAAGTACGGTAGAGTCTGATAAATCACGCTGCATACGTGAAATTGGCAGTTTTTCACCCAAATGAGCCAGCATGGCATTAGCAACGCCCAAGTTACCTTCAGAGTTTTCAAAATCAATCGGGTTCACTTTATGCGGCATGGTAGAAGAACCAACTTCGCCATCTTTTAGGCGCTGTTTAAAATAGCCTAAGCTAATGTATTGCCAAATATCACGGTTAAAATCGATTAGGATGGTATTAAAACGTTTGACGGCATCAAATAGCTCAGCGATATAATCATGTGGCTCAATTTGCGTGGTATAAGGGTTAAAAGTCAGCTCAAGGCTTTCATCAATGAAGCGTTCTGCATGTGCTTGCCAATCAACGTCAGGGTATGAGGCGTAATGAGCGTTATAGTTACCAACCGCGCCATTGATTTTACCTAATAGCTCTACTTGACCGACTTGCTTGATTTGACGGGCTAAGCGATAAGCGACGTTTGCCATTTCTTTGCCTAGCGTCGTTGGGCTAGCGGTTTGACCATGGGTGCGTGATAGCATGGGTTGGTCAGCATGAGCAATCGCCAAATCAACGATGCTATCAGTCAATTGCTGCATCTTCGCAACCACAATCTCGCGGCTGTCTTTTAGCATTAACGCATAAGACAAGTTGTTGATATCTTCACTGGTACACGCAAAATGAATAAATTCTAATGAATCCTCAAGCGCTGCCTGACCACGGAACTTGTCTTTGATGAAGTACTCGACTGCTTTTACATCATGATTGGTCGTCGCTTCGATGTCTTTGATGGCTTGGGCATCTGCTTCACTAAAGTGGTCAACGATACTGTTTAAAAAGGCATTGGTATCGGTATCAAATGCTGCCAATTCACCAATAGCTCTGTTATCAGCCAATGACTGTAACCAGCGAATCTCAACGGTAACGCGAGCTTTAATGAGACCAAATTCAGATAAATAAGGACGCAAGCTGTCAGCTTTGGAGGCGTAACGACCATCGATTGGGGAGAGTGCGGTAAGTAAGTTCATAATGATGCCTTTAAATTAAAAAAGTAAAAGTGATGAAAACTGTGAAATCACACAAATGAACACATCATATAAGACTGTGGTCGAAAAAATACGGGTAGTGTAGCAAATGTAGCCGTTGATAGAATCAAAATATGCATATAACGCTATTATTAAGGGGTATCGGGTGTATTAGAGTGTGTGGTGCCATACTTAGTATTAAAGTAAAAACTACGTTTTGTCCTTGGATCTAAAATTGAGGTTACCGTTTTAACAGTACCGTTATTGCCGATAGCGACGCTGTCTGCGGCATATTCGCTTGCTTGATGGATTGGATTCGCAAGTTTTGACGTCACTATTGCGCCATTCACATTTTTTTCTTGCAAGACATCTTGTAGAACAAAGTTATTGATACTAAGGTTGGCTCGATTGGTCGCAGTAATTTTGTAGGCAATACATTGTCCTGGAATTACTTCAGATAGGGCGGCTTTACTATAGGCAAGCTTGTTTTCTAGATTTGGTAACAATGAGGCGATTTTGCAATCGTTAAGTGCTTGTTCTTTTTCAAGGACTAAAGCTGCATTTTTATCAATCACTCTGCCAAAGTAATTATTTTCATAGTTATACTGGTTAGTAGTCAAGGAAATAACAGTCTTTTCATTAGTAGTATGAATGGGATAAGTGCTACCACTATTTTCTTCAATCAGGCAGACAGTACTTTTGCCAGTTAGAGAAGCGATAGGTATTTTAATCTCATATTTACCGACAATATTAGTAGGAATATTGATAGTTTCAAGAGGCGCATTAGTTGTACAGTCAACCAGCTTGACTGTGCTACCTGCAATACCACTTTCAGCAGAGTCAAAAGTACCATTGAAGAAGTTGGTATTGTTATATATACCGCCATTATCATTGAATACAGTGCCTGAAAAGACATAATTCAACGGTTCACTTTCTACCCCAAAGCTGATCCATTCGTTAAAAGTTTCACCGACTACGTTACGCGCAATGCCGATATTACCATTCATAATACCTTCATAGGTCAAAGTCACGGCGTTCGCATTTCTTACCGCGACCACGTAATTGCTTTGACTGTTTTCGATGCCATAACTGACATAAGTACCACCATTGGAAATAGCGGTATTAGGTGAGAGTGCAGAATAAGTACTGTCATTATTGATACTTTTAATAATATTTTCAAAAGTTGGCGTCGGTGGTAAAACTCCGTTATTTGAATTGAGGCTTACTTGTTTATTCGTATTCAAGGTAGGGGTATATGGGTTTTGGCTACCAGTAGCACCCGCTAGATTAGTAATATTATAATAATATAAACCACTACCATTCACATTTGAGCTATCGGTACGCAGCTGCGGGTTGAACACAGCATTTTGTGAATTCAATTGAGTCGCATTAAGTTTGGTACCCATAAAATAATCACCCATTGCATTATAGTAATAGGGGACATTTGGGTTGTTTTTGATAGTGGCTTGCGCAGGTAGACTAATTTGACTATTTTGGGTAAAACTTAACGTTTGACGTGCAATTTCTGAGTTACCACCCATTGAATAGCTGGCTTGACCAATCTTTATGGTATGTATAGAGGCGTTATCATTAGGCGTAATAGTAAAAGTGTACTCAAATTGATCTCTATCAATACTAGTATTAGAATCATTCCTGATCTCAATGCCGTTGGTGCGCGTACCACTAGATGGTGTTATCTCAGCATTACTGTTATAACCAATATTTTCATTGCGCACCAAAGTAAAACGACCAGTAGCACCAGAACCTGCTGCGATATAGATGCCAGAAGCAGTACCAGTCGAAGCATTAGAGCTGGTCACCGTGATACTACCCATCTCTGCTGGTGCTGACTGTGCACTAAATGACGCAGCAATAAGCGTAAGCGTAAGACCTCGCTTCAGCCATATCGAACAAGAAAATGAGATATTCAGCAAGGCGAAAAGGCGAGCGGTCATTCAGTATCCTAAAAAAAGACAAATCATTGTATTAATTAATGTTAACTGAGATGTCAAATCCCGCAAGGCGCATCAATAGAGGCAATGACACCGCCGCCCAAACAAACCTCATCGACATAAAACACCGCTGACTGACCTGGCGTCACTGCACGTTGCGGCGCATCAAATATCACTCGTACTTCTAAACCTTTATCATCAACAGCAAACACTCGGCACGCTTGGTCTGGCTGACGGTAGCGCGATTTTGCCATACAACGTAAGCCGTCTTCGCTAAATATATCTGCAGGCGGTAAACCATCGACCCAATCGAGCTTATAAGCTTGCAGCTCATTACTCAGCATCATGGGATGCTCATGACCTTGTCCAACGATCAAACGGTTGTTGTCCAAGTCTTTTGCCAATACAAACCAAGGCTCTTCTGGGCGATCTTTGACACCGCCGATACCGATACCGCCACGCTGTCCTAAGGTGTAATACATTAAACCATCGTGTTGACCGATAATGTGACCATCATCCGTGACGATGTCGCCTTTTTGTGCCGGCAAGTACTGTTGTAAAAAGTCTTTAAAACGGCGCTCACCAATAAAGCAAATACCCGTTGAATCCTTTTTATTGGCGGTAATAAGATCATGTTCTTCAGCGATTTGACGTACCACTGGTTTTTCAAGCTCACCCACTGGGAACAGCGTCTTAGCGATTTTATCGCCGCCAACCGCATGTAAAAAGTAACTTTGGTCTTTATTGTTATCAAGCCCGCGTAACAGCTGCGCAACCTCAGTGCCATTAGCATTCGTATAGTTCATACTACGGCGCGTGTAGTGACCGGTGGCGATATAATCTGCACCCAGCGTCAAAGCATAGTCTAAAAACGCTTTAAACTTGATTTCTTTGTTGCACAAAATATCGGGATTGGGCGTACGACCCGCTTTGTATTCTGCTAAAAAATGCTCAAAAACCCGATCCCAATATTCCATGGCAAAATTGGCTGTGTGTAGCTTCATACCGATTTTGTCACATACCGCTTGTGCGTCCGCTAGATCGTCCATTGCCGTACAGTATTCGGTGCCGTCATCTTCTTCCCAGTTCTTCATAAACAGACCTTCGACTTTAAAGCCTGCTTGTTGAAGTAAAACGGCTGATACAGAAGAATCAACGCCACCTGACATACCGACAATCACGTGCTTGGCGCTAGGATTCTCGATATCGGCAAGTGTTAATGGACGATGAGGCGTAAAAGATTCAGAAACGGCTATGCTTGAGGTATCTTGTATGGCTGACATAAAGCGGCTCAACTATTTGTACGTTCTCCAAAATAGATATTGACGCTAAAAATTATGCCATTGCTACAATAGGTAGTCTTAGCAGAACGACGTCAGCTTATCTTTTGGATCTGGTATTATGATAAAATAAACGTCATATTATACCAGTTAATTGAAACTGGTGGCGACCGATGGTGTCTAGACATTGGTAAAATCGCTTTAGAAATTTAGATAGTGGTTTTGAATTATTTTAATCACGTTTCACTCATCTTGGAATAATAATGATAAAAATTGGTCAAGGTATCGACGTTCACGCTTTTCACAATAATGGTCAGCAGCAGCAATATGTGGTGCTAGCAGGTGTGCCTATTGAACACACGCACAGTTTGCTAGCACACTCTGATGGAGATGTGGTGCTGCATGCGCTTGCTGATGCACTGCTCGGCGCATTGGCGCTTGGCGATATCGGTCAGCATTTTCCTGATACAGATGCTGCCCATGCAGGGTTGGACTCGCGGGTGCTGCTACGTTATGTCTACAGTAAAGTGCAAGAGGCTGGTTATAGTCTAGGCAACGCTGATATCACTGTGATGTGTGAGCGTCCAAAGCTGGCACCGCACAGTCAAGCCATGCGTGATAATATTGCCAGTGATTTGCAGACGGCGGTCAATAATATCAGCGTTAAAGCCACTACCACTGAAAAGTTAGGCTTTACCGGTCGGCAAGAGGGCATTATGGCCAATGCCGTGGTATTATTAGTCCCTAATGTTGTCGAATCTAGATAGCTTGGATCGGGTGCCATCGCTGCTTGAGCACTCCGAGTCATATTGACTTGGGGAGTTGAGCGTAGATTTTATATATAGAGTCTATAGAGTTGTACTTGTAATACCGTGGCGCTTGCCCCATGTATCAGCCATCTCTTTTCTCAATCATTTTGTAATATCAATCACTGTTTTCAATGAACCGCTTTATCAATAGGAGCTTTTATGAGTGAGCAAACCCCAAATACTGCTGCAAACGACGTTGAACAATTGATCCGTGATCAAATCCGTGACAATAAAGTTATTATTTACATGAAAGGAACGCCGCAATTCCCGCAGTGTGGCTTTTCTGCTAAATCGATTGAAGTTCTTACTCAAATTGGTCGCCCATTTGCGTTTGTAAATATTTTAGAAAACCCAGAAATCCGTGCTACTTTGCCAAAAGTCGCCAATTGGCCGACTTTTCCACAGTTGTGGATTGATGGCGAATTGATGGGCGGATCAGACATCATTTTACAAATGTATCAATCAGGCGAGCTTAAGCCATTGGTTGAAGCAAACAGCCCTGCTGCTTAATACTTGAGAGTATGCTTTGGATGTCTTTGATATTCAAATAAACTTGATAAGATAAAGCACAGTAAACCCAAATGGTCAGTTAATGGCTATTTGGGTTTTTTATTGTCTTTACGCTTTAGTATCTTTATGCTTCGTTGTTTTTATCGAATTTACCCCCATATAGTGTGCAAGATATCAGCGATATAAATAATAATTATCATACGAGTAAGAGATTTTTATGAATAATCAAGCAACGGAACAGCCGGACGTGCAAAAAGAAGCTGCTGAGCAAGCGGTAATCGAAAAACGCCGTGAGCATTTAAAAAATGAATCCACGCGTATCATTGAAATTGCTGGCAATGAGCCACATTCAGCGCTGAAATGTATTCATCAGCTTAGCGTGGCAGGCGGCGCAACAGAAGCCACTTATATTGCGATTGAGCAGCGTATCGTTGCGGATCAAGATTCTGCGGGCGCTTATCATTTGGCATTATTGGCACAGAATACGCCAGATTTGCCCATTGATGCGCGTCAACTTATCGAGATGGTCGTTAATAAAGGCGATAACCAGCAGCGTTTGGCATTGCTAAAAAACTTGCTGCTACCGCCAGTGGACATGATTAAAGAGCAAATTTTGGCCAGTAATGATGGCGATGCCATTGGCTTGATGAATGCTTATTTACAGATCAATCCAGAAGGTTATGGCAGTCAGCATATGCTGAGCAGTGGTCAATCAGATCAAATCGTACCGCTGAGCCCTGGTAACTAGGCGCTAGTTACTAAGTTTAAAAATGATGCTTAACACTTAATGTAAATAGTTTCTACTGCGGCGTTTTTTAAGTATCAAAAAATTGTTATAATGATGGGTTAACAATCCAATATCTAGCGGCTTTTCCAAGTCGTTAACTTTTTAAATCCGACTGACGTTTATTTGCTGATGACCATGCTATTTAGCCATAAAATTCTGGTAATAATAGTTTTTGGCTAAAAGCGGCGTTATGAGTCAAGTGAGGCGTATATGCAATACCCAAAAAATTACGACGTGGTAGTGATCGGTGGTGGTCATGCTGGCACAGAAGCTGCTTTGGCAGCCGCACGTATGGGCGCGCAGACCTTGCTGTTGACACATAATATTGAGACGCTTGGGCAAATGAGCTGTAATCCAGCAATTGGTGGTATCGGCAAATCCCATCTGGTGCGTGAGATTGATGCGCTTGGCGGGGCAATGGCACTGGCAACGGATAAATCGGGTATCCAGTTTCGAGTGCTTAATAGTCGTAAAGGGGCAGCAGTACGTGCCACACGCGCGCAAGCGGATCGTATTCTTTATAAAGCCGCCATTCGCCATACGCTTGAGAATCAGCCAAATCTTGATATATTTCAACAAGCGGCTGATGATATCTTAGTTGAAAATGGTCGTGCGACGGCAGTGGTTACTGCAACGGGTATTATCTTTAATACGCAAACGGTGGTACTGACATCAGGAACGTTCTTGGGCGGTGTTATTCATATTGGTCTCGAAAGCTCAAAAGGTGGTCGCGCAGGCGATCAACCTTCTATCAAGTTGGCAGATCGTTTGCGTGAGCTTAAGCTGCCAGTCGGTCGTCTAAAGACAGGTACGCCTGCGCGTATCGATGCGCGTAGCGTTGATTTTAGTGTGATGACCGTACAGCCGGGCGACACGCCGCTACCTGTTATGAGTTATATGGGTGATGTGTCTATGCATCCTGAGCAGGTCAATTGCTACATCACGCATACCAATGCGCGCACGCATGACATCATCCGTGAAAACCTCGATCGTTCACCGATGTTCTCTGGCAAAATCGAAGGGGTAGGTCCGCGTTATTGTCCATCTATCGAAGACAAGATTCATCGTTTTGCGGATAAAGACAGCCATCAGATATTTATCGAGCCAGAAGGTTTGACGACACATGAGCTATATCCAAATGGTATCTCAACGAGTTTGCCGTTTGATGTGCAGTTAGAGTTTATTCATAGTATGAAAGGCTTAGAAAACGCGCATATCACCCGTCCAGGCTACGCGATTGAGTATGATTATTTTGATCCGCAAAACCTAAAGCCAACGCTCGAGACCAAATCTATCGATCGTCTTTACTTCGCTGGACAGATTAATGGTACAACTGGTTATGAAGAGGCTGGCGTACAGGGTTTGCTAGCAGGTACTAATGCGGCATTGGTTACGACTAATAATAGTGAGTTTGAAACGTGGACACCGCGCCGTGATGAAGCCTATCTTGGCGTGCTCGTTGATGATTTGATTACCCATGGTACGACTGAGCCATATCGTATGTTTACGAGTCGTGCAGAATATCGTCTATTATTACGTGAAGACAATGCAGATCAACGCCTAACTGAAACAGGTCGCAAGCTTGGTCTAGTAGATGATGTGCGCTGGCAGGCTTACCAACAAAAAATGGAAGCCATTGCCACGGAGACCTCACGTCTCAAAGATATGTGGGCAACCCCTGCTAATACGTTGGGCAAAAAAGTCACAGAGCAAACGGGCGAGGTGCTGTCAAAAGAATCAACTGCTTTTGATTTGCTCAAGCGTCCGCAGATTCATTTTGCTGATATCGCTGCCATCACTGATTCGCAAGTCGATGCGCAAGTGGGTGAGCAGATAGAGATTTCTGTCAAATACGCAGGCTATATTGACCGTCAGCAAGAAGACATTGATCAGATGAAGCGCCTAGAAAATACAGCGCTGCCACTGGACTTTGATTATAGTGTGGTATCAGGCTTATCAAATGAGATTGTACAGAAATTGACACAAGTACGTCCTGCGACGCTTGCCCAAGCTGGACGTGTTAGCGGTGTGACGCCTGCTGCCATTCAATTATTAGCTATGACGGTGAAAAAACATAAAAAAGCAAAAGCTGCGCTAGATTCATAATAGTAGTATAACTAGTATAACTAGTATAACTAGTATAACTAGTATAACTAGTATAACTAGTATAACTAGTATAACAAAAGCCCATAATGATATATCATTATGGGCTTTTGTTTGTTAAAAATACAGCCGCTGTTAAAAGAAAATAGAGCAGGCGCTTGTCTTACTTGCTATTTTGTCTCTATACTAGGTTAGAAAACTTAATGATTACTTGTCAATTTATCTCGCTGATGTCCATATTATGATGGGCTTGTCAACGAATTGAGCCTATTTATGATTGATGCTATTGTCTTTGCTATTACCATTGTCTTGCCCAACCTTGCCTTAATGTGGTTGGGTTTTTTTATGCAGAGACGCGGTGAGGCGAGCCAGACTTTTATTGATCAAGCATCGAGCTTTGTCTTTAATTACTGTTTACCCTGTTTGCTTTTTTTTAGCGTCGTTGATAGTGATGTCGATTACAGCAAACAAATCACGCTGATAGTGGCTGGTATTCTGGTGACATTCATCTTGTTTATAGGTGCAGAGATTTATGCCAAATATTTTGTGAGCAAACCGGCTGATCAAGGGGTGTTTGTACAAGGAATATTTCGGAGTAATATGGCTATTATTGGACTGGCAACGGTTGCTAATGCCTACGGAGAACGTGGCTTAAGCATCGGCGCTGTCTATATGGGTGTGGTGACGATACTGTTTAATATCTTAGCGGTTATCACTCTCAGCCGTGTGTCCAAAAGTGTGGATGATACTTGGCTCAGTCGCAGTACCATGATTATCAAAAAGCTATTTACCAACCCACTGATTATCGCATTGGTAGCAGCATTTGCTTATAAGGCATCACCACTGCCGCCTATTACAGGTGTGATTCATACGACTGGCGATCTACTGGCCGCAGTGGCATTGCCCTTAGCATTGATTTGCGCCGGTGCCAGTATTGATTTGAAGTCGATGTTGCACCCTTCAGGGCTATCCATGCAGGCGAGTATCGGACGTATTATCGTTGCGCCATTGATTGCCATCGCTATTGGATTGGGATTTGGTCTATCAGGTGTGCATATGGGTGTGTTGTTTTTGATGGCAGCCTCACCAACAGCCGCCGCCAGCTATGTAATGGCAAAGGCCATGGGTGGCAATGATGTGTTAGCTGCTAATATTTTGGCTTTTACCACCGTCGTAGGTATGTTTGGAATGGCGATTGGTGCGGCAACATTACGCGGGTTAGGATTAATGTAGTAGCCGTTTGGCGTGATAAAACATGTTCTAATAATAAATCTATAAATAGGAGTACTCAAATTGCAATTACTAAACCAAGCAATCGTGACCGAACATCTCAATATGCAATCTGCCATTGGGGCGATAGAAGCATTGTTACATCAACAGGCAGCGCATCCCAATTGGATCAAAGCGCCTGAACGTTTGGTCATTGAAACTTTTAGTGAAGATGACACTCATCGCTCAGGTTCGCATTTATCAATGCCTGCGACGATTTATGATGGTAAGAACGAGTATACCGCCGTAAAATTGGTCACCATTTGTCCTGATAATCCGAGCCGAAATTTACCAACCACAACGGCGATTATTACCGTGTCAAACAATGATACTGGTGAGATATTGGCAATTATGGATGGGGTTTATATTACCCAAGTACGTACGGCGGCATTGTCAGGCATTGCGACCAAATATATGGCAAACGCTGACTGTCAAAGTGTGGCGGTGGTCGGTTGTGGCGGCATGGCTTATGAGCAATTACATGCGGTAATGACAGTACGTCCTGAGATTAAAACAGTATATTTATGGAATAGAAGCAGGGAAGGCGCTGAGATTTTTAAAGTAAAATTTACTCGTGATTATCCGCAATGGGACGTTACTATAACGGTTTGCGAAAATATCAATGATGCTATCCGTGATGCAGATGTTATTAATGTCGCAACCCGCGCAACAGAAGGTTTGTTTGATCTCGACCATATTAAATCTGATGTACACATCAACGCAGTCGGCGCCTATCAGCCTTCAATGAAAGAGATAAGCAATGATGTCATTGCAAACAGTCGCATGGTCGTTGTCGATGATTTGGTTGGCAGTCGTCATGAAGCGGGTGATTTAATCCAAGCTCACGATAATGTCGATTGTGCATGGACATGGGACGATCTGAGTGGTGACTTACAAGCGCTAGTCACAGGGGCGCTACAAGAAAAAACCGCTAAGTCTAATAATGGTGTTACGTTATTTAAATCGGTTGGTGCAGCCAGTTTTGATGCAGCAGTCGCTCTATATGTCGCACAACAAGCCGCCCAAAAAAATCTTGGCTCATCAGTTGAATGGTAATGCCATTCACAGTGACCGTACGTAAAGATTGCTGTATTTTTATTATGTAGCAAGCCAAAAAAAGCCCTCTTTCTAAATAAGAAAAGAGGGCTTTTTACATTGCTTTAAACGTTCAACTAATACGCCCCTAGCATGTTTTTAGAGCGGTTATTAACTTAGATTGTCTTTATTGCGTTGGTCTTCGCGCCGCTGCTTACGTTTTGGGCTGGTGCGGTAGGTCAAATAACCACCGACAGCCATCACCGCCAGAAAGGCAACAATGTACATAAATATTGATGAGCCAATAAGCAGTGAGGCACCGATAATAGGAGTTGCATCCATGTCAAACATCCAGCTAAGGTTTATCAATAATTATGCAAGTGTCTGATTTCATTGTAAAGTAAATAAATTTAACTCAGGTGTAAGTTCCAGTGAACGCATGCGCGCTGCCTGATCGTAAACGTTAGCCGTCACAATCAGCTCGTCTGACTGATACTGGGCAAGGAATGCCGCCAGTCTCGGTTTGACAGTTTCTACAGAACCGATGAATGACACTGACAATGCGCTATCCACCATCATTTTTTCAGCAGGGCTCCAGATACTGTCCATATCGTGAGTAGGTTTCGGCATTTGACCTGTTTCACCACGGCGCAAGCGTACGAAACTTTGCTGCGCAGAGGTAAAATGATACTGTGCAGTAGCATCGTCATCGGCGAGTAATAAATTGGCTGCCAGCATGACATAAGGCTTATCTAAATAGGCTGATGGTCTGAACTGTTCACGATAAGCTGTAATCGCTTGCCCAAGCATTTGCGGTGCAAAGTGTGAGGCAAACACATAAGGAAGTCCTAGATGCGCCGCTAACGTAGCCCCAAAAAGAGAAGAGCCTAATATCCAGATAGGAACGTTTGACTTTGCCCCAGGAAATGCCTGTACTGGGCTATTATCTGTACCGTTCCCTAAAAAGTACATCAATTCTTGGACGTCTTGCGGAAAGCGATCAGCATCTTGCATCTGACGGCGTAGTGCCTGAAAGGTTGCGCTATCAGTACCCGGCGCACGACCCAGCCCTAAATCTACGCGATCACCATATAATGCCTGCAAAGTGCCAAATTGCTCAGCGATGACGAGAGGTGCATGGTTCGGAAGCATCACACCACCAGCACCAATACGTATATGCTTGGTTTGGCTGCCGATATGCGCTAGTAGTACTGACGTCGCTGCGCTGGCGATGCCCGGCATATTGTGATGCTCTGCCATCCAATAACGGTTTAAGCCGACTTTTTCTGCTTGCTGTGCTGTCTCAACCGTTTGGGCAATGCCTTCAGCGATGGTTTTACCTTCAGGCACGGGTGCTAGATCTAAAAAGGATAAGGGAATAGCGTTACTCATAAATCACCTGTTTTTATGATGCCGCCTTTCAACGACATGGTTATATTGGTATTTGATTCTAGTTATAAAAGAGACTAGCGACAGCAATGATGAACTAGCACCTCAAGAATCTAGTGCTAATTCAATATTGCTGTAACTAGTCGTTCAATAGTTCATATAATGGGGCGGTTCTATTGAATATAAAGGTCAGAAATTAAGACGATAACAAATCTTAATAATGGGGTAGCGTTATAAGAATCACATGCGCGCCAGTCGATTTTGAGTAGAAATAAGAATAGAAAATGGCATCATTATCTGTTGATAATGATGCCATTGATGTTTAGTGAAAATATGAATGAATGGTTCTTTACTGGCTAAATTGTTTTTGACACAGTTCCATAAATGCTCGACCATACTGACGAATTTCTGCATCATCACGTACCGCCATCCAACTGGTAAAGCGCCCAAAGTGATCCACTGGTATCGCGGTTAAATTTTGATAGTGACTTGGTTCAAACGCCATCTCTGCGATAATGCCGATACCCAAGCCCAAACCTACATAAGTACTAATTACATCAGCATCGAGTGCTGCTAGCACGATATCTGGTTCCAATCCTGCTTCTTCAAAAGTTTTGTCAATCGCACCGCGCCCCGTAAAGCCACCGTGATAGGTCACAATCGGATAGCTGGCGAGGGTCGGCAAATCCACAGACTCGTGATTGGCCAGTTCGTGATCGCTTGGCACAATGACGCGATGCGTCCAGTCATAATAGCGATAGCAGCGTAAATAATTGTTATGAAGTAAAGACTCGGTTGCAATGCCAATATCCGCCTGCCCGCGAATGACCATCTGCGCGATGGTCTCTGGATCTGCTTGTTGTAGTATTAGGTTGACTTTGGGGAAACGCTCTTTAAACTCTTTGACGACTTGCGGCAATACATATCGCGCTTGCGTGTGAGTGGTGGCAATCGTCAGCGTGCCAATATTCGGATTATTAAAATCGAGACTTAGGTTTTCAATCGTACGGATTTCGGCGAAGATAGATTCGATATGCGGCATTAGTGCTGTGCCCATGGTCGTAAGACCCGTTAGGCGTTTGCCTTGACGGACGAATACTTCCGTTTTGAGCTGATTTTCAAGTGCCGCAATATGTTTTGATAGGCTAGATTGACTGGTGTGCAGTACGGTCGCCGCCTGACTTAAGTTATAGCCATTAATCACCGTATGCCATACTGTCTCCAACTGCTTGAGCTGAATCTGTAAATGCCGCTGATTGACCACTACGTCGATTGCCATAACTAAATCCTATTGTATAAATATACAAACCCTGTCTGTATACAAAAGTGAAAATGTACAAATATGCAGTAAGAAGGTAGTGTAAAACAAAGTGTTTATTCTTGTATATACTTAATGGTTATCTATTTATATTTATTTGGAATATAGAATAAGTCGTTTGTCCGTTGCTAGAAGCAAACCATTACAATAAAAAAGCCCTCGATTAAAGAGGGCTTTTTTAAGATAAAGGCGTATCTATTTCAGTGGGTTTTAGCGAAAAAGATCCGCATTCATCACTTTATTCCAAGCATTTACAAAGTCATGAACGAATTTTTCTAGGTTATCGTCTTGTGCGTAAAGCTCAGCGTAAGCGCGTAGTATGGAGTTTGAGCCAAACACTAGGTCTACGCGGCTGGCTTGCCATTTTACATTGCCAGTAGCACGCTCACGCACTTCATAGAGAGCAGGGGCGTCATTATTGTCTGTCTTAACGGGATGCCAAGAATAGCTCATGTCTGTCAAGTTCACAAAGAAGTCATTGCTAAGTGTCCCAGCACGCTCAGTAAAGATCCCTTGTTGGCTCTGAGCGTAGTTGGTATCCAAGACACGCATACCACCGATTAAAACGACCATTTCGGGTGCAGTCAAGCCCATCAGCTGAGTACGATCTAATAGCATCTCTTCAGGTGATATGGCATAGCTGCCTTTGATCCAGTTACGGTAGCCATCATGTCGTGGCTCTAAATCAGAGAAGCTTTCTGTGTCAGTCATCTCATCGCTCGCATCGCCACGACCCGCATCGAATGGCACTTCAATTTGAATGCCTGCATTAGCTGCTGCTTTTTCAATGGCGGTGTTACCAGCGAGTACCACTAAATCTGCGATGCTGACGTCTTTATCAAAGTTCGTTTGAATGTCAGTGAGCGCCTCAAGTACGCGAGCCAATTGCTCAGGCTCATTACCTAGCCAGTCTTTTTGCGGGGCTAAACGAATGCGTGCACCATTGGCGCCGCCGCGATAGTCTGAGGCGCGGAATGTACGAGCGCTATCCCAAGCGGTAATAATAAATTCGCGATGGTCGATACCACTGCCTAGTATCTGTGCTTTTAAGATTGCAATATCATCAGCGCTCAGATTAACATTGCCTTGTGGAATTGGATCCTGCCAAGTGAAGTCCTCGCTTGGCACATCCGCCCCTAAATAGCGAGATTTTGGCCCCAAATCACGATGGGTAAGCTTAAACCAAGCTTTTGCAAATACTTCATCGAAATATTCTGGATTTTGAAGAAAGTTCTCTGAAATTTTACGGTAAGCAGGGTCTTTAATCATTGCCATATCAGCGTCGGTCATGATTGGGTTGCGGCGTACACTTGGATCATGTGCATCCAAAGGACGATCTTCTTCCTTGATATCGATAGGCTCCCACTGCCAAGCACCAGCAGGACTCTTAGTCAGTGCCCACTCATGATTTAACAGTAATTCAAAATACTCATGATCCCATTGGGTTGGATGCGTGGTCCATGCGCCCTCGATACCACTTGAGACGGTATCGCCAGCATTGCCTGTGCCTTTAGGGTTGCGCCAACCTAGACCTTGCTCTTTGATGTCAGCCGCTTCTGGCTCATCTTCTAATAAGGTAGCGTCACCATTACCATGACATTTACCAACCGTGTGACCACCAGCCGTCAAGGCGACCGTTTCTTCATCATTCATTGACATGCGAGCAAAAGTGGTGCAGATGTCTTGTGCTGTTTTGATTGGATCAGGGTTGCCATCGACACCTTCTGGGTTGACGTAGATCAAGCCCATTTGCACAGCGGCTAAAGGATTCTCTAGCGATTCACGCTTATCATCATCTTCATAACGATTTTTAGTAGCAGCAAGCCATTCACGCTCAGAACCCCAATAGATATCTTTTTCTGGATGCCAAATATCAGCGCGTCCACCAGCAAAACCTAACGTCTTAAAGCCCATAGATTCATAAGCCATATTACCCGCTAGGATCATCAAATCTGCCCAAGAAAGTTTATTACCATACTTTTTCTTGATCGGCCATAATAGACGACGTGCTTTGTCCAAGTTGACATTGTCCGGCCAACTGTTTAATGGCGCAAAGCGTTGATTACCAGTGTTAGAACCACCGCGCCCGTCAGAGCGTCGATAAGTACCAGCAGAATGCCAAGCCATACGAATCATCAACCCACCATAATGACCCCAATCTGCTGGCCACCATGCCTGTGACTCAGTCATTAGATCTTTTAAATCTTGCTTGACGCCTTCTAAATCTAATTGCTTAAAGGCTTCTGCATAATCAAAGTCAGGACCCATTGGATTGGTTTTGTGATCCTGCTAATGCAAGGTATCTAAGTTTAAGCTATTCGGCCACCAGTCGGTTGCTGCCGAGGCGTTCGTAGTATGTGCTTGGTGCATGACAGGACAGCCGCCCATACTATGGCGCTGCGGTGCGTGCGTCTGATCAACGTTTTCACTGTGAATCGTCGGGCCTTGGTCGTCACCTTGATCATACGTTGTGTTGGTTGGTACATCATTGTTGCTACCTTCGTGATTTACGGGGCAACCAGCGGTATCTTGCGCTGTATTTTTGTCAGTTGGGGTGTTGGTTGAATCAGACATAGTAAAACTCCTAGGCTATGATAATAAAAAGAACGAATAGTTAATCGAGATAATCATTGTCTATACAAAGAGCATAACGAAGCACTGTATATTTATAAAACTAATATATAAGAATTATAAGTTTTAAATTATTAATCATGGAATCTTTGTGTGGTAACTCATTCAGCTTGCTATTAACGCCACTGCTCGTATTACTGGGTAGGATGGTGATAAGCCAATCAAGCTTGTGCTGATTCTACCTCTATCTATATATTACCTATAAATAAAAGCATTGTCAGACATCTTTAATGAGAGAAATTGGTAAGAAAACTTATGGATAACCTAACATTAGGGAAAGATTGATATAACCTGTGTTACTACTTCGAAATATAAGCCACCGTGCAAGCGCCACAATCAGTCAGTTAGTGCAAAAACATCTAGTCAACGTAGAGGTTCTCAAGTACCATAATTCAATTTTGTTGTAATGGCTGTATTTGTGCAACGTTAAGCAATTTTTATCGATCCCGTTTGTCAGTGCTATTTATCAGTGTCAGTTACCGATAGATGATGCTAATGATTGATAAAAATTGTGCGCAGTTGTGTTCTTTATCTTAAGTGTTGGTGAGTTATTATGTCTGCTGTCAAATCTGTGCCGCCCAATCAACCAATTGCCAAAAAATCATGGGGAGAGGCTGCAAAGGCCTATTTAGACCCTCGTGTCATTATCATGTTGTTTTTGGGCTTTTCAGCGGGTATTCCTATACTGCTTATCTTTTCAAGCTTGTCATTATGGCTCAGAGAGGCAGGCATTGATCGTAGCGTTGTGACCATGTTCAGTTGGGCAGCGTTGGGTTATTCATTTAAATTTATTTGGGCACCATTAATCGATGCGCTTCCTGTGCCATTTTTGACTAAATGGTTGGGTCGTCGACGCAGTTGGATGGTGGTATCACAGCTGCTTATCATATTGGCTATTTTTTCGATGGCAAATGTTAATCCAGTTAGTGAAGATGTTTTAGTCTACATGGCAGGTGCTGCAGTGCTGCTTGGCTTTTCTTCTGCCACCCAAGATATCGTTATTGATGCTTACCGCATCGAGCTTGCACCGCCATCGATGCAATCTATTTTATCCTCTATTTATGTATCAGGTTATCGCATCGGCATGATCGTCGCGGGGGCAGGTGCTTTATATTTGGCAGATTTTTTTGGCTCGAATGAGACTTTTTATAGTTATGAGGCATGGCGAAATACTTACTACATCATGGCAGGTGTCATGACTTTAGGGGTATTAACGACGTTTGCTAGCTATGAGCCAACGGCCGAAACGTTGCAAAGTAAAAAGCAGAAGGGTAATTTAAAAGTATTTCTTATTTATTCTGCTTTATTACTCATACCAGGTTTACTTTTTGGCGTTATCTATCTGATCAATATTTTAATTAATACAGTATTTGATAGCACATTGGCATTTATACCTTTAATGGTAATGCCAGCGATTAAGTTTTACTTTTTGGCATTGGTCGCTTGTGCCCCTTTGTTACTGTTGTATTTCATCATTAATCAACCAAAAATTATTAATAAAGCCCCATTGGTTGCTGAGACTCGCGAAGATTATGTGAGATTGGTGTCGCTATTTGTATTTTCTGTGATCGCTTTTATCGCCGCTTATATATTGATGGGACAAGTACTGCCAGAGTTTGAAGGTGCGTTTTCCAGCTTCTTTGTTGAAACATTGCATCTGCTGATAAGCTTGGGTGTAGCGATGGCGGCAGGTTATGCATTGGTACAAGTTGGGTTGGTGAAAAAAGAAGTAGCCATGGCAACTTGGGTCGAGCCGATCTTGGACTTTTTTAGACGCTATGGCAAAAAGGCGTTATTACTATTGGCGCTCATCGGGCTATACCGTATCTCAGATATCGTAGCAGGCGTTATTTCCAACGTCTTCTATCAGGACATGGGCTTTAGTAAAACTGACATTGCCAATGCGGTAAAGTTGGTTGGTGTGATCATGGCAATTGCGGGTGGGTTTTTAGGAGGGCTACTGGCACAGCGTTTCCGCATTATGCATGCCATGATGATTGGCGCTATTCTCGCTTGTGCGACCAACTTACTATTTGTGGTATTGACGTATAATCCAGGCAGTCTGCCAATCATGTATATGGCAGTGATATTTGATAACTTGGCGGCTGGTCTTGCTAGTGCTGTCTTTATTGCTTTTTTATCAGCGCTGACTTCTATCCGCTTTACGGCAGTGCAGTACGCTATTTTCTCTTCACTAATGACGCTCATTCCTAAAGTCATGGGTGGATATTCTGGTGCTATCGTCGACAATATGGGCTACCCATTTTTCTTTATCTTTACCTTTGCCATTGGTATTCCAATTTTGGCGTTGATTTACTTTGTTGATAAACATATCGTCATCGGCGATAACGATGATATTTATGACGATGACAATAATAATGGAAGCAGTGATAAGTTAGTCAAGGCAAATCCAAACCTGACTGATACCAAAGAACCACCACGTGCGTCAGAGTAGGCTAAACAGTATTTTTATTTTTATTTTCATTGATTTATAATATTTTTAAGAGTTACTTATGACAGCATCGACCATTCGTCAAATCAAGCAGGACATTCAGCAGTTGACAAATGAGACTGCAAATAGCAATTTGCCGCCATTTTGGCTCACCGATTGGCTATTATATGTCATCGATAAGCCTGCGATATCCTTAATGACGGATGAAGATTATCAATTAACGGACAGCGAAATTGAGCAATTCAATGCAGGTGTAACGAAGATGCAGCAAGGAATGCCACTTGCGTATTTGACGGGTCAGCAAGAGTTCTGGTCGCTGATATTTACTGTCAATGAGCACACTTTAATTCCGCGACCTGATACTGAGATACTGATTGAGCAAGTATTAACTTGGATAAAATCTCAGCCAAACAGTGTCAGCAGCCCAGAACGGTTATTGGATTTAGGGACAGGTTCAGGTTGTATTGCGATTAGTCTCGCTCACGAGTTAAATACGCAGCGTTCAGACAGTGAGGCAGAAAGCTGGCAAGTCGTTGCGGTGGATATGTCGCCAGAAGCGCTCAAGGTTGCTCAGCACAATGCAGTTATCAATGATGTTGCTGATATTGAGTTTATACAAAGCAGTTGGTATGACGAGCTGCCCAGTCATGGCGAGCTATTATTTGATGTGATTGTGTCCAATCCTCCTTATATCGATGAGGAAGATGAGCATTTAGCACGCCTTGTAGCCGAACCTATTAGTGCCTTAAGTGCTCCCAATCATGGGCTTGCCGATATAGAGCATATCGTAGGACAGGCACCGAAATACTTGCGTGTCGGTGGGCTACTGGCTATCGAACATGGTTTTGACCAAGGTGATGCCGTTCGCAAGTTGTTTGTAGACAGTGACTTCGAATCTGTGCGTACAGTACAAGATTATGGTGGTAATGATCGTGTTACGCTGGGTCAAATTAAGTCATCAGGTTTTTGTTAGTAGACTTCTTTAATAATAGGTTATTGGTAATAAATATGGCGCACACATCATATGAAGGGCAGTTGTTGGATGAAGAGCTGCTGCGTTATGCAAGGCAAATATTATTAGACGGTTGGGATATTGATGCTCAACTACGCTTAAAGTCAGCTCGTGTGGTTATGATAGGGGCAGGCGGGCTTGGTTGTCCTGCTTCTGAGATGCTGGTGCGTGCAGGACTTGGGCAAATTCATCTGATAGATGATGACATCATTGAAGCCAGCAACTTGCAGCGCCAAACGCTGTTTTTACCTGAGGATATCGGTCAAACTAAGGCGCTAACAGCGGCGCACATGTTAGAGCGTATTAATCCTTTAATTACCGCTCGCGGTACAGTTGCAAGACTAAGCGAAGACAATGCTTATGAATTGCTCGATATGGCGACAGGCAAGCCTGATTTGCTTTTAGATTGCACCGATAATTTTGCGACGCGTGATGTCATCAATCGTATTAGCGTGCGCTATAAAATCCCGCTATTATCTGCCTCAGCCATTGCGATGCAAGGTCAGTTGGCGCTATTTGAGCCGCAACTAAACACTGGTTGTTATCACTGCGTGTTTGGTTCGGTAGTACTTGATGCAGCGGCTGATGAGCGTACGTGTGCTAACTCAGGTGTGCTAGCGAGTACCACTGCTATCATGGGTAATTTGCAAGCGAATGCTGCCCTGCAGTATTTGGGATTAACCAAAAATCCACTGACAAATAAGCTATTAATATGGGATGGTAGCCAGATGCAGCAACGGCTGATGGGCTATCGCCAAGATGCTGCTTGTCCTGTCTGTAGTAGTCATTAGTGATTGTTCATTAGTAGCTGTGTAACTTGTCATTATTTATAATCGCCTATTCTCAAAACCCTTTCTTATGACCATAGTTGTTTTTTATGAAAATTCATCGTCCGCATTTATTAAAGCATACCTTCAATGTCATGAACCGTGTTCGCCAAACAGCCAGCGTGGCAGGTTTATCTGCGCTGAGAGTGGCAAAAGGTGAAAAGCCTGATGCCACATTATTAAAAGAAACGTTTGAGCAGTTGGGCACGACTTATATCAAGATTGGTCAGTTTATCGCCAGTACGCCGTCACTGTTTCCACGCGAATATGTAAAAGCTTTTCAGAGCTGTTTGGATCAGACCACGCCATTGTCCTATGCTTATATCGAGCAGGTATTGAAAGAAGAGTTGGCGGTTGATGGCATGACGCTTGTTGATAAGTTCGCCCATATCGACTCAGAGCCATTGGCATCAGCTTCTATTGCGCAAGTTCATGCGGCACGGTTGCATAATGGCGATGAAGTCGTATTAAAGGTGCAAAAGCCTGACGTCGAGACCATTATGCAGACCGATTTGGGCGTATTGCATGGGGTGACTAAGTTACTTGAGATTCTGATGCCGTCGATGAAGTTTGCCAGTATTGCGCCGATTATCGATGAGATTCGCCTGCGCATGCTTGCCGAGACGGACTTTATCGCTGAGGCACAAAACATCCGCGATTTTCAGCAGTTCTTAGCCATATCAGGTAATACACGCGTGGTAGCACCCAAAGTATATGAAGAGCTGACGACCAAGCGTGTACTAACCATGAGCCGCTTGTACGGCGTATCTATGGTCGATGAGTCGCTCATGCGTCAGTATTGTGCTGATCCTGCGCAAGTCATGGCGGATACCTTGAATACGTGGTTTGCCAGTCTCATGCTGTGCAACAGTTTTCATGCTGACTTGCATGCGGGCAATTTGATGCTATTAACCGATGGTCGTATTGGCTTCTTGGATTTTGGTATTGTCGGTAAGCTAAAAGCTGAGAGTTGGCGTGCGTGCATGGGTATGATGCAGGCCATGCAGGACAGTGACTATCAAGCGATGGCGCGCCATATGATTGATATGGAAATGACCCATGGTGGCAATAAAGTCGATGTAGTGGCGTTGGGTAATGATTTGCAGCGTATGATGAAGACTATTATGGCGGAGGACAAATCCTTTACCAGTGGTGTGCCTTTTAATAGTAAAGAGCAAGCCGATGAGCTAAATAAAATGATGCTTGAGATTGTAGAAGTCGGTAAGCGCCATGGCATACATTTCCCACGTGACTTTGCTTTATTGACCAAGCAGATGCTATATTTTGATCGCTTTATGCGTACGCTGGCACCTGATATGGATATGTTTAGTGATCAACGCGTACAAATGCTAGGACACACAGAAACAGATGTGACCATGCCGCCAACAGTAAACGTATCGTAGTTTTCGCTTGTATGTTTGATTATTAATCCGCCGCTGCTCTTGAATGCTCTAACACAAAGGATTGTGTGCTAATGGCCGCAAAAATGGCTCTGTCATGATGACTGCTCTCAAAAGCCGTGCTTTTCCTCATATTACCAATGAAGCTGCCATTGCCTGTATCGGTATGTACTGCATGGCAGTCGTCATGGGCTATGGACGTTTTTTGTTTACTGCCACCTTACCCGATATTATGGTGCAAGTGTCGATTTCAACGACGATTGCAGGCTGGCTTGCCTCTATCAATTACATCGGTTATTTTATCGGTGCCCTCATTGCCATGTTTGTGCCTCAGCGCTCGACGTGGCAAGCGCTGACACTGTGGGCGATTATAAGTGTCGTCACAACGATGCTACTTGTCGTACCTGATATGTCATTAACTCTATGGTATCTCATTCGTCTAATCGCAGGTATTGCAAGCGGTGTAGCGATGATTTTAAGCTCATCGTTTGTGATTCAAAGCTTAAGTCCTGAACGCCGCTCTGTACTGTCGGCAGTACACTACGCAGGTATTGGTGTGGGCATCAGTGCCTCTGCCATACTGACGTGGTGGTTGTTGATATTGGGCTATCATTTTGATGTCATTTGGTTGGTAGCAGGCTTTACAAGCTTACCTCTGGTATGGCTACTCTATGCGGTAAAACCAAGACAAGCAAATGGTTCCGACTTGCTGCAGACTGATCCTACACAGCACGTGTCAGTGCATCAAACCTATTTGAGCTTTAAGCGCGCTTTGTATGAGGCCATTGCTGGCCATCGTAAGGCTATTGCTTTGCTGTCAGCGAGCTATGTACTGGCAGGCTTTGGTTATATTACCTCTGCGACATTTTTGCCAGTAATGGCAGCACAGCGCCTCACGACGCAGACGTATGCTGGATTGCTCATTTGGCTAGTCGTTGGTGTGTTTGCGATGTTATCAAATCCACTGTGGGGCGCACTTGCCAAGCGAATTGGTGAAATTAAAACGTTAATAGGCTTAACGATATTACAAGCATTTGGGATGTGCCTGCCCATATGGTTCGACGGCGCTATTGGTTTGTACGGCAATGCTGCTATTTTAGGTTTGACCTTTGTGGGTATGGTATCGATGACGCTCACTTTGATTAAAAATATCAATCCTGCTTACTCAAATTTGCTGATAGGATTGGCAACTTTGGCTTATGCATTGGGTCAGTTCTTGGGACCATTGGTGACGGTAGCATTGGCAGGGCAGGACGACAATTTCAATGCAGGGTTACTCGTTGCCGCCGCTGGATTGATGGTTGGATTGGTGCTGTTGCTATTGTTTCGTCGACAGCCACCGACTACCATTTAAACCACACTACGATTAAATATTTCTCGCAGCTCAAAACTGGTATGCACTTGAGCGACACCTTCGATACGATTGAGCCTATGTAATAAAAACTCCTCATAATGTGCCATATCGCGTACTCTTACCTTGATAAGGTAGTCTTCTGTACGACCCGTGACAATGCTACAGCTAATGACTTCATCAAAGCTCTGAATCTTACGCTCAAATTGCTCAAAGCGCTCAGCCGTATGGCGGTCCATACTAATCGCGATAAAGACGGCGAGCGGGTAGCCAAGTTTTTGCGCATCTGTTTTGGTGTGATAACCTGTGATAATACCAGCATCTTCTAAGCGTTTAATACGGCGTGCACAAGGCGTGGCTGACAGGTTGACGTGTTCGGCAAGCTCGGTGATACTCATACGTGCCTGAGTTTGCAATACGCGCAAGAGCTGTCGATCGATCTCATCAATATCGGCTAAATGTGGACTATTCAGATGACTGTTTGACATGATCTGTTGCTTTATTAGTGAATTCAGCTAATTATACTGAGTAAATTGTATTTTTTCACTAAAATAGCGCGATATATTATCAAAGAAAGCGGATTTCTATTGCGTAAACTCTGATATTATTATGGTATAAACATTGGTTATCTCGTATGATAAACATTGATCTAATCACCAGCCGTCCAGCTAAAAACATAAATTCCCATATCATCTAAGGATTGATTATGTCTGACCAAGCCAAACGCACTGTAGCCTCAACGACTGCAAAGATTACACCCAAAAATGCTGCTTTTGATTATAAAAAGTATCGTCCATTTGCTTTTGCGCCCTCGCTGTCAGAGCGTACTTGGCCGAGCAAAACGATTGAAAAGTCACCAATCTGGGCAAGTGTGGATCTGCGTGATGGCAACCAAGCACTGATTGATCCGATGACAATCGAACAAAAAATGCGTTTTTTTAAAACGTTGGTTGAGGTTGGTTTTAAAGAGATTGAAATTGGCTTTCCATCAGCGGCGCAGGTTGAATTTGATTTTGCTCGTAAACTTATCGAAGAAAATCACGTCCCAGACGATGTGACTTTGCAGGTATTGGTGCAGGCTCGTGAGCATTTGATCGCCCGTACGTTTGAGTCATTAAAAGGCGCGAAGCGTGCGATTGTTCATGTCTATAATTCAACCTGCCGTGTACAACGTGAAAAGGTCTACGGTAAAGACAAAGCTGAGATTAAAGAAATTGCTGTTACTGGTGCTAAATTATTGGTTGAATATGCGGCTAAATATCCAGAAACAGAATGGGTGTTCCAGTATTCACCAGAGAGCTTTAGTCAAACAGAAACTGAATATGCTGTAGAAGTCTGTGATGCGGTCTGTGAAGTATGGCAACCACAACAAGGGCAGGAAGTGATTTTAAACTTGCCAGCGACGGTTGAAGCGTCTATGCCCAATGTTTTTGCCGATCAAGTCGAGTATTTCTGCCGTCATCTTGCCCAGCGCGAGCATGTCATTATCAGCTTGCATACACATAATGACCGTGGCTGTGCGGTTGCAGCAGCAGAGCTTGGGGTGTTAGCGGGTGCCGATCGTATCGAAGGTACGCTATTGGGTAACGGTGAGCGCACGGGTAATATGGATATCATGGTCATGGCGATGAATCTGTTTAGCCAAGGTATCGATCCAGAGCTTGATTTTAGTAACATGAGCGAAATTGTACAAGTGGTCAGCGAATGTAACAATTTGCCCTTACATCCGCGTCATCCATACGTCGGCGAATTGGTCTTTACGGCCTTTAGTGGCTCACATCAAGATGCCATCAAAAAATCTCTCGATTATAACGAAAAGCATCAAAACGAGACGGATAACGTTTGGGATGTGGCTTACTTGCCAATTGATCCGGCGCATATTGGTCGTAGTTATCAGGATGTGGTACGTATCAATAGCCAGTCTGGTAAAGGCGGTGTGGCTTATATCTTGCAGCGCAACTATGGCTTTAATTTGCCGCGCTGGATGCAAATTGACTTCAGCGGCGTGGTACAGAAGCAAGCTGAATCAGCTGCTCGTGAATTGCAGAATGATGAAATCTTACAAACCTTTGAAGATACGTATCTACAGCAAGGCAGTTTTGAGCTGTTAGATTATACGGTCAATAATAAAGGCGGTGAAGTCTACTTTACTGGTCAAGTACAAATGAATGGGGACATTATTAATATTGATGGCACTGGTAATGGTCCATTATCATCGTTTATTGACGGCCTTGCCCAGCACACTGGTAAATCGATACATGTCATCAACTACGCTGAGCATGCGATTAATCCGCAGCACAATAGCGGTGATGGCATCGATGATGATACCAATAATGACAACAAAACTAATGCGAATGCGGCGGCTTATATCCAACTAAATGTAGATGGTGAAGTTTATTCTGGTATTGGCACTTGCAGTAGTACTGTATCAGCAATGCTTAAAGGCGCATTATCAGCGTTTGCTCAAGCAGTGAGTACTGCCACTGCTTAATGTTTTTATGATCGTCTTAATAACTTGTCGCTATAACGCTGTCGCTTCTTGTCTTTGGCAAGTAAAGCGATGGCGTTATTTTTTGCATGAAAAACGACAGTCTATATGCAGAAAGTAGACATTTATAACTATCACCTATCTTGCAGTTGGTTAAAGCATCGCGACTAATAGCATAATGTTACTTGTGTTTTTGATGTCTAAGACTTACGCTAATGTACATAACTCATATTATATTATTATAAACAAAAGGTTAATTATGGAACCTATCTCACTTGCTTCATTTTCATTGGCTGCTATTTTGGCGTCATTGCCAGTAAATGGCGAGGTGGTCACTAAACCGACTATTACCACTCATATCAGCCCAGCTATCGCAGGACAATGGGAAATCGACTTAGACAGTAGTATCACGATGACCAAAGAAGCAAAAGCCAGACAAGCTGCAGCAAAAGAGCTGAAACAGACAAAAAGTGATGAGCCAGAAGTGACTGCGGGCACAGAAGGCGGTCTCCTTGTGCAAAGTGAAAAGCGCGTCCTTAATATTAAGCCAAATACTAACAACCAGTTAACGGCCTCCGCCAAAAAAGCAAATCAGTGCCGCGAGCTATATAATTTTGCGGCCGATAATGAGATGTGGGCAGTGAGTGGCAAAGAGTGGACATATGGTCGTTACCTAATCACGCACCGAGAAAAAGGGCTGCCCATTATTGCGCTAAAAACAGTCTATGACAATAACGAGGTAGATTGTTCAGGTAACCAAATCGACCAAACTGACGAAGCGTTGATTGCGTTTTTAAATCACGATGGCAACCAAATGCAATGGTGTGCGGATCCTGATGGTAATGAATGCTTTATGAATTTTAATAGAGTGTTACCGTAGCATTTTCTTTATTTATAAAACTTAAAACCATTTTTTCTAAAATAGAAACATAAAAAACCGCTATCTAAATAGGTAGCGGTTTTTTTTATGTTTGACAAAAATCAAAGCAGGTTATACATCCGCCTTCTTTTTATTGCCAGTTAGAAGCTCTCTTTCAAGATAATGAATATTTTGTGCTTCGTGAATAAAATTGTCATCTGCCAAAATGACATCGCGATGCAGCGGGATATTGGTTTTAATACCCTCAATTACCAATTCATCGAGTGCATGTAGCGTTTTAGAGACGGCTTGCTGGCGCGTTTGACCATGGCAGATAAGCTTGCCAATCAATGAGTCATAATAGCTTGGGATCTCATAGCCCGGGTAGAGATGCGAGTCAAAGCGTACACCAGCACCACTGGGGGCAAATAACTGAGTGACTGTACCAGGACAAGGCATAAAGGTGGCTGGATCTTCAGCATTGATACGACATTCAATGGCATGGCCTTGAATCTCAATCTCGCTTTGACGATAAGACAAACCGTAGCCTGCTGCGATTTTTAGCTGCTCGACGACCACGTCGATGCCAGTAATCATCTCAGTTACCGGGTGTTCAACTTGCACACGAGTATTCATCTCAATAAAAAAGTATTCATTATTTTCAAATAAAAACTCAAAAGTACCCGCACCGCGATATTTCACCAACTCACATGCTTTGATGCAAGCGTCTAAGATAGGCTGACGTACATCGTCAGGGATATCAGGCGCAGGGGCTTCCTCTAATACTTTTTGGTGGCGACGTTGCAATGAACAATCTCGATCATATAAGTGAATGGCATTACCATTACCATCGCCAAGCACTTGTATCTCTACGTGGCGCGGATTTTGTAGGTAGCGTTCCATATACACGGTATCATCACCAAACCACAGCTCAGCTTCTTGCTTAGCAGCCTGTACTTGCCCAATGACTTCTTCGAAGCGCTCAACCACGCGCATACCGCGACCGCCGCCGCCAGAAGCTGCTTTAATCAATAACGGGAAGCCGATATGACGTGCTTGCTCTTCAGCATTATGCAACGTTACCGCGCCCACTGAACCAGGGACGGTCGGTACGCCAGCTTTTTTCATCGCATTAATAGCAGAGACTTTATTGCCCATTAATCGAATATGGTCAGCATTAGGACCAACGAAAGTGAGACCTGCTTCTTCGACGCGTTCAGCGAATTCAGCATTTTCAGCCAAAAAACCATAACCCGGATGGATAGCATCGGCACCAGTGATTTCAGCTGCGGTTAAAATAGTATTGATATCAAGATAGCTTTGATTGGCATTGGGTTTGCCAATACAGATTGCCTCATCAACAAAGCGCAGGTGCATCAAGTTTGCATCAGCTGTAGAGTAGACACCGACGGTCTCTATGCCAAGGGCTTTGCAGGCTCGAACGATACGTAGGGCAATCTCACCTCTATTGGCGATGAGCAGTTTTTTTATCATGGGGTCATCCTTGTCGAAGCGGCGGTCATTGATAGAGTCGTTATTTTAGGCACTATTAAATTGAGCTACGATAAAGATAAAATAACTCAAGCTAAAATGCCAAATGATAACGAAATCTCTATCATAATGAGGTAAAGGTTGGTAAATAGTGTCGTTAAGCTTTATAGCGTATGACGGGTTGACCAAACTGTACCACTTCGGAGTTATCGACTAAGATTTCGTCAACGACACCACTTTGCGTTGCCTCAAGAGGATTCATAATTTTCATGGCTTCGATGATGCCCAATGTGTCACCAGCTTGCACCTTTTGTCCGACCTTTACGAATGGCGGATCATTAGGGCTAGGGGCTGAGTAATAAACACCAACCATCGGCGATGTCTCAACGCTACCCGCTTTTACCGCTGGCTTTGCTTCAGCAGTGATAGGGTCAATGCCAGCAGCAGGTGCGGCCATCATGGTCGGTGCAGGCGCATCATAGTGACGAGTTAAGCTGATGTGTTCATCATCTGAGCTGATTTCTAAATTAACCAGTTCACTTTCTTCCATGAGGGCGATTAGGGTGCGTATTTTTTCAATATCCATAGTTTTAATTTTGCCTTCTACTAATTTCAAGAAATAGTGTAACTAAATATTGTGTAGGTAATTGCTAATGATACCTATATTCATGGCAATGAGCAATCGATGTACAGTTGTTAACTGAGTTTTTTTACATATTATGACGTAAGCATTTCTTACGAGTAAGAAATGCTTAATGATTTATCATAGTCTATGTGACCATGTAGCGCTAGTCATGGTTAGTAGATACTGCATTTACATCAGTATCGCTGATGCATTAACCCCACATCGCCGTCAGACGCTTTTGTTGGTAGCGCAGGCGTAGGGTGAGTAGAATAGACGATAAGAATAAACCCGTGATTAATGCCATCCAAAACCCTTGTGCGCCTATATCGGTGAAGCGCACCAAATAAACACCGAGCGGCAATGCCACCAGCCAGTAACAAAACAACGTGACCCACATTGGTATCGTGGTGTCTTGCATGCCGCGCAATATACCAGCGACGTTGACTTGCCAACCATCGAACAGCTGATAACCAAGAGCAAAAATAAGTAAATGCATAGATTGCGTGATAACGGCTGGGTTATCAGAGAATGCGGCTGCCAATTGCGGCCTAAATAGCCAAATACCAATCATACAAGTGAGCGCAATCAATACTGTCCAGATAAGACCAGTGGCTTGCACTTGACGTAACGCCATGAGGTTTTTTTCGCCAAAACGATTGGATACCATGATTGTCAGTGCCATCGCGACCGATATCGGAATCATAAACAGCTGGGAGGTCACCGCTAATGCCACCTGATGCGATGCGGTTGCGAGCTCACCTAATGGACTGATAACAAGAGCGCCCAAGCTGAACAAACTGGCTTCAAAAAAGATAGAGATACCAATCGGAATACCAAGTTTAAGGAGCTTTTTAATCTGTGCACGATTAGGACTGGCAAAGGCATAAAAGAAGCGCGTGCTGGCAAACTGCTGTCGCTTAGTAAAGCTGGTATAAGCCGCCAGTAATAAAACATTTATCCATAACACAATGGCCGTTGCGACCCCGCAGCCTGCGCCGCCCATTTCGGGCATGCCAAACAGACCGTGGATAAAAATATAGTTAAGGGGAATATCGGCAAGTAGCCCGATAATACTAATCACTGTCACCGGCTCAGGTCGCCCAAGTGCTTCGCAATAACTGCGTAGCACCGCATAGACAGCCAGAGCGGGAAAACCAAACGACACGCCATGCAAATACTGTGTTGCTATCGGTTGGATATTTTCAGGCACACCCATGACCCCAAGTACATTGGGTGCTAAATTAACGATGATAAAGCCCATAATACCAATGACACTGGCGGTCCATAAAGACTGCTGCGTGATATGTGGTACTTGATGGTGCTTATTTTGACCAATCGCCTCACCAATAAGAGGGGTGGTGGCGATTAAAATACCAGTGGCTAATAAAAACAGCGGCAGCCAAATACCAGAGCCAACGGCGACGGCAGCCAAATCAAGCGCGGAGACTTGACCTGCCATGATAGCATCGACCACACCAAGTGCTGCTTGGCAAAACTGAGTAATTAAAATAGGAAGCGCGAGCACGCCTAAGCGTAAGCTGTAGCTTTTAAAATCTCTAAAAGATAATGGGAAAACCATAGTAAGCAACTTTTTATTCTTTGCGGTAATTATGATAGATGAGCAAGTATTGCCATCAACAAAACAATAGCGAGACGGTCATACCATGACCAAAAATTTGAGCAGAAAAGCAAATGAGAATGAGGACACGCCCTAAGCACGTTTAACCAAGCCAATCCAGTTTTTTGGATGGATGTAAAAGGGGGAGTCGTGCCGACGATAATACTCCGATAAATAATATGAGCAAGCCCATATAGACAGAGTATGCAAAAAAAGGCAGGCACAAAAATAAAAATAACCCGTCAATCCAAGCAGTGGATTGACAGGTCATAAATAAATAGAATGGTAAAGAAGCCACGCTATGATGTCAACGCTTTAAAAGCGTTGTATCGATCTTAAAAACTGACTGTGAAAGATGATCGATTCCATAGAGTGTGCACTGGACGATAACCATTCTAACTTATAGGCACATCAGCAGGCATTTATAGCGACTCAGGCAAGTCTTGCACCACTGCTTCATAGCCAATCAAGGTATTATTGGCATCAAATGCTTGCACGACAATCACGTAATTGGTGGACATGGCTGGAATGACAGGGGCAAACTGTGTTTCAAGATTACTTAATATCACATTCTGCACATAGCCGTTGGCACCAGACTCGGCTTTGTTGACATCAATTTGGCTGACCAGTAAATACTTGGTATTGGCAGGATTTTGCCAAGAGACGGTCTTTTGATTGCCATTACCGATGACATCAAGAGTCATTTTGCCCAGACTATAATCAAGTGGGTACGTCTTAAAGTTAGAGCGATCGCTGATGGTGTAGGTGACGTTGCAATTTTTTTCGCTACTGGTCAGTTTTTTACCGCCAAGGCCATCCTGATACTCAAAGCTACCTCTCCAAGGTGATCCTGCTTCTTTTTCCTCAAAGCTCCCCGCAAAGGTGGTTAATAAGTTTGGTGTTTCTATGCCCAAACCATTGACATATTTAATGTCTAAAAACGCTAACGTATCGAGACTGCCTGTTATTTTACCCGCGATATAGTTGTCAACCTTGATGGCTGAGTTGATACCCAAAGTGTTATTTTCTTGGCAGGCTTGCTGCTGATAACTAACGCTACCATCGACGCTACCAGCGCCATCTTTACTGATATCAAAGTAGACGGCACCAATATCGATATCGTCGCTGTCACCATCGTCAATCTCAATGAAGTGTCCGACATATAAACCGCCGCGACCGCCTTCTGGGGTTATTTTATCCAAGAAATTATCGAGTGATTCTTCTGGTAAAAATACCGACTCCAAAATCTCAGCCATGGATTTTTCATCATCGCTCAGCCTATCTTCGACTTCTTTATACTTCTCTTTGACCTTGTCTTCCACACGATCATATTCATCTTTCACCTGATCTTCTATTCGGTCATATTCCTCTTTGACCTTGTCCCCGTCACTGCCACAGGCGCTAAGGGTCAGACTGAATATACTGACGGTTAATACAGATAATAGTAGTTTGGGTGCGCTCATAAGCGGGTCCTGATAATGGGAATGAAGGTGTGATAAAAAAGGTCGAGAAATGAATTGTTGAGCATAAATCGCAAATATAGCAAATTTTTTGCAGGCAGCGCATCAATAAGTGTTCGTTGATAACACTAAAAACCTTACGCAATCGTTACGATTTAACCATCAGTTACTCAGATAGCAGATGAAGGGTTTCTGCCATACCCATAATGGCGTACCAGTGTTTGGCGTCTAGTGGAATCACGGTAAGTTGCTCACAGCCTTTTCTCATTAATAATGAATCCTCAAGTGCGGGTAAAAATTTAAGGGCTGATAGTGGTAGAATATCAATGAACGCTTGCTCAAAAGTGACGTCTACCATATACCAGCGTGGCTCATCTTCGGTGGCAATAGGATCGTAATGACGGTGCTCAGGATGGAACTGGCAAGGGTCAGGATAGCCTGCTTTGCTTACCGTCATGATGCCAGCGACGCCAGACGGCTTAGCGCTAGAGTGATAAAAGAATACCTTATCGCTGACCTGCATCTCGTCACGCATGAAGTTACGAGCGCGGTAATTGCGTACACCATCCCAACTGTCGGTCTCTAGGCGTTGCAAATCATCAATACCAAAAAACTTGGGGTTGGACTTCATTAACCAATAAGCCATATCTTTATCCTATTTATCATTATCAGCCATTCATTATTTACAATATCACTGTATGCAATGTCATTTAATACAATGCCATTTTATGCCATCATTCTTCACTATTTTGCCTATAAAAATACAGGGTTAACATGCATATTTGTGACTGGTTTTGTTATTGATCGGCTTTTCTTTAAGATAGCCTTTTTTTTAATTACATTAGCCGTTATCCTAGCGCTACTTTCTGCTAGTAACAGCAGTCATCCATTTATGTAACCTTTTTTATAGATACCTTCGTTTATGTCAAATATTACACCTGCTCATTTTTCTGATAATCTCAGCATCTCTAATAATACTGCGAGTGGGATACAGGTAAGCGCCATTCCACTGGCGCTTTATATTCATATCCCGTGGTGTGTCAAAAAATGCCCTTATTGTGATTTTAATTCGCATGAGCTGCCGATGGATATGCAACTATCTATGTATGACGAATATGTGGATGCGCTGCTGTCAGATGCCGCCATGCAGCAGTCGTTAACCCAAGCGCGTGAAATCAGTTCGATTTTTATCGGTGGTGGTACGCCTTCACTGCTACCCATTGCGCAATACCAGCGATTGTTTACTGGCTTACGCAACATTTTTAAGTTTGCTGATGGCATTGAAGTGACGATGGAAGCCAATCCGGGCACGCTTGAGCATGCGCCTTTTTCCCAATATTTAGAGGTGGGTATCAATCGTTTGTCGATAGGTGTACAAAGTTTTGCTGCTGATAAGCTCAAAACCCTTGGTCGCATACATGACCCTGCACAAGCATTGTCAGCGATTCGTGCGGCGCGCGAGGCTGGGTTTGAGCGAGTCAATGTCGATTTGATGCATGGGCTGCCGCAGCAAACGATGAATGAGGCGCTGAACGATATCCAGATGGCACACGATGCTGGGGCGACGCATATCTCTTGGTATCAATTAACGATTGAGCCCAATACCGTATTTTACCGTAGCCAGCCGATTTTGCCAGATGAGGATAACTTGGCAGATATTGAGCAGGCAGGTCAAGCGTTGTTGCAGCAATTGGGCTACCACAATTACGAAGTATCCGCGTGGGCAGGCGCGTCAGATAAGGCATGCCGTCACAATGTGAATTACTGGCAATTTGGTGACTACCTAGCGATTGGTGCGGGCGCGCATGGCAAAGTAACGATTGCTCATGAAGCATCAGCATTAACAGAGAATGGCTTGAAGAATGACTTGCTAGCAGATTCTGGTATTTATCGTTTTAGTAAGTCACGACTGCCTAAAGATTATGTGGATTATCAAGATAACACTGACTCTTCTGTTAAACGAAATGCACCAAAAATGGTGGGTTGGCAGGAAATTGACAGTGATGAATTGGTCAGTGAGTTTATGCTGAATGCGCTACGTCTACATGATGGCGTCGCTTGGTCTATGTTTACTGCAAGGACAGGGCTGAGTTACGATGATATTGCTGTACAAGTGGCGCAATTGATTACTCAGGGATTGCTAGTAGACAATACCGAGCGGCTACAGCCAACGCTATTGGGTCAACGTTATCTCAATCAGATATTGCGAGCTTTCTTATAATTAGAGATATTTACTGTTCTTTAATGTCAGTCTTTACTATCGAAAAATAAAGTCATAAAAAAAGGCTTATCACATAAATGATAAGCCTTTCAAATACGCAAAAAAATCAATACTTAGATTTTATTTTGTACGTCTTGTGCGCCGCCAGTAACAGCTTCGCCAGCGCTTGATACGTCTTGGCCCAAACCTTTAAAAGTGTTGCAACCAGTTAGAACAAACATAGCAGTTAAAGATGCGATGATTAATTTTTTCATAATAGAATCCTCAAAAATGGGTCGTTATAAATAATAACAGTGATGCTAAGCATTAGGCTTGAGCCTCACTGAGGGGTTATTGGATAAGATAATAATTGATAAATACTATCTCGATATCCGTTAGAGACATCATAGTGAAAGTTAAAAACTGTGCAAAGTATCAAAATGTAATTATTGGCAGTAAACTGTAACTTTTAATTACCTTTTGCTCAGAAATTCAAATAACCATCATTTTAGTAGAGTCTGTCTACGTTATCTCGGATCGACGATAATATGCAGATTTGACGACTTAAGGAGTCGATATGACCACTCATATTGTGTTGGTAGCGCCAAAAATGCCTAGTAACACGGGCAATATTATCCGCTTATGTGCCAACACGGGCGCGCAGCTACATTTGGTAAGGCCATTAGGGTTTGAGCTTGATGATAAAAAGCTGCGGCGTGCAGGTTTGGATTATCATGAATACGCGCACCTACAAGTACATGATGATTGGGCGACAGCAAAACTGGCGCTACAGGCAGCGGATTGTCATATTGTCACAGCATTGACCACCAAACTGAGCAAGCCTTTTTATGACTATGACTTTGGTGGGCAACAGATGGCTGCCGAATCTGATCGTGCTCTGATGCCTGAGCAGATACCTAATGTCGCCTTAGTATTTGGCTCTGAAACAGCAGGTCTGGCAGATGATATACGTGAAGATATCGGCGCTGATCACTGGTTGCGCTTGCCTATGCTGGCTGATTCACGCAGTTTGAACTTATCGAATAGTGTGGCGATATGTCTGTATGAGGTATGGCGTCAGCAAGGCTTCACTGGTGACGAAGGTCGTAGTATAGGGTATGAGACGTTGACAGTGTACGATCCAAAATAGCCATGCATTTTTTACTGATTGCAGGCGATGATCCAACATTCAGGTATTCATCGCCATTCATAACACCTTATCAATCATATATGCCATATATCTTATAAGCAGTTGGGTGGTTTGGGCAGACCGGCAAGGCGATTGACATGGCGGGCAACCAAGCCAGTGTTGAATAACTGCTGTAGTTTCTGATTGCTGATATCATGCTCTGGCAAGGTTTTCTGTAACCATTTAATCAGTGGGCGCGTAGCTGGTGCGTGATTAAACTGAGTAAAAAATGCCCGTACCTGTTGTAAAATTTGTAAATGCTCAGTTTCTAGATGCACCTCTAGAGTGTTGGCCAATTGCTGAGCGATATCAAGGGTCCAGATATTATGGTCACATAAATGACCGTCTTGATCCAATTCAACGTTGATTGCCGCAGTTATAGCATGATTGGTTATATCATGATTGATCGTATTGTCGTTATTCATAGGGCGATGGTCACTACTTTATCAAACCCCGCATTATTAGCACTGGTATTACTAAAATTGGCACTTTGAGTCAGATTGACCCATTCTTCGTCCGTTAACAGCCCACTCAACTTGGTCTCTAGATTGAGCTTCGCACTGGTATTGGTACTCAGCTGCGCCACATCATCGGCTAAGGCATAAATATTTGCGATGCCTTGTATTTCACTGTCACTCAAATACGCATCAAGCCAACTGATAAAAGCCACGGTGCTACCGAGCAAGAGAATGCTGTCACCGGTGCGCCATGTCCGTGACATCTCATCGACACTGCGCCTGAGCATATCCATTGTGCTGTGTATTTGATATAAAGTTGCCATAACAGTGTCCGATTCGTTGCTAGATTTAGGATAAGGCGTGTCCTCATTTTCATCTCTATTTTTAAAATGAGGACACGTCCTAGTATTTAAAGTATTACAAATAAAATGGCGAGGCTAAAAGCGTAGTATTTGCTCAAAGTCTGAAGCGTTCACCACTTCAGGTATCAATGTCAATTGTGAAGCCAAATCAATAGGCAGCATACCCGTGACCCACCCGCTAAAGACATCGTCAGGTAGCCAAGCGGCTGGCATGTCATATAGCTCAAGCGACTGAATCATGCCGTGCAAACGCGACGCAGGCTGCATCAACAAGCCAAAAACAGGCGCATCCAAATACAGCTGTACTTCATGATCAAAGGTCGCTAGCGTTAATGCAAGCGCACAGCCTTCATAACTCGCCATTTCAGTCGGCGTGAGCAGCTGAATTAATAATTTCATGGTTAATTCCTAATCTAATTGGTCGCTGACAATTATTATCATAAAATGTAATCTGTCTGCACGGCAAGCCATCAAAACTGCATCAAACGACAGTCGCCTTGCATCATCATCGCCAGCTCACTTAGTCCGACCAGTGAAAAGCCAGTGGCAAGGTTGTCACCATTAAGTTGATGGCGCTTGCTGTTATCTGTATCGCTAATGCCGCGACTGAGTGCGGTACTGACACAGACGGGCAGCGCTAACTGGAACTGCTCAGCGAGCGTTTGCCACTCTTTGGTCAAATTAATTTGATCCGCTGACTGCCAGCGTAAACCATTGGCCGTATGCGCCGCATCGCCATAAAAAAACACGTTTAAGGTGACATTATCTAAGGTGACATTATCATTGGTATCTTTATTATTGGCGGCATTTTTGAGATAAGCGCGTGCATAACGTAGCGCTAAATGGGCAAGTGGGTGGCTAGGATCAGCAGTAATCAGAAGCAATGGGGTCATGGTTGTCATAAGAGCTCTTTTCAATCATCTGCGCTAAAGTTGTTTATGCTACCATAAAGCGCTCAAAAGCAAATAGGGTCACTGTCATTAAACGTAGTTTTATATTAAATACTGACATATTGCGTATCGTTAGTTGATGCTGTGACTGCTTCGTAAGAAAAAACGATAAACTTATGCGCTAAGTTCACGTAGTCTTATCACTCTATGCAAGGAGTTATGTTCCCTATGTCACCCGCTATGCCTTCACGTGCGACCCATGGTACAGATTGTCAGTATACAACCGAACAGCTGCAAATATTGCAGACGGCAAGCGAGTTCGCTTATCAGATTTGGGAGAGTCGAACGGTTTCATGCCAAACGTTTTTACGTAGCTACCCGTTAGATCAAACCTTAACTCGGCAGCAAATCGATGATTTGATTCAAGATTATACGTTAGATGATAATTACCAACTTGCTGATGAAGTGAAGGTGATGAGTGGCCTGCGTCATCTACGTACACTGCTGATGATGCGCTGGATTTGGCAAGATGCCTTACAACTGATAGCGCTTGAGCAATTGACCGACGAGCTGTCTGAGTTTGCAGATGGTTGTATCTCATTTGCCAAAGATTATACCTACCAGCATTTGATTAAACAGTACGGCGAACCGACTTTTATCAATGCTAAAGGTAACGTGCAAATTGATGACATGGCGATTATGGCGATGGGTAAGCTTGGCGCTCATGAGCTGAACCTATCGAGTGATATAGACCTTATCTTTGTCCATCAGGCTCGCGGTGTAACCAACGGTGATAAATCAAAAGGCACGCGCAGCATAGATAATAAGCGGTTTATGACAAGGCTCGGTCAAGGTATTATTAAATTACTGGATCAAAAGACGGCTGATGGCTTTGTCTTTCGGGTCGATATGCGTCTGCGACCGTGGGGTGATGGTAGTGATTTGGCCATTCATCTGTCCGCATTACAGAAGTACTTCTCTCAACATGGACGTGCATGGGAGCGTTTTGCATGGCTGAAAGCACGAGTAGTCGGGCAGATAGAACAGCCGTTTTATGATGAGATACAAGCGCTCATCAAACCCTTTGTTTTCCGTTATTACGTGGATTATAGTGCTTTTTCAGCGCTCAGGGAGATGAAATCCCTTATCCAAAACCAAGTCGCTCAGCGGGAGGATTTGGATAACATCAAGCTGGGTGCTGGTGGTATTAGAGACATTGAGTTTATTGTGCAGGCCTTTCAGTTGATTTATGGTGGCAGGCATCCTCAATTACAGGTGAAATCTTGTTTACAAGCGATGCAGGTATTACATAAGCTTGAGTATCTAGAGAGGAGTACTTATCAAAAGCTTCAAGCCGCGTATCGTTTTTTACGTCGGCTTGAACACGCCATTCAAGCGATTAATGATCAACAGACTCAGCGCCTGCCACATGATCCGCAGTGGCAGCATAACTTGGCAGTTACCCTTGGGTTTGACGATTGGAACGCCCTGTTAGATACCCTTAACCACCACCGAGACAATGTCAATGTTCCCTTTGAGCGTATGGTGACCGAACGTCAAGTACCGGATCATGAAGACACAGATCTTGAGCCCGAACATCTTGATGAACAGATTTCACGATTGAATGACGTGCTGACGGCAGAAAATCGAATGCTATTACAAGATTTTTGGCAGTCAAAGATGGTCGCTAACTTAAGTGATGAGGCTCGCGAGCGGTTGGATGACGCTTATCCTGTGATTATCCATGCGTTACTCGCTCATCAAGAGCAGCAGCAATTGGCCAATACCGCTTTGCCGCGTCTCATTACATTGCTCGAAGCGATTTGTCGTCGTTCTATCTATTTGGTGATGATTGCAGAAAATCCCAATGCAACGATTGAGCTGATACCCATGCTGTCGGCGAGTCCTTGGATTGCCAAAGAGTTGGCACATTATCCTGTGCTCTTAGATACTTTTTTACAGCAGCGCTATCGCCACTTGCCGGACAAGCCAGAGTTGCGTGATATTTTGCGTCAACAGCTATTGCGCGTAGAGCCTAATGACGAAGAAGAGCTGCTGAGCGTATTAAGACTGTTTAAAAAGAACCAAGTGTTGGCGGTCGCCGCTAGTGATGTATTGGCTGAGCGTCCGATTATGAAGGTGTCGGATTCTCTTACGTATATCGCAGCGGTGGTACTAGAAGCCGCATTAGAACGGGCTTTTGCAGAAATTGTCAAACGCTACGGCTATCCTATTGGTCAAGATGGCGATCCAGTGACCGAGGCAGACTGCGGTTTTGCCATCATTGGTTATGGCAAGCTTGGCGGGCTAGAGCTGTCGTATTCTTCAGATTTGGATTTGGTGTTTTTGCATAAGATAAAAGAGCAGGGCATGACTACGGGTGAAAAATCAGTCAGCGGTATGAAGTTTGCTGCCCGTTTGGTACAAAAGCTGATGAACTATCTCAACACCCAAACTCGAGATGGCCGCGCTTATGAGATTGATATGCGTCTGCGTCCTTCAGGTAATGCTGGCATGATGGTGGTGTCTTGTCATGCTTTTGAAACCTATCAGCTAGAAAAGGCATGGTCGTGGGAGCATCAAGCCTTGGTAAGGGCGCGAGCGATTTGCGGTGACAAGCGAGTGACGGCACGCTTTTGTGATATTCGCCGAGACGTATTATCATTACCGCGCACGATAGAGCAGGTGCGTACAGAAGTCACCAGTATGCGTATTAAGATGCAAAAACATCTGGGCACCAGTCAATGGCAACAACAAGCAGGTAAGTTTCATCTTAAACAAGATGCAGGCGGGATCATCGACATCGAGTTCTTAGCGCAATTTGCAGTATTGGCTTATTCGCATGAGCATCCGAGCCTGACCAAATGGAGCGACAACGTTCGTATTTTCGAAGAAGTGGCATCACTGGGTATTTGGGAGGAGCAAGTCTGCCAAGATTTAACGGATGCCTACCTCAGAATTCGTGCTGCTACTCATCAATTGGCACTATCAGAGCAATCGCTATTGGTGGATGAGTCACTGTGGAAAGAAACACGAGCATTAGTACAAGCGCAATGGCAACATTTGATGGGTGTTAATTTGTCCGATGGCGATTCGCCCAATTCTTAAGAAGGTTTTTGCTTATAAATAATAGCCTGTGATACTCAAACTAAAAGATTTCATTTGCTAGCACCGCCAGTGATATAATCGGCGACACATTACGATAAAGCTGTCAGTTGTTGGTTATTTCTTAGTAAGGATAACACTATATTTTAGCAATAAAATTTGACGCTGCGGTGTTATCATATGATGTTGATAAATACGATTAAACAAAACCTCTAGTCGAAGCATTTATACGTGCGTCGACTATACCTAAAAAAATAGCCGTTAGTGCTAACATAAGGATTATAAAATGAACATGGCAACACAAGATGGTAAGCTTTGGATGAATGGCACAATGATTGAACAGCCAGATGCCAAAGTCCATGTGCTCACACATAGCTTGCATTATGGCATGGCGGTGTTTGAAGGTGTGCGTGCTTACCAAACCGCTGATAATCGCACGGCTATTTTTCGCTTAAAAGAGCATACCGAACGTCTGTTAGGCTCTGCAAAAATCTTTCAAATGAATGTACCGTTTGATGCAGCGACTCTGGAGCAGGCGCACAAAGATGTGGTCAAGCAAAACAACTTGGCAGAAGCCTATATTCGTCCGCTCATTTGGGTCGGTGCAGAAAAACTAGGTTTATCGTCACGTGACAATAGTATCAATGCGATGGTTGCTGCTTGGCATTGGGGCGCTTATCTTGGTGAAGAGGGTATCAAAAACGGTATCCGTGTAAAAACATCTTCATTTACTCATCATATGACCAATGTGACCATGTGTAAGGCAAAAGCCTCAAGCAACTATCCAGTTTCTATCATGGCAAACCAAGAAGTCACTCGTAATGGCTATGACGAAGCTATCTTGATGGATCCGCAGGGTTACGTCTGCCAAGGTGCTGGCGAAAACTTATTCTTAGTCAAAGACGGTGTATTGCATACGCCAGATCTAGCGGGCGGTGCACTTGATGGAATCACGCGTCGTACCATCATTCAATTTGCAGATGATCTAGGCATCAAGGTCGTTGAGCGCCGTATCACTCGTGATGAGTTTTATTTGGCGGATGAGATATTCATGACGGGTACGGCGGCTGAAGTGACGCCTATTCGTGAATATGATGATCGTACTATCGGCAATGGTGGACGTGGACCTTTGACTGAAAAGCTACAAACCTTGTACTTTGATGTAGTACATGGTCGCAATGAGCAATATATGGATTGGTTAAGTTTTATTGATTAAGACTCATTCATGAGATAGTAGAATTTAATAAAAGACCCAAAACAACGTAGTTGTCTTGGGTCTTTTGCTGTATTTATAAATTGGTTGCGAATAAATAAAGGTCACATTGATAACTATCATGGTTATAATTCTAATGCTTAGTAGAATAATAGCTAATTTTGGATTTTATTTTTTTTTCAATCTTTCGAACATTATGGCCATTAATCGTTTTGCTCATTGCCCTAAAAGGAATGAATAATTTTTCACCAATGCCATCAACCAATACAAACTCAGGAATACCTTGTCTGTGCTCGGTATACATAATGCCAGCAATATTAACTTCACCCAATACCACATGCAATTCACAACACTCATCAAAAAATTTATCTAACGCCTTTGCGTGTGTGTCATTAAAAATATTGGTATTAGAAAGCTCATAAAGTGTCATGGTTGAGCCGCTAGGGTCTATGACCTTTTCCGTCACTAGACCCAACCCTTTATCCGTTGCGATAAAGCCATATACGGTTTCCATTGGAAACGTAAATCGTTGCTGACCATAGTTGTTCTTACAAAGCTGTAGATATTGCAATATCTCTCTGCGAAACTGTTTGTATATGCCCTGAGAATGGTGACCGCGCAAGTAATGCTGCCCCTTTCTACCACCATTATATGTCGCATGCTCAGGCTTCATTATTTTGATAATCTTATCAGTATCAGATGGGTGCTCATATATATACTTCTGAGTGCCTGCATCTATTCTTTTTAGATTTTGAATTAAAATCATAATAAATCTCAGTTAGTCATATAAAAAATTTAATGAATAGTCTAAGCAAAAGAAAAAGGTGATTTATATTATAGGGACAGTCCGCATTAGTAATAAAGCTGTATTTAAGTGTTTTTTAATAAGTATTCATAGTACGAATCAGGTCTGACTTGTTTAACATAAGACATTTTATGGATGCCAGCTTGTGAGACTATATTTTGATAATCAGCTTCAGCATAAGGGTTATGCAAAGTAGCAACTAATAAATGAGGTTTAGTATCATCGATGATAGGGCATTGATACTGTGCAAGTTTGCCCTTAATGAGCGTGTCAAATAAGATTTGGAAGAAAAAATAATGAGGAATATATTCTTGCGTTTTCCAAAAGTTTAACATTAAATCCAAACACGTATGAATGACCGGATTTTTTTTGTGAGCAAAGATAACGCTGTTCAGCAAGTTTACCTTGTGCTTACTATCCCAGTTAAAATAGTAGCTATTAAATTTATGCCATTGTTGTTTATTATGTGCGTCTGTGACGCGCTGGTACATAAAAAAACCATTATCCTGTAACATATTAGGCAAAGGTTCGGTGAGATAGATAGTTGCATCCAACCAAACGCCGCCATAAACATCAAGTAATGCTAAGCGTAATAAATCTGCAAAAAATGCCGGTTTAAATCCTGAGAGTGTTTTTTTATCCCAAACAAATCTAGGTAGATCCAGATATTCATGAATATTACTGTCATCTAGCCGAATTATTTTATAGTCTGGACAGTGTTTGTCTATCGATTTGAAATATAATTTAACTGATTCAGGCAACTGATTTTCATTAATGCCTTGACCCCAATACTGCCAAATTATTTTTTCATCATAAAATTCTTTTTTTGGCTGTAATGAAAAATATTCTAGCTTGTCACTGTAATATAGCTCAATAAAAGATGCCCAACACGTGGCTACTTGGTTTTGTTGCTCAAGATTGGCCTCTTTTTCGAACGCTTTGCGTTTGCTGTGTGGGGTGGTTAAGTTATATAGATAACGATAAGGCTTTTTCTTTTTCTTTTTGAGCTGTTTATGGCTCTCACTATCAGAAAAAAAGTGAGGCGATATATTGCTTGAATCGAGTGTTGAGCTTTCTTCGACGTTTGCCATTCTTCTGTTCCCAGTCAGATTTTGTGATTTTGTCATTTGTTTCGGCTCTTAGATAAGCATGTCCGCCAAATCGGTAATGTGTCTTATCCGAAAACATTATTTTTGAGCTTTTTTTCCAGTATTCGTGCTCTCCACGTGTGAAATAGGGTGGTAGAACTTTAATGTCTGTACGATCTAATGCAAATTTGTTCAATTGACTTTCATCATGCCATAGTGCAATAACGTTATTTTTTAAATCTAATTCTGTGTTTTGGTTGAGATTTTCGCACATCTGTAAATATGCATGAGATTTCCCACCATTCAAGGCACCTGTGAAATAATATTTTCCTTTATGATAGGGAATATATGCTTGTGATTGAGGGTTACGATCATAAGTGTAGGCACGTTTATTAAGATGAAACATATGAGGCTGGACGCCGAGACTCAGCTCCTCATGGTGATCGAGAGGCAACAACTCATCTTCAGTGATATCAGAAAGAAACTCTGTATTGGCATTAAAGTAGAATATGAAGTCATACTTTTCAATAATAGACTTTGCCCCTAAAAAGAATTTAAAGCGCATCAATGTGCTATAAGGCCATCCTAAAGCCTCCTGTTTTATCATTGTGACATTAGGATAGTCAGTCTGCCTGCTGATTAATGCTAGGTCATCCGTAAATAAAACATAGTGTTTGTTACTATTGGGAAGTAAGTGTTTTTCAGCAGAGCAATAAAAGTAATCCCAAAAAACGGTATATCGACCAGTGGCAATATATAATATGGCTACAGATGGTTTGTTATCTTCCGTCATTACTTTCCCATTCCAAAATTATTATCATAATAAATTATTTGACGATAAAATATTCTATTTAAAAACCACTTCTGCTGCAAATATGGATTTCTTAATCTTCATTCCAATCCTGTTAATTTCGCGCTTCGCTTTAAACATAGCAGGTTTTTTCTCTGACTTCATACGGCCTTGACGATCTTTGATTAGCGCACTTGGGAGCGAGGGATTGCCTTTATTTAAAAGCATTTCTTGAATACATAGGGCAGGGGTCATTTGATATACGGGTTCAGCACCATGTTTGATAAAATCGTCAAACATTAACTCATCAAGCGGTAGCAGTTTGTTTTTTGAGATATAGTCCAAATATACTTGCGCACCGCGCAACGACAAAATATAACCTGCGGTACCTAAATTCTTCCCTTTTAATTGGGCAATGCGCCGCCTATTTAAGACAATCTCAGAGGAATTGGAAGACAAAAATACTTTTTCAGAAAAGGCTTCTGTTTTAATAATATGCCATTCAGGTTGTATCCAACTCGTGGTGGTTAATAGCGCTTCTGCATCTTCACCTAAGTATACATCGTCTTCAAAAATGGCTAAATAAGGTATGTTTTGATCAATCATTTGTTGCCAAACAGAAGCATGGCTCATAAAACATGCCAATTCGCCACCAGTCAAATCGATGTTTTCTAAATCAATGGGCAAAGTTTGAGCATAAGTATGAGCCAAGTCTGGTGTTAAGGCATTGAAGAATTCAAAGTCGACGTTGTTTTTTTGAAATTCATTAGTGATATGTTTTCTGCGCTCTACCGCAGATTCTAAACTGATAACGATGTTTTTCATAAAATATAAACTACTTGTTTAGGTATAAGTTGGCAACAGCCTTGGTTTTATTTTGCCACATTCTTTTCTGTTTTTTTATATTATAGGACAAGTCTCGATTTTCTTTGTCTTTGCGTTTTATATTTTGCGATGCTTCCGTCCCTAAGATATCGCTGTCAAGGCCTAAAGGCTGTACCAATGCAGGCCAAATACCCAACCCTTTTCCATTGTTACTCAGCCATTGTTGGAAAAATATATCAACGGGCATAGAGATGGGTTTTGCGGCTGCAATAAATGCTTCAGCGCCCTTACGTGACCAAATGAGGCCAAGACCACGAATAGGGAAATAATAGGCGTGCCATAATGTATGTTTATCAAAACTGGCGATGTCCCGAGCAAGCTTTTTCTTTTTTGCTGCAAGATTTACCAAGTACCAATCCAACGTTGGATGAGCATGTAAAAACGCTAGGGTTTCATTTATTATCGTCTTGAAGTTGGTGGACAAGGTCATATCATCTTCTAGTACTACCAAGAAGTCAGCATCCGTCTGCAAGAATTGTTCAGCGCATTTGTAATGACTTAGATAACAGCCGATTTCGGAGCTTAATAAGCTACGTCCTAGATTTTTTCTGGCTTGAGAGTCATCATAATCTGCAAAATCAGACAAATTTTTACCGCGGCCATCATAGGCTGGTATTCTTTCAAATGGCCACTCTATTTGCTCTAACTGCTGAGTTGCGCTTTCTAGGCGCGCATCGCTTCCATCTAAATTAACCAAATATGTCAATGTCTTCATAGGTTGACTCTTCCTTGCTATATCTATTCTATGACTTATCGAATTTTATGCTTGATGTGATTCTCTTGGTTCTTCTAGATAATAGGCTCTGTACCAATTTACAAATTTTAAGATGCCATCTTCGATACTGGTTTCAGGTCTAAAGCCAATGTCGGCTGTTAGCTCGTCTATGTCGGCGTAAGTCGCTGGGACGTCACCTGGCTGCATGGGCAACAAGTTTTCTTTTGCTTTTTTACCGCACGCACTTTCAATAGCAGTAATAAAGCGGCGAAGCGTTACTGGTTGGTTATTACCGATATTGTAGATTTGGTAAGGTGCGATTGCCGTGGTCGCAAAAGATTGTTGTGGTTCTGGGATTTTATCGATAATACGAGTGATGCCTTCGACAATATCATCAATGTAGGTAAAATCACGTTGCATCTCACCATTGTTATAGACATCTATCTGCTCGCCTGCCAGTATTTTTTTGGTGAATGAAAAGTAGGCCATATCAGGGCGACCATAAGGGCCATAGACCGTAAAAAAGCGTAACCCTGTCGTGGGGATATTGTATAAATGACTATAAGTATGTGCCATTAATTCGTTAGATTTTTTGGTCGCAGCATACAAGCTAATAGGATAATCTACACGATCTCCAGTGCTAAAAGGCTGCTTGATATTCATACCGTATACAGAGCTAGAGCTGGCGTATACCAAATGTTTTACCCTAGTCTGTCGACAACCTTCAAGCACATTCAGAAATCCAACCACATTGGAATCAATGTATTCATGTGGCTTTTCGATAGAATAGCGCACGCCCGCTTGTGCGCCGAGATTAATCACGATATCAAAGCCATGTTCAGCGAATAAACTGGCCATTGCTTCTCGGTCAGCCAGATCTAAGGTGATAAATCTAAAAGTATCTTCGTTTGATTGCTCGCTTAGAATTTTGAGACGGTCTTTTTTTAACGCAACCTCATAATACGAGTTTAGGTTGTCAATACCGACAATAAAGCAATCATTGCCCAGCAATGCTTTAATTAAATGAAAGCCAATAAAACCTGCAGCACCAGTCACTAAAATTTTCATTAATCGCTCCCAAATAAATCTCTAGTAAACACTTTATGCGACACGTCTTGGATGTCTGCAGATAAGCGGTTTGCCACGATAATATCGCTCATGGCTTTGAATGCGTCCAAATCCTTAATGACTTTTGAGTTAAAAAACTCTTCTTCTTTTAACACGGGTTCATAGACAACCACTTCGATACCTTTTGCTTTAATACGCTTCATAATGCCTTGAATAGCAGACGCTCTGAAATTGTCCGAGCCACTTTTCATGACTAGTCGATGAATACCAACAATTTTTGGTTGCTTTTCAATAATTTTATCGGCAATAAAATCTTTACGAGTGCTATTAGAATCAACAATAGCTCGGATAAGGTTGCTCGGGACGTCATCATAATTTGCCAATAGCTGTTTGGTGTCTTTAGGCAAGCAATAGCCACCATAGCCAAACGATGGATTATTGTAATGATTGCCGATACGCGGGTCTAATCCTACGCCTTCAATAATTTGCTTGGTATCTAACCCAAAAGTCTGGGCATACGTATCTAGCTCATTAAAATAAGCAACACGCATTGCTAGATAGGTATTGGAAAACAATTTAATGGCCTCAGCTTCAGTAGATTCAGTAAATAGCTGAGGAACGTCTTTCTTTATTGCACCTTCCAAGAGCAAATCTGCAAATTGTCTCGCACGTTCCGACTGCTCACCGACGATAATTCTCGAAGGATAAAGATTGTCATATAGCGCTTTGCCTTCGCGTAAAAATTCAGGCGAAAAAATGATGTTATCTGTCAAAAATCGTTTTCTAATGTCATTGGTATAGCCGACGGGCACTGTTGATTTTATAACGATTAGCGCATTTTTATTAACACTCAGCACCTCTTCAATGACGCTTTCAACACTTTTGGTATTAAAATAGTTGGTCTTTGAGTCGTAATCCGTAGGGGTAGCAACAATAATAAAATCTGCGTCTTTGTAAGCTGCTTTGGCATCTAAAGTGGCTGTGAAATCGATGGGTTTGTTGAGTAAAAAATCTTCAATATCTGGATCTTCAATAGGAGATTGCTTGGCATTCAACATCTCGACTCTTTCTGCTATGACATCGACAGCGATTACTTTATTGTGCTGGGCAAGTAACATAGCATTGGATAAGCCGACATAGCCTGTACCTACTACTGTTATTTTCATAAAAATTCCAAGGTTATATTTTTATTATTATAAGATTAATTTTATTTAGTGAGATTGAGCAATAACGATGATGGCAGATGCTGGGAAAACTTCTGAATCATCGCCTCGGTAATATTGTTACGGGAGTCAGAGTCCAGCAAGTCTAAGCTTTGTATGCAGCCATATTTGACAGATTGTTCTTGCAAACCTGCTAAAAAATCCTCAACACCATTTTCATTTTTTAGATAGTTGATTGCTACGGGCGGCTTTAAACAAGCTTGTCCTTGTTGAATCTTTAGGTGATTCATTAAGGTAATGGGATTTACCTGAGCCACATCTCTAAACTTATATTGAATTTGCTCAATCAATAGCTGAGGGTTATGCAAAAGATAGTTTTTTAAAATATTCTTATCGATAATATGGGGGTAGTGGTGCACTTCAAAAAACTGATTCATCCCCAAGATTTTAGCGCTGAGCATTTGAGCAATCGTATGTTTGGGTTGAACTTTTTTGCCTGATAGTTTTTGTAGAGATTTTCGATATTGGAGTTTGGCTTGTAGAAGGGTGTTTTTTCGCCAATGACCATGAATGATAATCGTGTCGTCATCTAAAAAATCTGTGATAACAGCAGGTTGGTTGAAGAAAAAATCATCATTCATGTATATAAAATAATCAGACAGATCTGAGATATTCCATAGCATGCTTTCAATAGACCGCGTGTTAAAAGTAGGCAAAAACTGCTCATAGCCCGCAAAGATGTCTTTATGATCGATGATACGTATCTTGTCTTTTGCACAAATGTTTTGTTCAGCAAACGCTTCAATCAGAGCCGGTTGCTGTTGGTCGGTGACGATATAGATATGTCGACAGAAAGGTACGTATTTTATGATGGAGGCAATATTGTAATATATTTCATCGTTACTGGCGAAACGTGTTGAGCTGATAGCATCAGATGCCGCGCTGGTTGTTTTTTGATAACGCGCTCTTTTTTGTTTAAGCAGTGGCTCATCACCATCTACCCAAGCAATCACAATATCTATTTGCTTTTCATCATCTGCTTTCATGGTATTTCCTATGGGTTTATCGCCAATAATCTTTTAGCCAAGGGCTTGGCTTAACATGACGATACCACTTGCCGCCGCTACCATTGATGGCATCTGGCGGATTAATCTCACCATGAAAGATGACAATCTTTGCGCCATCTGGCAGAGTAGGTGCGCGCACAAAGTTAAAGGGAATAGGGGCGATGCATTGGTACTTGAAGCTGACACACCATGTTTTATCCCAATACTCTAAATGATGATGCTCACGTAAATAGTTAGACAGATAAGCCTGCTCATGGCGCACTTGGGTACGAATGGTGGCAAAGTTACGCTCAAAGTTTGCGAGCAAATCAGGATAGGTGTTCATGCCAATATTGAAACGATAAACAGAGCTATTACCAATCATTCGCCACGGTTTTTTCCAATCACGGATAATCACCACGCTGTCTTTGTGCTGAGCTTGATAGGTAAAAAAGGCGTCTATGTTATCAACAATAACAATGTCGATATCTAAAAATAAAGCCACACCTTTAAGACCATATAGTTCAGGTTTGAAAGTCGTGAGTTTTTTCCAACCACGCTCAGGCCCAGCAGGCAAATCCATCTCTGGAATAGGATGGCAAGTAACAGCAGGGTCGATACCGCTGCTATCATCAGTGAGGCAGATCATTTGGAAGTCTAAGGTCAAATGGCGACTGACCATATTATAAAGACGGTTGACGTACTCAGCGCCGTATTTGTCACCCCATTTCATACAGATAACATAACGCTGCTCAGCAGTGCTGCGTGCGTGCGTGTGGTCTGTCGATGAGGTATTGGTTACGTCAGTTGCCATAATGCACTCATATTAATATAAATAAAAAATATTTAGGGCGTGTTCTCATTTTTAACATGATGATGAAAATGAGATAAATTGTCGCTAAACAAGAAAGTAGCGCAGACAATATTGAGCTATTGACTGACTATTTGACGCTATTTGGCAAAATTTAGCCATCTTCAATCCATTTATAAGACGATCGATTGAACTGAGGACACGCCTTAGTAACGTTCAAAGGTACAAAAGTCAGCCAATATTATCACAGCTATGATTCACGATCTCTCTAAACGTTTGGCTAATTGTAAGGTCATTGTTCATTGTTCATTGTTCATTGCCAGCGCGTGTGGTTGTATCATGAACGTTTTGATCAGCCCGCTTATTGTCAAGAATGAATTTGGCCAAAGTTTCTTCATCAACGTTGTAAGGATTTCCTAATGTGGGAATGTGTTTGAAACGTCGATAGCCCCACATATAGTGACTACATTTTTCTTCAATCATCTGTTGCATGGCTTGGTTAAGTGCATAAGCGGCGGTCTCGGCATGACGATCATAAAGTGCTGGATCATCAAGCTTATAACAATAGATGTCAAATCCACGACCATCGTCACGGCGAATACAAGATAAGCCGACCAAGGCACATCTGGTTTTACTAGCAAGTTTAGAAGCAAGCGTACTGGTTAGTGTTTTAATACCAAAAAAGGGCACAACCACGCCGCCCGAAGGATCAGGAACATGATCGGGTAAGACGATACTAAAGCCCCCTTGTTTGAGGGTTTTAAATATGGCTTTGACACCGCTACCATCGGTTGGTACTAAGGTTGCATTAAGTCTTGAACGCCCTTGTAACACAAAGTTGTTGGTAATGTCACCTTTAACAGGTTTGTACATAATGGTTGGGGAACCAAATTGATTGAGCCAAGCGTTCATCATCTCCCACGTACCAAGATGCGGCACGATAGCGAGCATGCCGTTGGAACTAGCAAGTCCTTCTAATAAAATGTCTTTATTATGAACGTCGCGAATCTGAGCGATACTCCACTCAGGTGGCATGGCCCAGCTTTTGATCGATTCAATACTGGTCAAACACTGGTGATAAATAATCTCTTTGGTTAACACTTGTTTTTGCACATCAGTCAGCTTAGGAGCAATTAACGCCATATTGATACTGACTGTACGCATGATACTCAAATTGGGTATCTTGATAATCACCCACGCAACAAAACGTGCCAGTATCTGCAAGACAGACAATGGCACGATTTTAAAAATATGATACGGATTCATAACCATTCACACAGTGATGAATCACGTAATAAGTACTGAGAAAAATATCCGGACATCGTTAGACCATTTATTGCGCAGGTTTGTTGGTGTCAGCCTGTGCTTTTTCGCGCACACGGATACCAAGATCACGTAGCTGTTTGCTATCGACTTCAGCAGGTGCTTGAGTTAGTGGGCACTCAGCAGTTTTGGTTTTTGGGAAAGCGATAACATCACGGATAGAGTCAGCGCCTACCATAAGCATAATCAGACGATCCAAACCAAAGGCCAAGCCACCATGCGGAGGCGCACCGAATTTTAGGGCGTCAAGTAAGAAACCAAACTTGTCTTCAGCTTCTTGCTCGCCGATACCTAACGCTTCAAGTACCGCTTGCTGCATATCAAAGGTATTGATACGTAAGCTACCACCGCCAACTTCTGTACCGTTCAATACCATATCATAAGCGATAGAGAGAGCAGATTCTGGGTTGTTTTTCAATTCATCAACAGAACCTTTAGGTTTAGTAAACGGGTGATGCATTGACGTCCAACGACCATCGTCCGTTTGCTCAAACATTGGGAAATCGGTGACCCAAAGTGGCGCCCACTGACAAGTAGTCATTTCAAGGTCTAGACCAATTTTTTGACGTAGTGCGCCGATTGCGTCATTGACGACACTGGCTTTATCCGCACCAAAGAAAATAATATCGTTGCTTTCTGCACCAGTACGCTCAATCAAGCTGACCAATACGTCATCGGTCATATTTTTGATGATAGGAGACTGAAGACCAGATTCTTGGTCAACGCCGTTGTTGATATTGCTCGCATCGTTAACTTTGATATACGCCAAACCACGTGCACCATAGATGCTAACGAATTTGGTATAAGCATCGATTTGCTTACGGCTTAATGACGCGCCACCAGGAATTCGTAGGGCAGCAACGCGACCTTTAGGATCGTTAGCAGGACCGGCAAATACTTTAAAATCAACGTCTTTCATTAAATCAGCAACGTCGATGAGTTTTAATGGAATACGTAAGTCAGGCTTGTCTGAGGCATAGTCACGCATAGCTTCTGCGTAAGTCATGCGTGGGAATTGCTCAAACTCAACATCCATCATGGTTTTGAATAAATGCTTAATCAAACCTTCGTTGATGTTCATGATTTCTTCTTCGTTTAAGAAAGAAGTCTCAATATCCACTTGGGTAAATTCAGGCTGACGGTCAGCACGTAAGTCTTCGTCACGGAAACATTTAGCGATTTGATAATAGCGATCAAAACCTGACACCATCAGCAACTGTTTGAATAACTGTGGTGATTGTGGCAATGCGAAAAAGTTACCTGGGCGTGTGCGTGATGGCACAAGATAATCACGCGCGCCTTCTGGCGTTGCACGAGTCAAGATAGGGGTCTCAACGTCTAAGAAACCATGGTCATCTAAGTAACGACGAATGGCTGACGTGGCTTTAGCACGGAAAACCATACGCTCTTGCATTTGCGGACGACGCATATCAAGATAGCGGTATTTCAAACGCAAGTCTTCTGATACCGTGGTTTTCTCATCATTTAATGGGAAAGGCGGTGTTTCAGATTTTGCCAATACTTCAATTTCTTTGCCCAACAGCTCAATCTGACCACTGGTCATATTATTGTTTTCAGTACCCGCGTAGCGTTGACGTACGCGACCAGTGATTTTTAACACATATTCAGGACGTACCGCATCAGCCATTGCAAAGGCTTCTGGTGTATCAGGGTCAACGACGACCTGCAAGATACCAGCGCGGTCACGCATGTCTAAAAAAATCACGCCACCGTGATCGCGACGACGATGTACCCAGCCTACGATACTAATGGTTTGATCGATGAAGCTTTCGGTTACGGCTCCGCAATATTCGTCTCGATATTCGCTATGCGTCATAGTGCTTTGCGTCATAATATAATTATCCAGTTGTCAGCCCAATTCGAAATACAATAATGCAGCCATTGCTGTACGATTCAAGCTATCCGCTAAAAACGCACAAATAACGCGATTAAGACAAATGGTCATCACGTTGGCTACAGAAAATTTGGTGTAAACGCATATTATGCCTAATCTGCCCTTGTTATACAACCAGTGGCGTCCAATCAAAGCGTAGGAAAGTATCAGTAATGGGCGTATTTATTCAGTAACATTTGCATTGGGTTAAATATTGTCATACTGCTTGAAAATATCAGCCACTGTGCACATATCAGGCTCACTTATAAAATCTTATTCAAATTATTCTAATCATGTAAGGAATGCTACTCATGCTTTTTCACCCTGCTAAGAACCCTGTTGAGCTACAAGTTGTTCATCTAAATAAAAGCCAAGAACAACGCCGTGAAGACTTAATGGAGGCAACTCAAGGTAAAGCCGCGCTTAAGCAATTCAAAAAAGTAATGGCTAAAAAAGCCAAGCAAGCATTGAAGGCAAAAAGCAAAAATAAGAAAAAAAACAAAAATAAGAAAAAAAACAGTGATAATAAATCACAAGTTTTCGTTCTCGACTTTGACGGTGATATCAAAGCCACGGCAGTTAAACATTTACGCGAAGAAATCAGCACATTGATCAGCAGCGCAAATAAAGGCGATGAAGTCGTGGTACGTCTTGAATCAGGCGGCGGCTTGGTTCATGGTTATGGTTTGGCAGCAGCGCAATTGGCACGTCTAAAAGAGGCTGGTTTAAAATTGACAGTTTGTGTCGATAAAGTCGCGGCCAGTGGCGGTTATATGATGGCGTGTGTGGCGGATAACGTAGTGGCTGCGCCCTTTGCCATTATTGGCTCAATCGGTGTGGTATCACAGTTACCAAACTTTCATAAATGGCTAAAAAATCATGACGTCGATTATGAGATGTTTACCGCTGGTGACTATAAACGTACTGTCACTATGTTTGGTGAAAATGATGCTGACGACCGTGCCAAATACCAAGAAGAGCTTGAGCAAACGCATGAGTTATTCAAACATTTCGTGAACACCTATCGTCCAGCATTGGATGTCGCAAAAGTAGCAACAGGCGAGCATTGGTATGGCGAAGATGCGCTAAAATTGAATTTAATTGACAGTCTGCAAACCTCAGACAGCTATATTTTAGAGCGTATGGAAGACAATGAAGTCTATGCGCTGCATTCACGTCAAAAGCCAACGCTCGCCGAGAAGTTGGGATTGTCACAAGCTGCCGAAGCAACGGTGAATATGGCGATTGATAAGCTGCCAGATGCGCTAGCACGTTTCAATTTTAATAGTCGTTTAAATATCCTAAAGTAGTTTTCAATTTTCCACTTTAGATAGAGACATTGTTTGTATTTTGTAAAAGGCGTGTCCTAGCGGGTCGCGCCTTTTTGCTGTTTATTCATAAATGCTGTGTTATAAATGTGGCATACAGAACAGAGTATACGCACGTACACTATAAAATTAGCATTGGGCTTTTTATAAAAGCTTTATGTGAACGTGATGAAAATAATTAACCATCAGCAAGGAAAAGGATGCCAGCTATGTCTGAGAATACATTGATGTTTACCGCCACCGAACATGGTCAAGCCATGCACGCCAAAGTCAAAGCATTTATCGAAACCCATATTGAGCCAATAGAAGCGCAGTTTTGGGCGGATTGTCATGCGCAAAACCCAGACGGCAATTGGAGAAATTGGCAATGGCCAGAAAAGTATGAGAGTTTGCGTAAGCAAGCACGCGAAGCCGGTCTATGGAATTTATTTTTGCCAGATGACACGCTAGGGGCAGGGCTGTCGGTGACCGATTATGCACCGATTGCCGAGCTGACTGGACGCAGTTTATTAGCGCCTTATGTGTTTAACTGTAATGCCCCTGATAGCGGCAATATGGAGCTTTTATGGCGCTATGGTTCTGAGGAGCAGCAAGACAAATGGCTAACGCCAATCTTAGAAGGTAAGACGCGTTCGGTATTTTGTATGACTGAGCCTGATGTCGCCTCCAGTGATGCGACCAATATGCAAGCGACAGCTGTGGTTGATGGCGATGAGATTATTATCAATGGCAGTAAATGGTGGTCATCAGGTCTTGGTGATCCTGCGGTCGATATTTTGATTGTCATGGCGTATACCCCTGATGAGAATAAAGACCGTCATCACCAGCATTCGATGGTTTTGGTGCCGGCAAAGACAGCAGGCGTTAACATCGAGCGCATGCTCAAAGTCTTTGGCGATTATGATGCGCCGCACGGCCATGGTGAAGTCAGCTTTGATAATGTACGTGTGCCCGTCAGTCACTTTATCGGTGGTGCAGGTATGGGCTTTGAGATTGCGCAAGGGCGCTTAGGGCCTGGTCGTATTCATCATTGCATGCGTTGTATTGGCGCTGCCGAAAAGTCGCTAGAGCTAGCGGTAAAACGCGGCATGGAGCGTACCGCTTTTGGTAAGCCATTATTGCAACTGGGTGGTAACTTTGAACGTATCGCTGAGGCGCGTATTAAGATTGACCAAGCGCGTTTATTGACACTATATGCAGCGCAAAAAATGGATGCGCAAGGCACAAAAGCAGCATTGACTGAAATCTCTGCTATTAAAGTGGTTGCGCCAACCGTGCTACAAGAAGTGGTCGATATGGCGATTCAGATTCATGGTGGCATGGGCGTTTGCCAAGATACGATGCTACCTACATTCTTTGCCCAAGCTCGAGCATTGCGCTTAGCCGATGGTCCTGATGAAGTGCATAAAACCATGATTGCTAAGTTAGAATTAAAGCGTCAGGGTTTTAGTCGCCCTTCTAAATCTGGTAAATCCTAAGTTTAGTTATTCATAAACTTATAGAAATTGATTTAAATGAGCATTTGCTTGAATTAATTTCTCATTGAAATTCACTATTACACCGTTAATAGTGAATTTTCAGCCCTATACTCACTGATAAACATAATTGACCGCACGATAAGGAATGTCATATGGCAACTGCTAATCAAAGCAACACTACCGTCAAAGAAGTAGCTAATAAAATCTTAGATAAAGGCGGCGAGGTTCGTGAGGGCGAAGAGCTTGATGCCAAAGCGGTCAGCTCATGGCTACGTGCTCAAAGCGTCGATATAGAAGGCGAGCCTACCGTTACTCAATTTTCAGGTGGTGCATCAAACTGGACCTATCGTTTGCAATATGAAGGCGAAGGTAAAAGCCAAGATTTAATTTTACGCCGTCCACCAAAAGGCACCAAAGCAAAATCAGCACATGACATGGTGCGTGAATATACTGTCCAAAAATCCTTAAAAGATGCTTATCCTTATGTACCTAAAATGGTCGCGCTATGTACGGATGAGTCCGTCATCGGTGCAGATTTTTATGTCATGGAGCGTATGGAAGGTATTATTCCTCGTGCCAATTTGCCAAAAGGCATCGATTTAAACGAAGAGCAAACGCGTGCATTATGTACCAATGTCATCGACGCTTTGATTGAATTGCATCAAGTCGATTATAAAGCGCATCCTGATTTGGTCAATCTTGGACGCGGCGAAGGGTACTGTGAGCGCCAAGTGGCAGGTTGGGACAAGCGTTATGTCAAAGCCAAAACTCCTAACGTCCCAAATTTTGCCTTAGTACGCCAATGGCTTAGCAAGCATACGCCTGCTGATAGTAAGACTTGCCTCATTCATAACGATTGGCGCTTTGATAATGTGATTTTGGATGCAGCAGATCCGACCAAGGTGATCGGCGTACTCGACTGGGAAATGGCGACCTTGGGCGATCCTTTAATGGATTTGGGCAGCGCATTGGCGTATTGGATTGAAGAAGATGACAACATCATTATGCAGCAGTCACGCCGTCAGCCCACCCATTTAAAAGGCATGATGACTCGCGATGAGGTGGTTGCTTATTATCTTGAGCAGACAGGTCTAGAGATAGACAACTGGACGTTTTATGAAGTGTTTGGTCTGTTCCGTCTAGCGGGTATTGTTCAGCAAATTTATTATCGCTACTATCATAAACAAACGACCAATCCAGCCTTTAAAAATTTCTGGATTATTGTGCACGTATTACATGCCAAATGTCTTAAACTGATTGCTCAATATGAAGGTGAGATTTTGTTTACTAGCCGAGTACAGCCTCATCTACAGGATATGGGTGTTGATGCTGTGATGATTGAGCAGTTGCCAAGTCCTATACAGGCTGTTATTAAAGGTATTTTGCCAAAGAGCTATTTTGAACAAAGCGCACCTAAAGCTGAAGAGTAAGCAAATTAAAAATTAAAAATCTAGAGCTTTTAAAAATTATAAGAGTGCGATTAATAAGGCAATATTTTATGACAACCATACTTTTGGCCCGTCATGGTCAAGCGTCATTTGGACAAGAGAATTACGATCAACTCTCAGAGCTGGGTGGCAAGCAAGCGCAGATGCTAGGTCAGCATTACGCGACGACTCAGCGTCGAATCGATGCGATTTTTACTGGTAGTTTGGTTAGACAGCAAGACTCTGCACATCATTTTTGGCAGCGTTATCAGTCATTTGTTGATAGCGATATCTCTAGTAAGCCTGCGATCGATATAAGTGCGCCGGATAGCTATGTACTGCCACAATTTGATGAATTTAATCATAAAGACGTGTTTATAAAGTCTAATCCTGCTTTCATGAGTAAAGGTGCTATTGCGGCTGAGATTGCGCAAGCAGAAGTGCCATCTATGCGTTTGGCGGAGTTATTTGATGCTGCGATGCAGCGCTGGCATGCAAGTGACAATGACATTGATTATATTGAGAGCTGGTCACAATTTAATGAGCGGGCAAAACAAGCGCTTGAGCAAGTGCGTTTGCAAGTGGCTAATCTGAATTTAGAGCGTGATAGTACGGTGCTGGTGTTTACTTCGGGCGGCATTATTTCGGCTATTACCGCGCAGTTATTGCAGCAGGGCAGCTCAACAGCCTATCAAATTAATAAAAGCTTGGTTAATACAGGTGTAACGTCTATTACTTTAAAAGCGCAGAGTACACGGCTATTGTCTTTAAATGAATACAGTCACTTATTTGCTGATGGCAAACGCTTCGTGACGTGGCGATAACATAGCATGTGATGGCGGTAAGACATCAAGGTCATAATTCAGCAATGATTAAGCCATGATTAACATCAGGATAAAATGGCTACTCTAAATACGTAGCCATTTTTATGTTATTAAAATCGGTTATGATAACTGTTGAGTAATTTTTGTGTATTTTTATGACAGACAAGCCGCACTTATCAATTTGCGATATTATAGACTGTCAACTTCATATAATATGGATGTAAACAGGACGTTCTATGCAAAATAAATTGATCAATTTAGTCACCAAAAGCGCTAAACAAAGTAAAAATCAGCTATTTAGCGCGATTGTGCCCGCACGATACCTAAAAGGTTTAAATAAGCAGCAGATTGGTCGTGGTAAAACAGTATTAATCACGGGTGCCAGCTCAGGACTGGGCGAAGGCATGGCAAGATTATTTGCTAAGCTTGGCTATAATTTGGCGATTTGCGCGCGTCGTACCGATCGTCTAGAAAGTCTACAAGCAGAGCTGATGGCAGAATATCCTGATATTCGTGTTGAATATCGAGCATTAGATGTCAGTGACTATGATGCCATATTCGATGTATTTGATGCGTTCGCAACTGACTTTGGTCATATCGATCGTGTGGTGGTCAATGCGGGCATCGGGGATAGTCGCCGTATTGGTAAAGGGCGCTTCGATACCAACCGCCGCACCGTTGAGATTAATTTTGTCTCTGCGCTCGCGCAATGTGAAGCGGCGATGAATATATTCCGCGCACAAAACAGCGGTCATCTGGTGGTGATATCAAGCATGTCAGCAATGCGTGGACTGCCTAAGCATTTGACCGCTTATGGTGCAAGCAAGGCGGGTCTGGCTCATCTGGCAGAAGGCATTCGTGCTGATATGTTATTAACCAAATTGCCCATTAAAGTCTCGACCATCTATCCGGGTTATATCCGTACTGAAATTAATGAAAATGCCAAACCACTACCGTTTGAAGTGGATGCAGATACGGGTACCAAATCCATCGTTGCAGCGATTGAAGCTAGAGTCGATGAAGCTTGTGTACCAAGTCTACCGTGGTCTATTGTCGGTCAAGCAATGAAGCATCTGCCATTACAGGTGGTCAATAAAGTCAATTAGTAACTATTTGACTTCATTGCTTTGGTATCAACAGCAATGAAGTCAAAAAGAAGACAATAAAAAACCCTCAGCGTTAAGGTTGAGGGTTTTTTATTGTCTTCTTTTTAAAAATCTAAAATCTATGCACTACAGGGTTTGAGGGTTGTCGGACATATGCTTTTCACGTAGCTTTTGACGCAATATTTTACCCACATTACTCTTTGGCAACTCGCTTACGAATTCGATATGACGTGGGCATTTATAACCAGTCAAATTGTCCAAAGCAAATTCTTTAATATCACTCTTGGTAACATTATTATCAGCAGGGACGATATAAATTTTGACTGCTTCGCCTTGGTGGTCATCAGGAATACCGATCACTGCGCAATCAATGATGCCTTTATAATCTAGCATGACTGACTCGATTTCATTTGGGAAGACGTTAAAGCCTGAAACCAAAATCATATCTTTTTTGCGATCAAGTAAAGTGATATAGCCCTGTTCATCCATACTGATGATATCGCCAGTACGGAAGTAACCATCGCTAGTAAAGTCATTGCTATTGTCTTTATTAAAATAGCCTGAGGTAATGTTTGGACCTTTAATGCACATCTCGCCAGCTTGATGTAAGCCGACACGATTACCTTCATCATCAACAACAATAATATCTACGCTAGGGACTGGTATACCAATCGTACCGTTAAATTTGCGATCAGTGATGACGTTAGCCGTACCAGCTGCAACCCCTTCAGTCATCCCCCAACCTTCGACCATCGGGCAACCAGTGACTTCTAACCAGCGAGCAGCTGTTTGTTCAGTTGCTGCCATGCCACCTGCTTGTGAGATGCGTAGTGAGCTAAAGTCCAAGTCTTTAAAGGTTGGTTGGTCAAGCAAGCCTTTAAACAAAGTATTCACTGCTGGCAATATATGGAACGGCTGTTTTGACAGCGTTTTAACAAAGCCTGGCATATCGCGTGGATTGGGGATTAAGATAAAGGTGTAACCTGAGCGCATGCCTAACAGGGTCAGCATAAAGGCAAAAATATGATACAGCGGTAACGCCATGACCATATTGATATAGACTTCATTAATATCTGAGGTGATAGGGCGGTACCAAGCTTCTGACTGCATCGCAGCGGCGACAACGTTACGCTGAGTCAAAACAGCGCCTTTCGACAAACCAGTCGTTCCACCGGTATATTGCAAAATTGCTTTTTGTTGCAGTGTGGTTTTTGGTGCTTGGATAGGCAAATTTTTGCCTTTCTTCAGCACATCAGGAAACTTGGTCACATCGTATTTAGGGTCATTCAGGTTATATTTAGGCACTAAGCGTTTGACCTGACGGATAACCGTATTGACCAAAATACCCTTTAGCCCCATCATATCGCCCATTTTCGAGAGGACAATACGTTTGATGTCGGTTTCTTCAATGACTTGTTCGAGTGCTTGAGCAAAGTTATCAACCACAAAAATAACCTGAGCGCCAGAATCATTTAATTGATGGCGCAGCTCACGACCAGTGTAAAGTGGGTTAACTGGAGTGCAAACGTAGCCCGCTCGCAAAATACCAATCATCGTTGGCAGATATTGCGGCACGTTTGGCATCATGAGTGCGACCACACTGCCTTTAGGAATGCCTTGCGCTTGTAACCATGCGGCAACGGCCAGTGAGGCTTTATCCACATCACCATAAGTATGAGTGACACCCATACAAATAGTCATAGGATGCATACGAAAACGATTGAAACATTCCTCATACAGCTCTATGAGGCTCTCATATTGATCAGGATTAATGGTCTTGGGTACGTTTTCTGGATATTGCGCCAGCCAAGGCTTATCTACTGTCATACTTAGCGTCCTTAAATGTTGTGATACGTTAAGGTTCTATAAAAGAGTAGTCACATCCTTGTCAACAATATAAATCATCGCCTTAAGAGCAATGGATTGTCGCGTGCTATCCTATCGATTCACAGACTGCTAAAATACGGTGACCTCTATATAAATTATTTAACTACAAGCTCATTTCACTATAAAAAGCAGTGGTCTAAATACAGTAAACAGCTGGTTACTATTATCCTTACTAAGAAAAGCACCACTTGCTCATAAACTGATCTGAATTGAACGACTATCGACTCACACTAATAAAAAATAGCGTGACTTATTTTGGCAACACATTAACATAACTACAATTGATATTGTTATTTTTATACAAGAACTTGATAGTTTATAATTAAGTTTGATAAAGCAAAAAATATATGTTGTAACAGCATAGAGGATAAGCGGTTAGCAACAAGGTGCGAACGGTATTTCTCTTGGAAATTTGTGAAATATTATAAGAATCATCTATTTTGTAAGAAAAGTTGTTACGTAAAAGCATTAACATTATAGTTACAAAGGAATAATTTTCTGTATAAGAATGATAGATTCACATAAAAAAAGCGCTCTACATATGATGTAAAACGCTTTTTGATAATGATTTATTTATTTACAATTGTGGGTTGTCCGACATATGCTTTTCACGCAGTTTTTGACGTAATACTTTACCCACATTACTCTTTGGCAACTCACTGACAAATTCGATATGACGTGGGCATTTATAGCCAGTCATATTGTCCAATGCAAATTCTTTAATGACGTCCTTGGTGACATTGTTATCGGCAGGGACGATATAAATTTTGACCGCTTCACCCTGATGCTCATCGGGAATGCCGATCACCGCACAATCAATAATACCATCACAATCTAGCATCACTGATTCAACCTCATTTGGGAAGACATTAAAGCCTGAAACCAAAATCATGTCTTTTTTACGGTCTAATAATCTAAAGTATCCTTTTTCATCCATGCTGACGATATCGCCAGTGCGAAAGTAGCCATCTGCCGTAAAGTCATCACTACTGTCTCTGTTAAGATAACCTGAGGTTACGTTAGGACCTTTTACACACATCTCACCAGCTTCGTTGACACCAACGCGATTGCCTTCATCATCGATGACAATGACATCGACACTAGAGACAGGCACACCAATCGTACCGTTGAACTTGCGATCAGTGATGACGTTAGCGGTACCTACAGCGACACCTTCTGTCATACCCCAACCCTCAATCATAGCGCAACCAGTGACTTCTAACCAGCGAGCAGCTGTCTGCTCAGTTGCTGCCATACCACCTGCTTGCGAGATACGTAATGAGCTAAAATCTAACTCTTTAAAGTTTGGATGATCAAGTAAGCCTTTAAACAAGGTATTCACCGCTGGCAATATATGGAACGGCTGTTTTGACAGCGTTTTAATAAATCCTGGTATATCACGTGGGTTAGGTATCAAGATAAAGGTGTAGCCTGAGCGCATGCCGAGTAAACTGAGCATAAAGGCAAAAATATGATAGAGCGGTAACGCCATGACCATATTGATATAGACCTCATTAATCTCTGACGTAATCGGTTTGGTCCATGCTTCTGATTGCATCGCAGCCGCGACGATATTGCGCTGCGTTAAGATAGCCCCTTTAGATAGTCCTGTTGTGCCACCTGTATACTGTAAAAATGCTTTTTGATCTAATTGCATTTTTGGTTTATGGAAAGGAAGGCTTTTGCCTTTCTTCAGCACATCAGGAAACTTGGTCACTTCGTGCTTAGGGTCATTCAGCTTGTACTTAGGCACTAAGCGTTTGACCTGACGAATGATAGTATTCACTAAGATACCTTTTAAGCCCATCATGTCGCCCATTTTCGAGAGGACAATACGCTTAATATTGGTCTCATCAATGACTTGTTCGAGCGCTTGAGCAAAGTTATCAACTACAAAAATAACCTGAGCGCCAGAATCATTTAATTGATGGCGTAATTCACGACCAGTATACAGTGGGTTAACTGGGGTACAAACGTAGCCCGCTCGCAAAATACCAATCATCGTTGGCAGATATTGCGGCACGTTTGGCATCATGAGTGCAACCACACTGCCTTGAGGCAGCCCCTGCTCCTGCAACCATGCAGCAACGGCAATCGAAGCTTTATCAACATCATCGTAGGTATGGGTCACGCCCATACAGATACTCATAGGGTGCAGACGAAAGCGCTCAAAGCATTCTTCGTACAGCTCCATGATGCTGCTATATCTATCGGGGTTGATAGTTTTTGGTACACCATTAGGATAATGGGCAAGCCAAGGTTTATTCGGCGTCATAGTCAGCGTCCTTGAAGTTTAAAATAGGGTGAATTCTCTCGTAAAGCAGTCATATCCGTGTCAATAAAACACATCAGCGCTGACGTAAACCGTTTGCCGCTGAGCGTGATAATATCCTTATCTATTGACTGGCTGCTAGGTTTTATTACTATCGTACAAAACGACTTAATCATTATTAAAGGATAATGACGTCAATTGAACGAACAGATCGCTTAATCATAAGAGCCTTTTTACTCTTAAATAAGCTCTACCTGTTATCTAACACTAAGGTATCAGAAAATAACGATACATTTAAGCAATACAGTAGCATGAATATCATCAAATACTATACTAGTATGAAATACTGAGCAGTGCATAAATAAAGCTGAAAAATATGATTTTTATTGAATTTCACGTGATTAGATAGATGCGCTGTTTGTCACTTAAGATACGCTATTCGCCGCTTAATAAGTATAGAAGGATGAGTGAAGCAAAAAAGTTATCATAGCCAACATTAATATATCAACTAGAGATTTGTCAGCACTCCAACTGAATGTAGTTATGCTCAATTATTGAGGTAATATCAGCTGCTTGTTTTGATTAAAAAAGCGTCGATAAATGAGTAAAGCGCTGATTGTACAGCCGAGCGTACTGCTCACACATATCAAAAACATAGTGACTATCTGATAGCGAATCGCTTGAGTGGGGTCAGCGCCAGCCAATATTTGACCCGTCATCATTCCGGGCAAGCTAACGATACCGACGACTAGCATAGAGTTCAGCGTTGGAGTCATGCCATTGACAATGGCGGCGCGTATTGGCTCATGCACTGCTTCAAATGGGCGAGCAGATAGGCTGAGCATCATCTCTATACGTCCTTGCTGCTCATGAAAGGATTCAATTAACTGGTTGCTGGTCAATGAGATAGCGGTGAGCGAGTTGCCCAATATTAGCCCCAATATAGGAATAACGAATTGCGGTGTGTACCAAGGCTGTACCTTTAAAATAATCATGATGGCTATGGCAGTGACTAATATAGCCGAAGCGCTTACTGCCAGCAAAGTGTCAGTTAACAAACCTTTATAGCTACGTTTGACGCGATTTTTGGCAGCAGCGCCTGCAATCAAGGTCATGATGGTCAAAATTAACAGGACTTCATACCATTGTTCACGAGCGAAAATCCATGCCAATATCAAACCGATAAAACTAAGCTGGAGCACCGTGCGGATAGCTGCGATCAACAGCGTTTTGGTCAGCTGTAAGCGTAGCCGCCAAGAGATAATAAGAACGATGATAATTAAGCTGCTCGCAAGGGCAATATCACCGTAAGTTAAAAATACTTGTATGTCATCTGTACCGCTCATAGTGGCTCATTATATAAACTGACGAATATAAGATAGACGTTAATGCGAATTTGTTAAGAAAAGTCATTTTAAAGAGTGACATGACAGGCTTAGCTCAACGTTAGAATATCTCAGTTAATACCCCTGCTTGCATCTGCCAATGCTGATCGGCTAATGGCATGATGTCTTTTGTATCGTGAGTTACCCACAGTAATGTACGCTGACTATCTGCCTCTAACCAGTTCATGAGTAGATTGACGAGCTGGGCTGATGTGTCACTATCTAGAGCAGCGGTAGGCTCATCTAGTAATAACACCCGTGGGTTCAATTGTAAGAGGCGTAACGTGTTGACCAGTTGCCGCTCGCCGCCCGATAGATGATAGATTGCTTGCTGCAAAAAGTCAGCGCTGCGTTGCAATTTCTCAAGCTGTGTGATATGCCAGTCGATATCAAACCTGCGATGTTGATGCGCTTGTAACTGATAAGGCATGTGCAAGTTTTCAAGCACACTGCCTTCTAATAATTGTGGGTGCTGGGCGAGTAGGGCAACATGCGTGCGCCACTGTATCGGTGCAGTATCATGGACACTACAATAAGCACTACTGGTTGATTGGTCATCGGAGCGCAAACGCACATTGCCGCCGCTCATGGGCAATAGTCCAGCCAATACCCGTAATAATACCGATTTACCACTGCCAGAAGCGCCTGTCAACACGGTTACTTGACCTGCTAACAGCTTGCCTGTGGCACCATCGATTAATAATCGTTGATGTACAGGTATGATTGGCTGAGAGACAGTGTTTGGTCTTAGTTTGCTGATCCATCTTTGATAAATGGTAGATAGCGCAGATGTTGTGGCTTCTATGGCTTCCATATTTTTGTTATTAATACTTTTATCGCCAACCTTGTTATCATTACAGGCAGGTATGCTGGCTGCGCGTTTACTGTGCACCTGAATATTCTCGAATATCAGTATCGGTTTGTTATTATGGAGATGCATAAGTCATTATCGCTAATTATTCAGCCACTAAGTATCCAATCATTAAGTATCTAACTACTAACTATCCAACCACTAAGCATTCAGCTGCTCGTAAATCGCTTGCTCAATGGCATCGCGTAAATGCTTTGGAACACGAATAGGGCGCATGGGCGTGGTACTAGCAACCGCAGTATCTGCCTTACTATTGGATAGCGGTTTGGTTTTGACTTGGTTTTGCACACAAGCAATGACGATTTTGCCACTACTTAATAAGCTGCTAGCATTGTCATTGCTATTAGCATGATCAGGAGAAAGGCTGTCTGGGCTGTGACGATGAATGCTCTGGTAAAAGATAATGCTGGCAGGTTTTAACTCGACTTTATCGATGCGCACACTGATGACTTCATCTAACAAAATAGCTTTTTTATATTGCAAGTCTGCTTGACTGACGACAAAATGCTGGATTTCACCATCGTCAGTCTGCAAAAAATACCCATTTAAATTCAGTTCCCCAAACCAATCACGGCGGCAGTTTTCAAAAAACACCAAATGATTGGCATGGTAGACTATACCGCCTGCATCAGTATGGTTAATATAGACATTATAATTTTTGGTAAACAATGGCGTATATTCGCCGTCTACACTTGCCACTGTGTTTGTATTTTTGCTGTTATTTTTTATCATAAAGATGCTCGGTCATTGTTTTAATAAATATTGTTCGATGTTCATGATTCGATGGCCAAAATTTGATAGCAGTCATATTAACCACAACTACTCTAGCTTAAGATATCAGGGCGCGCAACAGTTAGGTCGGTCGACGTCTGTTATGATAGTGGATTATGCACTTTCATAGCCCATTTCTTTATATTAGCACCGTATTTTCATCAATTAGTATAGGATAATTTATGACCCGTTTTGTCAGTTTTAATATCAATGGTATTCGCGCTCGTCAACATCAGCTTGAGGCCGTGCGAGAAGTGATCGATCCTGATGTGATGGGTCTACAGGAAACCAAAGTACATGATGAACAGTTTCCTCTGGAAAACATAGAGAGTCTGGGCTATCACGTAGAGTACTTTGGACAAAAAGCCCATTATGGTGTGGCGCTACTATCCAAGGTTGCACCTATATTTGTGCAAAAGGGTTTTCCTGGTGAAGATGTCGAGGCACAGAAGCGTTTTATTCATGCACGATATGAGTTTGAGGGTCGTGAAATTGATGTGCTCAATGGTTACTTTCCACAAGGCGAAAGCCAAGATCATCCGACCAAATTCCCGATGAAGCGCGCTTATTATGCAGATTTAATGGCGTATATCGATACCCTAAAAGCAGAAGGTCGCTCGCTCATAATCATGGGTGATATGAATATTGCCCCAGAAGATACTGATATTGGCATTGGCGACGTCAATGCTAAGCGCTGGTTGAAAAATAGAAAGACCTCGTTTTTACCAGAAGAACGCGAGTGGTATGCGGCGCTGATGTCACGCGAGCTGACAGATACCTATCGCTTACATTATCCAGAGAGCACAGAGCTATATAGCTGGTTTGATTATCGAAGCCGTGGGTTCAATGATGAGCCGAAACGTGGCTTGCGTATCGATCATATTTTGTGCAGCTCGGATCTTGTTGAGGCCTGTGTTGATGCTGGGATTAGTTATGAGCTACGGGCGATGGAAAAACCGTCTGATCATGCGCCAATTTGGTCGGCATTTGATTTAAAAAAACGGTAATATTTACATAGGTCGCGTTTAGCATTTCACTAGCAGTAGCGTCATGGTTGAACGCTCAACGCATCTTAGTATTTACCGCATCATCTGTTATAAATAATGATAAAAATTTTACAATAAGGATTGAACCATGGCAGTCGGAAATGTTGCAGTACCTGATATTATTTATCCTATCGAAGGAATCAAGCTAAGCGCCACTGCCGCAGGTGTACGCTATAAAGACCGAGATGATCTAGTAGTGATTGAGATCGCTGATACCGCGACCACTGCGGTTGTGACCACCAAAAACACCTTTTGTGCAGCACCTGTACGGGTATTGCGCGAGCATTTTGCCAAGGCCAGTCCGCGCTATTTGGTCACTAACACGGGTAATGCTAATGCTGGGACGGGCGCTGATGGCAAACGTCGCGCCGTTGATATCTGTGCCGCTCTGGCGAGTAAGGCTGGCGTGGATAGTAATGCAATATTGCCATTCTCGACCGGTGTCATTGGCGAGCCATTAAATAGCGATGCGGTCATCGCGGGCTTAGATAATGCACTTGCCAATTTGGGGGCTGATAATTGGCTTGCCGCGGCGAATGGTATTCGCACCACAGATACGATTCCCAAACTCGCTAGCCAAAAAATCGACGTGGCGGGTGTCAGCTATCATGCGACAGGTATGTCGAAAGGCTCAGGCATGATACGCCCTAATATGGCAACCATGCTGGGTTATGTGGCAACTGACGCCAATATCGCCGCTGACTTATTACAAGAAATGCTAAGTGCCATTAATGAGCAGTCTTTTAACCGCATCACTGTCGATGGCGACACTTCAACCAATGATTGCTGTGTGTTGATCGCCACGGGTGCTGCCAGCTCAGATATCATTGATAGTCCAGAACATCCGCATTATCAGGCTATATTTTCGGCTTTGACCGAGGTGTTTGTCCGTCTGGCGCAATTAATCGTACGTGATGGCGAGGGTGCTACCAAGTTTATGACTGTCAACGTCACTGGTGGCAAGACAACGCAAGAGTGCTGCGATGTGGCATATGCGGTCGCGCATTCACCGTTGGTCAAAACCGCATTCTTCGCTAGCGATGCCAACTGGGGTCGTATCTTAGCGGCAGTGGGTTATGCTGGTATCGAAGACTTGGATACGGAACAAGTGGATGTCTATTTAGATGAAGTCATGATTTGCCAGAATGGTGGCGTCGCTCCTAGTTATACGGAAGCGGCAGGTAAGACCGTCATGAGTCGCCCTGAGATTACCATTCATATCGATCTTGCTCGCGGCGATGCCAGCGATACGGTATACACCTGCGATTTATCATATGACTACGTCAAGATTAATGCCGATTACCGTAGCTAAGGTAGCTAAGGTAGCTAAGGTAGCTAAGGTAGCTAAGGTAGCTAAGGTAGCTAAGGGTTATCAATGTCAGCTAAGTAAAATACTGTTTAATGAATAACTGGGCCAGAATGACTATCACTCTGGCTTTTTGATGTGTAAATTTTGCTCAGTATCAATTTACTCTACTATTCAATACGCGTGATTAACATCAGTTGCAAAAGCTGACGTTACTTTACAAAGCAGTTATAGAGCAGAAGACGAGTTGCGCTCTATACTGACCTCAGTAAACAAACAATAGACGACATTATTGAGACGTAATAGGTTTATCCGGTAAAGCTAAATCAGGTGAATACTCTTGTTTGGCTCCATATCGACAGTAGTATTACACCCGTCGAAAAAATTGACTGATATTTTTAAAATATATTTATTAGCATGATGTGTTCAAAACAATAATCTCAAACCATCAATAATGTATTTATAACACTTAACTGAGGATTTAATAATGAAAAAATTAGTACTTGCAGCAGTAATGACCGCCTTTGCCCTGTCAGGTTGTTCTACCATGGGTATGGATAACGAACGTACGATGGTCGTCGATGGGCAACCTATGAATGTTAAAGTGGTTAACATTCCAAGTTTTGAGATAGAAGTAGCACCACTGAAAGCCGTCTGTGAGCTGTCAACAGCTGAGGGTACTAAGGTTGAAGCAGAATGCTTACAGTATCGCCAGACTTATCAGAAAAACTACACACCTTTAAACGGCAATATTCAGGGCTTCACTTATGAGCCAAACTATCGTTATATCCTAGATGTTCGCCAAGAAGTCATGATGGATGAAAATACTAACATGGCTAAGCCAGTTTGGATTCTAAACGAAGTGGTTTCAAAAACAGCTGAGTAATGAATCATTGAGTATGTCTAGTTAACTAGCATATTTAACCAGAATAAAAAAGACCCCTAATTCTATATTAGGGGTCTTTTTTTATTTCAGAAAATACTTGGGAGTGTGATGTCAGGATAAGCTATATTAAACAATCGTTATGTTAGCACTGACTATATTTTACACTGACGCCATGAGTGGCAGTAGGGATGCGATTGTCTGCATAAACGGCAAGACCGCCTCGTGAGGTTTCTTTGTATTTATCTAGCATATCCGCACCAGTGACTTTCATGGTTTCAATCACTTTATCTAAAGAGACAAAGTGCTGTCCGTTACCACGGCAAGCAAGTCGCGCCGCATTGACAGCTTTGACGGCGCCCATGGCATTGCGCTCGATACAAGGCACTTGCACTAGACCGCCAACAGGGTCGCATGTCAGACCTAAGTTATGCTCAATACCAATTTCAGCCGCATTAAGGCATTTAGCTGGATCACCGCCTAAGATTTCTGCCAATGCAGAAGCTGCCATGGCACAAGCAGAACCAACTTCACCTTGGCAACCAACTTCAGCGCCAGAGATGGAGGCATTTTGTTTGATTAAGCTGCCAATAGCGGTCGCATTTAACAAAAACTTGCGTGCACCATCTTGGCTATAGCTTGATAAAAAGTCGCGATAGTAATGCATCACCGCAGGAATAATACCTGCTGCACCGTTGGTGGGGGCAGTGACGACATTTCCGCCATTGGCATTTTCTTCATTGACCGCTAAGGCATATAAATCAATCCAATCCATGGCAGCGAGTTTGTCATTTCTGGTAATGGGTTGGTTTTTCTCGGCGCACAGCTGTAGATGTAATGCTTGGGCACGGCGCTTTACATCCAAGCCTCCAGGCAATATGCCACTGTTTTGACAGCCTCGCGTCACGCAGTCCTGCATTGACTCCCAAATAGAGTCTAAGTAAGCAAAAACTTCTGATTGATTGCGGTAATGACATTCATTCGCCAGCACCAATTCACTCACGCTTAAGTGGTGTTGACGACATTGCTCCAGCAATTCTGCGGCGCTATTAAAGGGGTAAGGAATGGCGTCAATGGTCGGCGTGGCGCTATCTTCATCCGGATTGGTGGCATCTTCTTCATTGATAACAAAGCCGCCACCTACCGAATAATAGGTCTGTTGATAATGACTGCCGTCGGTCAATAATGCACGAATAGTCAAGGCATTAGGATGGTAGGGCAAAACGGTTTCGTCATACCAATGAATATCACGCTCTGTCTCAAAGGCAATAACATGCGTGCCTGCTATATTGAGCTGTTTGTCCGAAAAAATCGGTGACAAATATTGACTGGTCAAACGGGTATCGATCGTACTAGGAGCATGCCCAAGCAGCCCTAACAATATAGCAGTATCGGTTGCATGCCCTTTGCCTGTGGCTGCCAAAGAGCCATAAAGCTCAATTTCAACGCCTTTAATAGCCGTCAGCTCTGTTTGCTTGGTTAATGAGCCCAAAAAAAGGTTGGCGGCGACCATGGGTCCTACCGTGTGTGAGCTTGATGGGCCAATACCAATTTTAAATAAATCAAAAACACTAATCATAATAACTTACCAAGTTTTTTAAGTGCACTAACATGTTGTATAGCTGCTTTAGGCACTTTCATTGAGAATATAACAGGCAGCTCTCGCTTATAGCACCGACAAAGGTGTAGAGGAAGCACCGCCCATGGAAGTATTAACGCAAAAGAGGAAAAATGGTGATTGAATAATAACTTTTATTTGTTTTGAAACTCCGCTATCATGCTCGGAGCTAATGGCTATGTAACATCCTGTAAGTTGATTGTCGCTGCAGAGTACACTGAGTCATAAGCGACCATAACCATTTTTTTAGTTAAACATATCCGACCACATACATCTACCAAAACATGGTCATCATACCAAATAATACTTTTGGTTTGCCATATTGCAACATAAATGAATGAGTCAGAGCGACATATTATAAATGAAAAGATGCGGATTTTACTCGTTATCGTAATTTCTAGCCACATATTCTTGCCGATTGATGCTCTGATTTAACTCAATTTTTATTTTTCATTTACTGTTGTCTATTATTTTAGCCCAGTTTACATAGGACAAGCGTGTATGCCCTCTCAAAAAGACCCTTCCTCGCCTTTAGAAAACAGCACTCAAGCACCATCTGCTGAACATGGATTAGAGGCTGCGGCGATCAGTCCTCCGTACAATCCAGACTTTGAAAATGGACGCTGGTTTCCGACATGGCGTCCTTATCAAGGCGACTTAGATCGTGATCCGGTCGGTATCAATGAATATTTGCCACCGTCAAAAAGCGTGCTATTAGGTGTACAGCATACTTTTGCGATGTTTGGTGCGACCGTGCTTGCGCCGCTGTTAATGGGCTTTGATCCCAACTTAGCCATTTTGATGTCAGGTATCTGTACGGTGATGTTCTTTATGATCACTGGTGGGCGCATGCCGAGCTATTTGGGCTCAAGTTTTGCTTTCATTGGTCCTGTTATCGCTGTGACAGCTTATGCAGGCGCAGGGTTCAATGGTAATTTGAATGTCGCTTTGGGCGGCATCATGGCTTGCGGTATCATTTATGCGTTAATTGGGCTGCTGGTGATGAAAACGGGTACTGGTTGGATTGAGCGTTTGATGCCGCCTATCGTTACTGGTGCTATCGTGATGATTATTGGTCTCAACTTAGCGCCAGTGACCATTCAAGGGGTGTCTGCCAATCAGTTTGATGCTTGGATGGCTACCTTGACCGTATTACTCATCAGTGGTGTGGCTGTTTTTACACGCGGTATGCTGCGTCGTCTGTTATTACTGGTTGGTTTAATATTATCCTATTTTGCCTATTTTATCATGACCAACGTCATGGGTTTTGGTACGGCGATTGACTTTAGTAGTGTGGCAGCTGCTTCGTGGTTTGGCTTACCTAGTATCCATACGCCTCGCTTTGAGATGAGTGCTATTATTCTGATTGCGCCTGTGGCCTTTATTTTGGTGGCTGAAAACTTAGGGCATTTTAAGGCTGTCGAAGGTATGACCAAAGCTCGTGTAACGCCTTATATGGGTCGAGCATTTTTTGCTGATGGTTTGGCAACCACTTTTTCGGCAGGATTTGGCGGTACTGGTGTGACGACTTATGCTGAAAACATCGGTGTGATGGCGGTGACTAAGGTATATAGCACAACAATATTTGTCGTGGCAGGCGTGGTAGCTATTTTATTGGGGCTATCACCAAAATTTGGTGCCATCATTCAGACGATACCAGCCGCTTTATTGGGCGGTGCGTCCATTGTGGTGTTCGGTTTGATTGCTATTGCAGGCGTCAAAATTTGGATAGACAGTCGTATCGACTTTAGCAAAAACAGTAACCTAATTATCGCGGCTGTGACCGTTATTATGGGTACCGGTAACTTTAGTTTGCATTTAGGCGGCTTTGATTTGGGCGGTATCGGTACGGCGACTTTAGCAGCGATTGTCTTAAATGCGTTATTTAACCAAGGATCTGAAGCAAAGGCCGCTCATCAATCATTGGCTAAATAATCAGCTTGTATGATGCTGAGGTTTTAAACCTATCAGTTAATGATGGTAACAGCATATTCATTCCATAAAAAGCACCCATGCTACCGATAGCATGGGTGCTTTTTATGGAGTGGCAACAAATGCAGAATAAAAGCTACTTGTAGTCTCGCTTGTAAAATTTTGAGAAAAACCGATAACGTCGTAGGGCGCGCGGCTTAGGTTTCAGTGAACCCAAATAGATTGCAAACATAGTCAGCAGAGCACCGCTCCACTGTAAGCTATTAATCGGTTTGTCCAGCCAGCTATAATCAATGACCAGTGCGGCAATCGGTTCGGTCAATAATAATAACCCAGTTAACGCCAAAGACAGCTTAGGAATGGAATAGGCAATTAGCCCCCACGCCAAGCACTGCATCACTGTGCCGTAGATGAGCACCCAGCCAATCTCAGACCAAGTATTTGGCAAAATATGACCCATATCAAACACAAACATAGGAATAATCATCGCCAATACACCACCGATACTAATCAGCTGCATCAGCATAAATATGGGCGTGGGTTCAGTATCATGGGTCTTACGGATAAAGGTCATCGATGCCGCTAGCATTGCCCCTGAGACGATACCAGTGATGAACCCCCAAGTGGCAGCGCTGTTATGCGCAAACTCAGGACTGCCTATCATGGCCACACCAAACATGGCTAAAAACAAACTGATAAGCTGCAATATAGATTGGCGTTCGTTAAAATATAAAAACCCAATGGCGGCTAAAAAGAAAATCTGTAGGCTATTCAATAAAGTTGAGATGCCAGGGCCGACCGCATAAATACTCTCGTGCCAGAGCGCCAGATCTAAGCCTAAAAAGACACCTGATAATAAACCATAAAAAATAGCGCGCCTTGAGCGGGGTAGACGCTGTCCCATGATTTTGGCCAATATAGCGAATACGACACCTGAAATAGCCAAGCGCCAAAATGCCATTGCCCAACCGCCAATATCAACGTGAGCAACAATCAAACTACCTAAACCAAAGATAATACAACCAATGACCAACCCAGTAGAGGCAGAGCGTGAAGAAGCAATCGCCATACAATGTCCTTATATCCGTATTATTATTTTATCTTACTGTATCAACGATGACGCCAATGAATACTGACGCTAATACAAGCCGTATTGTCTAGGTTTTGACGCTAAAATGAAATGGTCAAACCATCATTTATGCTTATTGTTTGATTTATTATCACGATATCAGGTTTTATCTCTGTATATGCTAGGTATAAAATCAATGATGACCTTAAGCTTCTCTCATATAAGAAAAGCTCTCTAACAATACGAATATATGGTGGAGACATCCTTACAGGAACGATGTTGGCGTAGATACCACTATTTGTTAATCTAGTGGTTTATAATCACTGTAGTGGCACAATAAAACAGGATAGTTTCTTATTAGTCTGTACCTCAAGTACTTAAATACCATTAGCCTAGGTTCATCTATGTTGCGACATTCATTATCCCTACAACAACGACCATTGATATCTGGTTTTGCTATCGCCATCTTTGCTATTACGCTATTTATGGCGCCAAGCGTACAAGCGGCCAGTTGCAAAATTCCAAAAAGTTATTATAAAAACGTGGCTTGTACAGCAAATAGCGGCTATTTTTTGGCGACAAAAGATTTCGGCGCGCCAGTTGCTCTGATTAATAGTAAGGGCAAAAGCGTCGTTGATTTATCACGTTATCAAAAAGTCGATGCCAGTAAGATATCGGCAGGTTTACTTCCTGTACTGCGCAATGGTCATGTCGGTTATCTTAATATGCAAGGTCGTGAAGTAGTACCTGCGATATATGATGTGCTTAAAGAAGGACAGGGTTGGGCGCGTCCCGTCTCTAACGGGCGTATCGTGGTAAAGCAGGATGGTAAATATGGGGTCATTACTACTAGTAATAAAACCATCGTGCCGTTTTCGTCCGCGATTAGTGATATTGATGATTACCAAAATGGTATCGCCCGTGTACGTAAAAATCAAGCGATCAGTTGGATTAATGAAAACGGCAAAACGACCAGTGACCCAAATGGTAGTAACAACGAGCAATCCACGACGTCACGAGCACCTGCCAGCGCTAATGGCAATGCATCCTCATCCAACCAGACACTTCCCAATCGCTTTACGATGCTACAACCGCGTCAGCAAGATGGCAAATGGGGATTTATCGATGACAATAATGTGACCATGATTACCTATTCTTTTGACGAGGTGCGTCCCTTTGCCGAAGGCTTGGCTGGCGTGCGCATCGATGAGAACTGGGGCTTTGTTAATCTTGGTGGCGAGTTGGTGATTCCTTTTCGCTTTGCCAATAGCGGTGTGTCAGCTGGTGATCTTTATCAAGGCAAACCCGCCTTTACCTTTACTGGTAGTAAAGCGTGGATTGGCAATCTAAAAAACGGCAATAAAATGTGTATCGATAAAGAGGGAACAGGAGTAGGCTGTGATTAAGCGGCGCGTCCAAATCTAAAGACCTACATGACCTAGGTAAAATATCCAGCATAAAAAAGAGCGTAAACCCTATGAGTCAGTAGTAGGATTTACGCTCTTTTTTATGAATTGTGTGACAACTAAAACTATTCGTCTAATAAATGATTACTGATTAAATCAACCATATAAGGTTGATAGTATTCAGGAATATCATGTGCCATGCCTTCGATTAAATGAAACTTGGCATTCGGAATGGTCTTGGCAACCACGCGACCTTGTGAGGCGGGCAGTAGTCCATCTGCGCTACCATGCAGTACGATAGTCGGTGCTTTGACTTGCTTGCTAAACCGGCTAATAGAGCCTGACGCCAAGATAGCATTGAGCTGTTGTACCGTGCCGAGCGGATGAAAGTTGCGCTGATAACGCAATTTGGCAATTTCACGCACCATACGTACGTTGACATGCCCAGGCGTACCGACTGTCTTCATAAACCACACGCTATGGCGCACGATATCGCGCTCAGAATGACTTTCAGGGCGGTTGATCAGGGTATATAGCTGCTTAGGTTTCGGTGGTTTTAAAAATGCACGGTTGGTCGTGGTAAACATCAACGCCATACGCTGCACTAAACTTGGATAACGTGCCGCTACGATTTGCGCAATCATGCCGCCCATCGAAGCGCCAATCAGATGGGTTTTGCCCAACTGCAACGCCTTAATCAAACGAACGGTATCTTCTGCCATATCCGTTAAATTATAAGCAACTTGCGTACCTTTATTGGACAACCCCGTTTGCAGGCGCATCATCATTTTTAGCTGACTGATACGCGGTAGTCCATCAATCTGCACTTTAGAAGACAGACCAATATCACGATTATCAAAACGAATGACAAAAAACCCGGCATCAATAAGGCGCTTGATAAAATTATCTGGCCAAAATATCATCTGTGAGCCAAGTCCCATAATCATGAGCAGTGGTGGATTATTAGGATTACCACCTGTCTCAACACACAGCTCAATGCCATCGCCGATATCAATCATTGATTGATACAGATGCTTGCTAAGGTCAGAGTCTCGCCATTGGTGCGCGCCAAACTTTTGCCACTCAGGAGTAGGGTAGCCACCTAAGTCTTCTGGTAGGGTTGCCGATGGTTTGATGTCATTCGATGTTGTCATGAAGTGTCCTAATTAGAGGGTCGTCTATTACAGCTCAAGCATCTCAAAATCAAGCTTGCCCACACCGCACTCTGGGCAGGTCCAATCATCAGGGATGTCATCCCATTTGGTGCCTGGGGCAATCCCTTCTTCGGGACAGCCGAGTGCTTCATCATATATCCAGCCGCAGACGATACATTCATAACGTTTCATAAATAGTCCTATCGAGCATTATCAGTGTTTATAATCCGTGTTACAGGGTGTTTTTGACGTTCATATTTACAATCACAGCCGTTAAATGAGACTGTAAAAGCGCACATAGTTTAGCATATAACCGTGATTTTCGTCGTTAAGTTTACACTTGTATATTGAGATTGATTGGTTTTTATCAAGGGGTTTAGACCTTCTGTCTGTCAGTAAGCACCTGTACGCTTATGTGCTCAACTGCGATATTTCTATCAATTATGTTATAATAAGCGCCGCTAAATTCACAGTATTAGCCATCATTTATCGTTGATATATTATTATCTAAATTACATTATCTAAGTCATATACGCTAAGGGTTACCATGAGCATTAATGCTGCCGCTACATCTAAAAATGTCGAAAATGAGTCGTCTAATAAGCTCAATACGGATCATCCCTTCTGGCAAGTGATTCGCACAGTACCAGACTTCCCGAAAGTCGGCATTGATTTTTATGATATTACGCCGTTACTGCGCAGTCATATTAATGAGGTGATAGATGCATTGCTCGCTGCACTGCCTGAAGGCGTGATGGACGAGGTAGATTGTCTAGGTGCAGTCGAAGCGCGTGGTTTTGTCTTTGCAAGCTTGCTCGCAGGTCGATTGGGCAAAGGGATGATTTTGCTACGTAAACCCGGTAAGCTGCCACCGCCCGTTGCCAATAAAGCGTATGCTCTAGAATATGGTAAAGACACGCTTGAGATGCAAAACAATCTACCGCCTGAGCGCGTGCTATTGGTCGATGATATTTTAGCCACAGGCGGCACTTTAACCACCGCTTATGAGCTGTGTAAATCGGCAGATCATACTGTGGTGGGGGCGTTAGTATTGCTAGATTTGGTTGATTTGCATGGCGAATTTCCAGTGCCTGTGTATACGGTTTTAAAGGCTTAAAACTGGCAACGCTTAGTGAATAGTGTGAAATGAAGCAATCAAAAAAGCGCGCTGAATGAGTTTAGCGCGCTTTTTTAATTGCCTGTATTTGCTTTGTTTTAACGTACGTTACTTGTCTTGCTGGTAAGGTAAGTTTTACACGCCTGTTCTATTAGCATACGACTGATCGTTTTTGGCTTGGTTATCTTAAAGTCTTTTGTGGTTAATATGGGTTTTTCTGATTGCCAAGATTCTAGTACCTTGTTATTGGCATCATAGTTAACGTAAGCGCGTCTATAGTAACTGGCGTCTTTACAAGAGATGAGCAATTGCTGATCGCTATGATGAATCGCTTTTTCTTTACCTTCCTTATCTACTTTTGTTTCATCTTTTTGTGCAGGGTATGTTCTGCGGATAGATACGGTGATGTTTTCGACACTTTTTTCGTCTATGATATTGATGTCGGAGCTTTCAATAGAGTCCAAGTCTAAGCTAAAAATTGATCCAGTAGGACTTTCTGATATTTTTGACCAGTTCACTGCATGCGTGCTGACTGCTAGAACACCACCCACTAATAACACTGATAGCCGTTTCATAATCAAGCCTTGCTTCTTGTTGTGAGAAGTGAGCCATGATAGCCAACTTACTATTAGCAGGCAAATTTCTTTTATAACCTGCGACTGAGGTTTGTAAAGTGTTGATCATATTCATCACCGTTTATAACGCTCGACGCTCATATCAATGACGCATCGCTGCTAACATCTGAGCAAGCTCATCACGAGCACCAATAAAGCCATCGATACCTTTTGGTAATAAATCTTGTGTAACCGTGTCTTGCTGATAGGCGCTACTATATTCCTCTCGCGTTAGACTCACGCGTTTCATGTCAGCCACATCTAATGACATGCTAGGTGACAGTTGCTGTATCACCTCAGTATCCATCGCTGCCAGCGCGTCGATAAGGTCAGGCGCGATGGTCAATAGATCACACCCTGCTAGCGCCAATATCTGTTCAGTCGAGCGGAAGCTTGCGCCCATCACTTGCGTATTATAGTTATGCTGCTTGTAGTATTGATAAATGCGCTTCACAGACTGCACGCCCATATCATCAGAAGCGGGCACGTTTTGACGATTTTGTTGGCGTTTTTGCCAGTCTAAAATACGACCAACGAAAGGCGATATCAATGTCACACCTGCATCCGCACAGGCAATTGCTTGATGCTGTCCAAATAACAACGTTAAATTGCAGTGAATATTTTGGGTTTCAAGATAGCGTGCTGCCTCAATACCTTGCCATGTCGCGGCCATCTTAATTAATACGCGCTCTGAGTTAACCCCTGCTTTTTGGTAAGCTTCCATAAATGCTAAGGCTTTATCAATCGTCGCCTGAGTGTCATAAGACAAACGAGCATCCACTTCGGTAGAGACGCGGCCTTGGATAAGCTCTAAAATATCACAGCCAACCTGAATGGTTAGCGCGTCAATCACTGCATCTATATTGCCATTATGACGACTCATGGTTTCTGACAGCATGCCTTGGTTGTCAGGATGGAGGAGTGCTTTGGTAATGAGGCTTGGATTGGTGGTCGCATCGATAGGTTTTAAGCGCGCAATGGCGGCAAGGTCACCAGTATCAGCGACAATGGTGGTCATGGTACGAAGCTGTTGTAATGCGCTCATCATATATCCTTTTTGATCAAAAACAGATTGTGTTCAGTTACGTGGCGATTTTCTACTTTATAGTGCTATTTGCTATCAGTTTTAGACTGTAACATAGTTTTGAGTGGATGTTCCTTCATAGTTTTGCCGTACATCGCTGCCATATTGCCTCTGTTTGCCAATATTGACGAATTTACGCGCATTTACACATGGGCACTGTCGATAGTTTTTGTTATAGTAGAGCGGGTCAGCGATCTGGCTGCTACATTTGCATGCTGGTGTGTGACTAACATGCGACAATAGTAGACGACAACGCTAGCAGTGCAGGGTGTTTTGAGAAACTATCTGCTATTTAGTGTGATTTCTATCGAATATCATTGCTAGTATGCTTGACACCTTTGACCGTCATTGAGTGCTGATTCAATAATGAAATGATTGGTTGTCGATAATTAGAAATACTTGAAGCCTTCAAAGTTAAAAAAGCAGTACCTAACTAGTAAAAAACTCAGTAATAATTTTAGAAAAAGGATAGGCGGTAATGAGTGAGCAGTCATCAGAGCAAAACATGGATAAGCTAAATCAAGCCATCGCAGGGGCTAACGATACTGCAACTGAAAAAGCATTTTTGGACGATATTCGCCAAAGTATTGATACAGTAGACTGCGAAATCCAGACACTGATTAATAACCGTGCCAAGTTGGCTCAGCAAGTGGCCGCAGTAAAGAAACAGCACATTGTCAATAACCCGACTGCCGACAATAGCAATCCTATTTTTTATCGCCCTGAGCGTGAAGCGCAAGTGCTAAAAGCGGTGATGGAACGCAATACAGGTCCGATCGCTGATGACAAAATGGCGCGGTTGTTCCGTGAAATCATGTCGGTCTGTCTCGACTTAGAAGCACCGCAGCGCATTGCGTTTTTAGGACCAGTAGGCACTTTTACTCATGCTGCTGCGCTCAAGCATTTCGGTAAAGCCGCTGATACTGTGCCAATGACCACCATCACTGATGTATTCCGTGAAGTTGAAGCAGGCACAGCGATGTATGGTGTGGTGCCAGTCGAAAACTCGTCTGAGGGTGTGGTCAACCATACGTTAGATGGCTTTTTGTCTTCTACCTTAAAGATAATTGGAGAAGTTGAGCTGCCGATTCATCAGAATTTCTTGGTCGCTGAGCATACCAAACTTGATGGTTTAAGCCGTATTTACTCGCATCAGCAGTCACTAGCGCAGTGTCGTCATTGGCTCGATGTCAATTACCCGAATGTCGAGCGCGTGGCGGTATCGAGCAACGGCGAAGCTGCCCGCCGCTTGAAAAATGAATGGCATTCAGCGGCAATCGCAGGTGATGTGGCTGCTGCAGAATATGGCTTGCATAAGCTATATTCAAATATCGAAGACAACCCGAGCAATACCACGCGATTCCTTATCATTGGTCACGAAGCGATTGCGCCATCAGGTCAGGATAAAACGTCTATCGTCGTATCAGCACATGACAAAGCGGGCGCATTGATCGAGATTTTGAAGCCTTTGTCTTATCATGGCGTGTCGATGACCAGTATCGAAACCCGTCCTGAGCGGCCGAATAAGTGGGCATACGTGTTCTTCATCGACATGAATGGTCATATTGACGAGCCAAACGTCAGCGCTGCTATCGCTGATATCCGTCCGTTGGTAAAAGATGTGCGTGTTCTAGGTTCTTATCCAAAAGCAGTGCTATAGTCCTTCTACTGTAAAAGAGTCATGGCGTTTACCTCGCGTGAAGTATCACATAATCATCTGCACTTGGTTGCCTTGGTTACCCTTGACTCGCTTTGAAATTGAACCAACGATATAACGCCGAATGGGTCACATCACTTGCCAAAATCATATCTAAGGATAAATCATGCCGTCATCTCATTCAGTAGAGTCAAATTTATCACCGCTTGTACCTGCCTACGATAGCATTTTAGAGCTGGTGCCTTATCAAACGGGCAAGCCGATTGAAGAGTTGACGCGTGAGTATGGCGTCTCAGATGTGGTAAAACTTGCCAGTAATGAAAACCCAAGAGGCTGCTCACCGCACGTCACGCTAGCGATTACTGAGCAATTGGGTCAGTTGGCACGTTATCCTGATGGCAACGGTTACTATCTAAAACAAGCGCTGGCTGACTTCAATGATGTCAGTGTGGAGCAGATTACTTTGGGTAATGGCTCTGACGATTTGCTTGATATTTTAGCGCGTAGTTTTGCTGGTGCTGACGATGCTATCGTTTACAGTCAATATGCCTTTATCGTTTATCCGATGTTGGCTAAAATACAAGGGGCGACAGGTATAGAAGTGCTTACACATCGCTTTGGTCATGATCTAAAAGCGATGAGTCAAGCGGTTCAAGACAACCCCAATACTAAAATAGTCTTTATCGCCAATCCTAATAATCCAACTGGCACGCAGCTTGAACCTCAAGAGTTACGAGCATTTATGGCTAGTATACCAAGCTCGGTATTGGTGGTATTAGATGAAGCGTATATCGAATATAGCCCTGAAAGTAATAATCGGGCGTTGTTAGATGAATTTGATAATGTCGTCATCGTGCGCACTTTTTCCAAAGCTTATGGACTGGCGGGTTTACGTGTCGGTTATGCGCTTAGCTCAGTGGCTGTCGCGGACTTACTCAACCGAATCCGTCAACCATTTAACGTGAGTAGAGTGGCTTTAGCTGCTGCGGCTGCTGCACTTGCTGACTCAGACTTTATTGAAAAAACTCGTTTGATGAATGATGAGCAAATGCGCTGGTTAGAAAAGCAGTTTGACGCATTAGGATTGGGTTTTATTAAGTCGCATGCCAACTTTATTATGGTAGAAATAGCCGTTGAGATGGAAGACATCACCGCTGCTTCTATTCATCAAGCATTGCTAGAGCAGGGTGTTATCGTCCGTCCATTAGAGGGCTATGGCTTACCTCATTGGCTACGTATCACAGTAGGGGTAGCAGAAGAAAATATGCGCCTGATTGATACACTGCGCTCAATCTTGACTGATAATTGATCAGAAGTATGTTAGGTCGTTTTGGATAAGTAAATAATTTATTAATCATTTTCATGACACTAGCGTCGGCTTGTTTTAGTCATTCTGACGCTAGTTTGTTTAACGAGAAAAGCCGTGAGTCGCCAGCAAAACAATATAAGCAATCAAAACATAAGTAATCAAAATAATAATATGCAGTCTATGAATACTCAGCCGCCGTTATTTAAACAGATTTGTGTGATTGGTCTAGGGCTTATCGGTGCGAGCCTTGCCCAAGCCATTAAAGACAATGGTTTAAGTGAGCGTTTGGTGGCGGTTGATAGACATACACCAAGCATCGACGAAGCCATTCAGCACGGCTTATTAGACGCTGGTAGTGCTGTCTTAAGTGAAGTAGTCTTTGGTAGTGATTTGATTGTTATCGCCGTACCAGTACAAGCGGTGCAAGCCGTATTTATTGATATCAAAGCAGCGATGGATAATGGACAACTTGCCACTGATTGCATCATTACTGATGTTTGTAGCACCAAGGTCAATATCATTGACGCTGCCAAAGCCGTCTTTGGCTCATTGCCTATAGGTCTTGTTCCAGCGCATCCGATTGCGGGTGCTGAGAATTCAGGATATCATGCCAGACGTGCGACATTGTTTGTTAATCATAGTGTCATTATCTGCGAGCTACCAACGACCCATAATAGCGCCATTGCTAAGCTGCGGCAGTTATGGGAAGCAGTGGGTGCAAACGTTATGTCAATGGATGCAGAACACCACGATCGCATATTGGCGCACACCAGTCATCTGCCACATCTGCTTGCCTTCAATTTGGTTGAGCAGCTGGCAAGCCATGATGATAATTTAGATATGTTTCGCTATGCAGCGGGCGGCTTTCGTGACTTTAGCCGTATCGCTGCCAGTGACCCTAAAATGTGGCATGATATATTTTTTGCCAACGAAAGCGCGATTGTTAGCGCCCTTGATGAGTATGGCGTTTACCTACAGACCATGCGTCAGCTTATCATCGATAAAGATTCAACTGCCCTGATGGGACTTTTGGGCCGCGCGCAAGCCGCACGGCGACATTTTGGCCATATGTTAGCCAGCACCCCTTATACGGATACTTCTGCCATGTCAGCTTCTTATAATATTACTCCTAGCAATACTGTATTGGGCACTATTGCCATTCCTGGTGACAAGTCTATCTCGCATCGCAGCATTATGCTGGGCAGCCTTGCGACAGGCGTGACCAATGTCACTGGATTTTTGGAAGGGGAAGATGCGCTTGCCACCTTGCAAGCCTTCCGTGATATGGGTGTGACCATTGAAGGGCCTGATAACGGAAAATTGACCATTCATGGCGTGGGTATGAACGGTCTGAAACCGAGTAAAACACCATTGTATATGGGCAACTCAGGTACTAGCATGCGCCTGCTGGCTGGTATTTTAGCGGCGCAATCATTTGACAGCGTGTTGACAGGTGATACCAGCCTGAACAAGCGCCCAATGGAGCGTGTGGCCGCACCTTTACGCGAGATGGGTGCAGTCATTCAAAGCACGGGTCATAGTGGTACGGCGCCACTTAGTATTACTGGTCGAGCGACTGTCGGTAAGCCATTACAAGGTATCGATTATGAGATGCCTGTGGCTTCTGCGCAGATTAAATCTTGCTTATTGCTGGCTGGACTTTGGGCGGAAGGCACCACAACCGTTACCCAACCGGAAGTCAGTCGTGACCATACCGAGCGTATGCTTTCAGCTTTTGGTTATCCAGTAACGGTTGATGGCAACCGCATCAGTGTAGCAGGTGGCGGGCAACTCACAGGTGGTGATATCGCGGTCCCTGCTGATATATCCTCTGCGGCATTTTTTATGGTAGCTGCTGCGATCAGCCAAAATAGCGAGCTGACTTTGACGCAAGTAGGTATTAATCCGACACGCACGGGCATTATCGATATCTTAAAATTAATGCAAGCAAATATTAGCCTAAGTAATGAGACACATGTGGGCGGCGAACCAGTCGCAGATATCACTATTCGTAGCTCAAACTTAGTCGGTATTGAAATCCCAGAGCATTTAGTGCCATTAGCGATTGACGAATTTCCAGTATTGTTCATTGCTGCCAGCTGTGCGCAAGGTCGTACGGTGTTAACTGGTGCTAAAGAGCTGCGCGTAAAAGAGTCTGATCGTATTGCAGTTATGGCAGAAGGATTACAAACACTGGGTATTGACTGTACAGTGACGGAAGATGGTTTGATTATTGAAGGTAAGGGCATTGAAGGCGAAGGTATTGAGGGTCAAAATAGCAAGGTCAATAATAGCCAGCCTGTCTTTGGTGGCGGTCATATTACCTCGCACCATGATCATCGCATTGCTATGAGTTTTGCCATTGCCAGCTTACGTGCATCCAAGCAAATTACTATTGAAGGCGTTGAGACCGTAAATACCAGTTTCCCAGGATTTGCAGAGCTTGCCAATCACATTGGAATGTCTATTAAAGTTGATAATGCTGCGGTTTAATACCAAAAACTATATTAACTTGCTGAATAGTATTATTGGCTTTTGCAAGGTTGAGCTTTAAAGTACTGAATTGTAAAATGCTGGCTACAGCATTCCATAAAGTCTAAAAAGTTGCTCATTAGCCTTGATGTAAATGTTGTTTTTAAAGTTGTTATCGTTAGCAATGTGTTGATGCCTATATTGGCATGAGCACATTGCTTTTTAACTTGCATCCTATCTGTAGTGACCCTGCGCTTTTGCCATTGAATTGATATAAAAATTAATATGGGGCAAGAGTGCGCTTTGCTCTAAAAAGTTGTACTGTACTATGACCACCCAAAACGTCATCAAAAAACCAGTTACGCCCATTAAAACAACCAGACGTGGCATCATCACCGCACTCATTGCCTTTTTTATCTGGGGTGGGTTTCCATTATATTTTAAACAATTGGCCGCCTACGATGCGACCGAAATTATCGGTCACCGTATTATTTGGACGTTTGCTTGCTTGCTTATCGTGTTGGTAGTCACCAAGCGCTGGCAGTGGATTGATACCTTAAAGAAAAATCCGAGATGGATCGCGTTCTCATTTATATCGGGTTTGATTATTGCCACCAACTGGCTCACTTATGTATGGGCCGTCAATCACGACCGCATTCTCGAAGCCAGTTTGGGGTATTTTATCGGACCATTGGTGGGCGTTGCGCTATCGATGATTTTATTCAAAGAGCGCTTACGTACGCTGCAATGGGTTGCCATCGGTTTCGCCTTATTATCCGTGGTCATTCAAGTAGTTATGATTGGTAGCTTGCCATGGATATCACTGATTTTAGCCTTTAGTTTTAGTACTTATGGCACCATTCAACGGCAGACGCCTTTGACGGCAGTCGATGCCATGTTTGTCGAAACAACGATGTTGGTGCCGATTTGCTTATGGTGGTTCTGGCAAGCGGATGTGGTCAGCAGTCAATTGAGTTTTTGGTTTAGTCCCAATATTTGGCTACTAATGATCGCAGGGCCGATTACCTTGATACCGCTGTTATTGTTCAATAAATCTACCAAGCTCGTTGCTTATAGTATTTTAAGTTTTATGAATTATCTGACGCCGACCTTTATTTTCTTTTTAGCGGTGTTCTATTATAACGAGCCGTTTGATTTACAACGTCTTGCAGTGTTTGGTCTGATTTGGTTTGGTCTGTTATTATTCAGCATTGACTTATGGCGTCATCGCCCTAGTAAAGCGCTAAAAGCTGCGCGTTTGCGTGAAGAGGCGTTGCAGAAAACCAATTAAAAAACCTGAGTTCAAAATCTAATTAAAATTTAGCAAACAAGGATGAAAGCATGTTTCATACCGAATCTGATGTAGTATTCGTTAAAGGCTTGACAGTGGAAGCCGTCATCGGTGTTTACGCGTGGGAGCGCGCAATCACGCAGCCGCTGCTGATTGATATAGCACTTGAAACAGACATCAGCCGTGCGGCTATCTCAGATGATGTCAATGATGCGCTGAATTATAAAGCGGTTTGCGATGATGTGAGCGCGTGGTGCCAAGCGATTAAAGCGCAGTTGCTAGAGCATTTAGCGGGGCAAATCGCTGATAAGTTGCTTGCCAAATATAGCTGTCATAAAATCACTTTAAGCATTGCTAAGCCTACTGCTATAAAGCAAGCCGATGCGGTTGGGGTACAGATCACGCGTTATGCAACGGTCATCGAAGATAAGCCAGTTGTAAGCAAAGACGATGATGCATAATATGCATAAAAATTTGGCTGATTTGAGTCTTGAAACGCTAAAAAAGCAGACGCCTGAACAGTTGCAAACGCAGTCTGTGACGGCAGTGTTATTGGCTTTAGGCAGTAATTATCAAGCTGAGCATTATCTGCCGCTTGTCCGAAAAGATCTAGCGGCGCTAGGGGAAATACAGTTATCTACTGCGTTTGAAAATCCTGACTTTACATCGACCGAAGCGCAACCAAAGCCCGATTATACTAATCAGTGCGTTTATTTGTGCTTGGTAGAACCAATGACACTGCAACAGTTACAGCAGGTTTTTAAAGATCTTGAGGGTGACTGTCATAGGCAGCGTCTAACAGAAGCTCAGACGCCAATAAAAAAAGTTACGATGGATATCGATATTCTATTGATAGAAACGCTATTAATAGAAGTTGTTTCTGATAAAAATAGCCTAAGCAGCAATAAGGAATTGGAAGAGTCTAATTGGATTGTAATGGCAGATCGTTACCCATTCAAAGCGCATGAAAGAGCAGGGATAGAGGAGTTGATTAAAGGTCATTTCTTAAAAGGTTAAATGAAGCAGCCCAAATGCTATTCTAAATAAGTAAAAGTTATTGAGGACACGCCCTAGTATTTTTCTTAAAACCTTCCAAAATGAAAGCTGAGCAAAATGCCCAGCCTATATCACATTTAAAAAGTTTAACTATTACGCCTACTGTGCGGTCAAACCACCATCAACGACAAACTCTGACCCCGTCGAGTAGCTTGAGTCATCAGAGGCTAAAAATAACACCATGCCGCTGACTTCTTCTGGCTGAGCAACACGTCTCATCGGAATAGTTTTGGCAAATGCTTCAACCGCATCTTTGGTATCGCCTTGCATAATCATCGGTGTGGCGATGACGCCTGGATGAATGGAGTTCACGCGAATGCCATGAGGGGCACACTCTAATGCTGCTGCTTTGGTCATACCGCGTACCGCAAACTTAGAATCGGTATAACCGATAGCGCCGCCAACCAAGCCATTAATTGATGAGATATTGATGATAGAACCTTGTTTGGCGGCTTTCATCGCTGGAATGACTGCTTTCATGCCTAAAAAGACCGACACCTGATTAATCTCTAGAATCTTGCGATAGTCATCTAAAGAGGTATCCAAAATAGATTTATGAGTGGTGATACCTGCATTATTAACCAGTACATCAATTCGACCAAATTTTTCCTGTGTTTCTTTAACGACTTGCGCCCAATCATCTTCATTGGTGACATCATGTTTGATAAATAACGCATCAGCGCCAAGCTCTTTTGCTAATGCGTCGCCTTTATCAGAATTAATATCGGTCAAGACGACTTTAGCGCCTTCCTGCATACACAAACGCGCATGAGTCTCGCCCATGCCTTGGGCGGCACCCGTAATAATGATAACTTTATCTTGTAAACGCGCCATGAGTTTTCCTATTTTTTTAGTTATGAATAATGAAAGAGTATAGGACAGAATTGTTGAATACTCCTTAGTGATTATGAAACCAAAAGTGAATACTTTATGTTTTTAAATGATAGCTTTAAACATAGCTTTGAATAATGCTTTCGGCTGACTGTTTTAAATAATGTAATGAGGAAATAATGTACAACGACATATTAAATTTCTGTTTTAATGAGGCAGGTAGTGAGAAGTTTTTTGAGAAAGACATAGCGTTTGATAAATTACTAATAGAGCGATACAGCGATATACTTGAGCAAGCGAAGGCTGCAGAGTTTTATACATGGCGAAGCAGCATAAAGGGGCGTTTAGCAGAAATTATTATATTGGATCAATTTTCACGCAATATTTACCGTGATACGCTAGCGGCTTTTGCCCAAGATGCGATGAGTCTCGCGCTCGCGCAAGAGGCGGTGGCCACTGGTGCATTAGAGGCACTTGAAACGATGGATGAACGTAAGTTTTTATTGATGCCTTATATGCACAGCGAATCAAAACTGATTCATCAGCAAGCAGAAAAGCTATTTAAGCAATATACCAATGCAGACACCGTGGATGCTGAGCTTAAACATAAAGTGATTATCGATCGTTTTGGTCGTTATCCGCATCGTAATGACATTTTAGGACGGGTTTCAAGTAGTGAAGAAGTAGAGTTTTTGACCCAGCCTGACTCGTCTTTTGTATAAAAATTGTCTGTTAACTAGCTAGTTCATAAAGCGCTGCTTATCAATTGGTTAAAATAGAAAAAGAGGCTGTTTAGCCTCTTTTTCATTCAGTATCGACGACAGCTAGAAGATTACTTCTGCTCAGCGCCTATCTCATCTATATCGGCACGACCAATCACATCGATATCCTCTAAGCATAATTTGTCATATTCTTTTTTACAAAAGTCAGGATCGATTTTGCACATCGCTGCTTGTAATTGATCTAAGCGATTTTCTGATTGCTGAATATGTTCGAGCATTTTAGCAAACGCTTCTGCAACAGGATCTTGTGAGGTTGGATCGATACCATAAGCTTGAAACGCGGTTTCGCGTGCTGAATGATTGGTAGCTTTTTCATCTATTGATTTTTCATCTACTGCCTTTTTAACTATGCCCTTATCTGTAGAAGCAGCTTGCGCTAATTTTTCTTGCTGGTTGGCATCATCGACTTTTTTGACAAGTGGATTGCCCTTTTCATCATGATGGTCTGATATCATTCGCGCAGAACTCCCGACCATCGTAGCGCCTGCTGGTACGGGTTTTACTACGACGGCATTTGAGCCAATTTTAGCACCTTTACCGACAGTAAATGGCCCCAATACTTTAGCACCAGCCCCAACGATAACCCCATCTTCCAAAGTAGGATGACGTTTGCCATTATTCCAAGAGACGCCGCCAAGCGTGACCCCGTGATAAAGCGTCACATCATTGCCAATCTCTGCCGTTTCGCCAATCACGATACCCATACCATGATCAATAAAAAACCGTCGACCGATTTTGGCAGCAGGGTGTATCTCAATACCCGTAATGATGCGTGAACCATATGAGATAACGCGCGCCGCCAGTTTTTGTTCATGATTCCAAAGATAATGGGCACCGCGATGTAGGACGAGCGCGTGGATGCCAGGATAAGTCAAGATGACTTCCAGACTATTACGCGCAGCAGGATCACGGTTAAATACCGCATCGATATCTTCTGTTAGGTCTTTTTTGATGCGTGAAAGTGATTTGAATAAGGCAGTTGGCAATGACATAAATTGTCCTATCGTATTTTTGATTACAATCAATTTAGTTATAGCAGCTTTGCAGCACAAAATATAGCGATGAGCGATAAATAAAAACAGACGACTGACAGATAAAATGCCAGTCATTGACAATTTATCTACAGGCAATTATTTATGATTTAGCTATCACTGACAACATATTTTAGCAGCTCAACAACTTGCTCTGGCGTTTGTGCCCATGCCATTGCCGCCGCATCGACTTCTTTTAGCGGATGGATAATATCTTCAGCATGTAGGGTAATGTACGGCTTGCCTAAAGCCGCGCAGTAGCCAGCATCGAATGCAGCGTTCCACTGCTTATATTTATCACCAAAACGAATAATAGCAATGTCGCACTTTTGAATCATGTTTTTGGTGCGAATCGCATTAACTTTTGATGACTGATGGTCGCGCCAGAACCCATTGTCATTTTTACCGAGTACGTCACCGGCGGCATCGCTAGCTTCATGTTCAGTCACTGCTGAGGTAAAGGTAATATCTAAACCTTGGTCTTTCGCGCCTTGCATGATTTTTTGTCGCCAGTCGGTGTGTATTTCTCCAGACAAATAAACGTTCCAATTCATCATCAATTCCTTTTTATTATTGAATCCTATCACTTTTAAAATCATAGCATTTGTAAATGCTACTGCTGTTATTGCAATAGCAACTCAACGCCAGAAACCTGGCATATTAAAATCTTTAGTCTTTTGCAAGTTTGGCAATTAATGCGCTTAATAGCTGATACTCTTTTTGATCAAGCTGTAGGCGTGAGCCCAGTCGTGACAGTCGCGATGGTAAAGACTTCAAGTTTTCGCTATCGGCTAAACCTCGTTGAACCATCAGTTCAGTGGTGCGATGAGTCAGCTGTTGCAATTGCTGCTGGGTAATGGCAGGTTCATCCCATTGCTGACGTAAATGTACATCGAGTATTGGCTGAGTAGTGGTGCTCAAAGCAGTATCTACACTATCCGCTGTCTGAGTGTGTGATTGCGCGTAAGCAAAAATAAAGCTAGCGATTACTTGCACGGCTGACGCGACATTGAGTACAGGATAAGCAGGGTTGGCATCGATTTGGATATGATAATCGGCATAAGCCAATTCTTCATTGGTCAATCCACGATCTTCACGCCCAAATAGGATAGCGATATTTGGTTTACTAGCAGTAACAGCCGATAGGGTATCAGCATTGCTATCGTCTTTGCTCGACACCGACTGTTTATCGATAAAATCAAACATAATCTTAGCAGCTTGCGTGGGTGTCACGACAGGGCGGGGCAAATGACGACTGCGACTGCTGGCAGCAAATACCAGCTGGCAATCCGCAATAGCAGATTCTAAAGTAGGTGCAATCAAAGCTGATGATAGCAGCTCGCTGCCACCTGCTGCATGAGACATACTGGTTTCATCAATTGGTAGCTTGGGATCGACAACTGTCAAACGAGACAAACCCATTGTGTGCATCGCGCGCGCTGCTGAGCCAATATTGGCAGGCAAAGTGGTATTAACCATGACAACTTGTACACAAGCCAAATAGTCGCTCACTGTATGATGGACAGTAGATGCTGCTAATATAGGGGTAGAATCATTACTCATTACAACCCCAATCTTAGATTGATTTCTTGTTCTGCGCGTTGCAATGCGACGGCGATATTTTCAATCAGTGCCGCTTGCTCGCTGATAAGACGCTCGCGGCAGCGCTCTTGTAACTGGCTGCTCAAGTTCATTAATTGGGTCGTGCCCAAGTTGGCGCTGGCCCCTTTTAGCGCATGAGCAACCTCAAAACCATTGGCATTGTCATTTTCTTGCTGAGCGACTCGCAGCGCACTTACTCGCTGCTGACTGTCAGTGATATACACTTGTATCAAATCAGCAAAGTCTTCTTCTAACAAATCACGCATGTCTTCAAATTGCTCATGATTAATGATTTCTTCAGCTTGGTGAGCCATATTTTTATTTGGGGTTTCATCCATGGTTTTATGTCCAATTCTAAAAGTTAAAACGGTAAAGGGTTTGTAATAAATACGTCAATGTTCTTTAAGTATTAGGGCGTGTCCTCAATTCAATCAATTACTCTCTAAATGGGCTAAAAATGGCTAAATTTTGTTAAACATCGTCAAATAGCTTATCAATATCTCGATATTAACGGCGCTATCTTCCTTGTTTGACAGCAATTTATCTCATGTTTATCACCATTTTTAAAATGAGGATACGCCCTAGCTATAATGGAAATGTAAATTGTCTTCACTAACCATATTCTTTAATTGCTGTAAGTTGTCATCGTTGGGGTAGATGCGCCAGTGCTCAGATAGCCCGACGTTAGCGATGCCAAATTCCTCATAAATGCTCAGTCCCAGTGGCAGACAATTATCATTAATGGAGGCGTCGGTATTGCTCAAAGCATTATTGGCATAACTTTGACTAGCACTATTTTGATTCATGTCATTTTCTAGTGCCAATAAATCATTGCCATTTTCATCATATAAACTTCCGCCCATCGCAGCATCGTAGCCACCATTACCATTAAAGTTGCCACTTTGCTCGTCTTGCTCGTTGTCATGAGACAGTTTTGGTGCTGGAATAATGCTGGCTTGTGCAGACTTGAGTAACGGTTGCAGTCGTGTCAGCAGATTGATATCGCTGCCATGAATTTTAATACTGATTTTTTTCAGCCAACGCAAGCGCGCATCGACCATGCTCATGGCACTATCAAGACGGGCAAATAAACGCCCGTCACGCTCACGAATGCTGCCTTTGATGATGACGACTTCATCAATTTTCAACTGTTCTTTAACGCGATTGAAACGCTCGGCATAGCAGCTTACTTCCAGCCTTGAAGTGCCATCGTCTAAGATAATGACATTGCGATTACCAAAGTTGGCAATATCAATAATCAATCCAGCGAAATAACAGCTACCGTTATAGCCCGTGTCAGTCAGTTTATCGAGACGAGTGCCTGAGGTATAGCGTTTTAACTCATCCAAGTATTCATTGATTGGATGACCTGTTAAGTACAGTCCTAAGGTATTCTTTTCTGCTTTTAAACGATGCTTATCACCCCAAATCAACTCTGGCGTCATGACCAGTGGCGGCGCGGCGACGACACCATCCATTTCACCAAACAAATCCATCATGCCGATTTCACGGTTTTGACGGTCTTGCTCAGCGGCTTGTACGGCACTTGGCAGCTGACTCATTAATGCGCCGCGAATCTCGTACGCTTCATCGGCTGGTAAATCTGGTCGCAGGGTAGCTGCAAAGTCATCAAAACATCCCGCGTTTATCAGTCCCTCTAAAGTGCGTTTATTGACCTTTTTAATATCAACGCGGCGACAAAAATCATAGAGATCTTTAAACGGACCTTCACGGCGGCGTGCATCAACGATAGACTCAACCGCACCTTCACCAACGCCTTTAATCGCACCCAAGCCATAAATGATATTGGTCGGGGTATCGGCAACAAAATGCCACTCACTGCGATTTACCGATGGATTAACGACGGTTAAATCAAAGTTTTCACGGCAATCGTTGATAAAGAACACCACGTTATCGGTATTGTTCATATCGGAAGTTAATACCGCCGCCATAAATTCAGCAGGGTAATACTGTTTTAGATACGCGGTCTGATAAGCGAGTACACCATAAGCAGCCGAATGCGAGCGGTTAAAACCGTAACCGGCAAATTTTTCCATCAAGTCAAAGACACCACCTGAGGTGACTTCATCAATACCTTGCTCGGTTGCACCAGTAATAAAGATATCGCGCTGCTTAGCCATTTCCTCAGGTTTCTTTTTACCCATCGCACGGCGAAGCATATCTGCGCCGCCTAAGCTATAGCCTGCCATCACCTGCGAGATTTGCATGACCTGTTCTTGATAAACAATAACGCCATTGGTATTTTCTAAAATCGGCTCAAGATTGGGATGGTCATAAATGACTTCCTCACGACCATGTTTGCGGTCGATATACATCTCTACCATGCCAGCGTCCAGTGGGCCTGGGCGATAAAGCGCACACATGGCGATCACATCTTCGATGTTGGTCGGTTGCAATTTCGCCAGATACTTTTTCATGCCCATACTTTCTAGCTGAAAGACGGCAGTGGTCTTGGCATCTTGTAAGAGCTTGTAGGCTTTTTTATCGTCTAACGGTAGGTCTTCTAATACCAACGCATCTTTGCCTTCTTTGGCACGGCGCAGATTGATATTTCTGACAGCGGCATCAATCACGGTCAAGTTACGTAGACCCAAAAAGTCAAATTTTACTAGCCCAACGGCTTCAACGTCATCTTTATCAAACTGGCTGACACGGTGACCTTCATCATCACAATAAATTGCGCTAAAATCTGTGATTCTGTGCGGCGCAATCAATACGCCACCAGCATGTTTACCCACGTTCCGGCAAATGCCTTCAAGCTTAATCGCCATCTCCCACACTTCAGTGGCATCTTCATAATCCATGTTATCAGGATTGGAGATTAAGTCTTTGAGCTGCGGCTCTTGCTCGAGTGCTTGACTGAGGGTGATACCCGGTGTTTTGGGAATAAGTTTCGACATTTTGCTGGCAAGGAAATAGGATTTACTTTGTGCTCGCGCGACATCTCGAACTACCGCTTTTGCTGCCATCGTACCAAAGGTAATGATTTGCGAGACCGCTTCACGACCATAGGTTTGCGCCACATAATCAATAACGCGGTCGCGACCTTCGATACAGAAGTCAATATCGAAATCGGGCATGGACACACGCTCAGGATTTAAGAAGCGCTCAAATAATAAGTCGTAATGAATAGGGTCGAGGTCGGTAATATTGAGCGAATAAGCAACGAGCGAGCCTGCACCAGAACCACGACCAGGACCGACTGGTACGCCATTGGCTTTTGCCCAGCGGATAAAGTCCATGACGATGAGGAAGTAACCAGGAAAGCCCATTGAAAGAATAACCTTTAGTTCATACTCTAAGCGGTCATCATATCTTTGTCGAAAGTCGTTCCAATTATCGCTACGTTTCTCGATGGGGAATAGTTTATCTAGTCGATTATTAAGCCCACGGATTGATTCTGCACGGAAAAACGATTCAATCGTCTCACCTTCGGGCACAGGAAAGTCAGGTAGTACGTTGATACCAAGCGTCAACGTCACATTACAGCGGCTTGCTAAGCGCAAAGTATTATCTATAACCTGCGGAATATCAGCAAATAGCTGCTGCATTTGTGCTTGGGTTTTAAGATATTGCGCATCAGAATAAGTTTGCGGGCGATTTTGGTCGGCAAGTACGTAGGAGCCTGCGATACAAACCCGTGCTTCGTGAGCATCGAAATCATCCTGCTCTAAGAAACGCACGTCATTATGAGCAATGATAGGAATATGATGCTTAGCACCAGAGTGAATAGCCGCTTTAATAAAGGCGTCTTCACCTGAGCGATTGGTACGCTTAATCGCAAAATATAAGCGATCAGCAAATTGCGCTTGCCATTCTATTAGCAGCTCATCGGCTTTTTCTGGCATCGAGCCGACCAGTGCCTGACCGACATCTGATTTTTCAGTAAATAAGACAATCACGCCTGCCGCATGCGCTAGAATATGACTGCGCTTGACCACTGGTACACCATGATTGGCATCGTCGGCGCGCCCTTCGGTAAAGCCGAGCGATACGATACGAGTGATGTTTTGATAGCCCTCGTTGTCCATCGCGAGTAGGGTGAGCCGTGTGTCTTCATTTTCCATGATGACTTCACTGCCGATAATGGGCTTGATACCAGCACCTAGGCAGGCACGATAAAACTTCACCGTGGCATACAGATTGGACAAATCGGTCAATGCCAGCGCGCGCTGATGGTCAGCCGCCGCAGCTTTCACTAGCGGCTTGATACGCACGATAGAATCAGTGATTGAATATTCGCTGTGGATGCCAAGGTGTACAAATGCCATAGAAGACTCTTACTAGTACGATCAAAAGCAATAAGCTATCGATAAAATAAAGGATGTGTATCCGTTATTTATATGGATGTTCAAAGGTAAATAAGACCTAGATAGCCATGTTGATACGTTTTAAATGGGGTCGTCAATAATAGCATTATTTGCCGTAGACAGCCACTGATTCAAAGGGTTTAATCTGAGTGAGAGGATTTGTTTTTCTTATTTATAAAGGTAAAATTTTGCTGTGTTTTGTCTTAATAGTTGGTAGCATAAACATTTGTCCTTAAGTTATTGCGAAACAAAGCCCATTTGACGCCTTATTTCACACAATAATGTTCATGTAATCAAACAAAGACGATAATATTATGAGTAACATTACGAAGCTGCCCGCATTTGGTGACATGTTAAATGCGGGTATACAAACCATAAAAAATTTGAGTACGCGGAATACCGTTGGTCGCACGGTATTTTATAGAGAGTTTGAAAAGTTAGCACAAATTGTCAATGACCATAAAGAAATCAATTACATGAGTAATTATGATATACGCCATGAGTGTCATAACGGCTCACCTTGTTATGATGACATCGTTGATCTAATTTTATTGTGCTTGTCCGCGATGGGGCTGGTCAAAGAAGATAAGTTCAGCTTAGTACCCAATTTAAATCAGAATTTTGCTAATTTTATTACTTTTGATGAAAAAGTAACGCCTAAAAACATCATACGTTTAGACCCGTTTGGCAAAGTCTATTTTTGGTTAGCAGGAAACAATTTTACTCAATACATTAACGAAGGCATTCCAAATAGTGATTATATTGCTAACTTGACCCGTTTTGATAATAAAGCCTTTGCTGATCTGCAAAAAGTCAATATTGCGGCTTATGGTAAAAACGGCGATGCCCTTATTAATCATTTGATAGAAGAAACTCAGCGCCGAACGTCTATGTTTATGAACAATTATGCAGATGCTACTGTGGGCAATGATTTTGTCAAAGTAACGCCTGATATGATTATGGCGCAGCTTGAAAGCTTGTCACCTTTGCAGTTTGAGTGGTTTTGTCTAAAAATGATTGAACGATCTTTAGAGATTGAAAGTCCTGAGAGTAATTTGACCTCGCGTCATACTGGACGCTCGAATGACAATGGCATTGATGGGCTGATTATTCAGGATTTCCCAGATGGTGAGGTGCATAACTATTATATTCAAGCCAAATTATATAGTGCTGGTAATAATATATCTAATGGCGATTTGAGAAACTTCATAGGGGCTTATCCACCACAAAAAACCAATCATCATGGCTTGTTTATTACCACGACAAGCTTTACCAAGCCTGCGCAGGAATATGCCAATGGAACGGATTCGCACAGTCTGATACTCATCGATCAAATGAATCTCATAGAGCTTATGATGCAACATAAGGTGGGTCTAAAAGAGGTCAATGCCAGACCGAAATTATTATTAGACAATGATTTTTTTAACAAGATCAAGTTGTATTGATTGAATAATGACTCTTAAATAATATTTTAATGTTTATTAATACGATTAAAGCCCTCTAAATCATAGTGGTTTAGAGGACTTTAATCGTCTGGGAAAGAAGGTTGTGTTTAGGGAGATCATATCATTGCTGTTTAGCGCTTATCATATTTATCACTATACTCTATCCAAAAGTCTGCATTTTCAACGCCTGCTTTTCTAGGGTCAAAGATAGGGTCAAGTCCCAGCTTCATTTGCTCATCGTAGTCTTTTAATACTTTGAGAGCTGTTTTACTGAGTAATACGATAGCGATAAAGTTGAGGTAACACATACTACCAAAGCCAATATCACCTAATGCCCACATGACACCGACTGATTGCATACTGCCAGTGAAACAAATGATTAAAAATACCACTTTTAATATCGGCTTTAGCACCGGATAGCGTAACTTACTATCTAAATAGACAAGCGTGGTTTCAGCGATATAGTAATAAGCAATCAAGCAAGTAAAAGCAAATAAGAAGATAGCAATAGCGACAAAACCGCTACCATATTGGCTAAATACTGTCGATACAGCGGCTTGGGTAAATGCGGTTCCAGCTTCAATGCCTGGCATGTTTTCAACTAGCACCAATCCTTCTGCTGGAATTACGTTATACATGCCAGTAGACAAGATCATGAGCGCAGTTGCAGTACAGACGAGAACCGTATCAACATAGATAGAAAAGCTCTGTACCAAGCCTTGTTTGGCAGGATGAGACACTTCTGCGGCAGCCGAGCTGAAAGTGGCTTCGCCTGCACCGGCAACGTTTGAAAAGACTGCGCGGCGTACACCCCAAGAAATCGCTAGACCAACAATACCACCAAATACCGCATCCATGCCGAAGGCACTTTTGAAAATGAGCGTGAACATGGCAGGTAGGTTTGAAGCATTAAAGCCTAAAACAATCACCATGAGCAAGATATAGCCGATTGCCATAAAGGGTACAACTGTGCCCGCAAAGCTGGCAATACGTTTGACACCGCCAAAGATAATAAAGGCTAGTAGAGCAATGATAATGGTCCCAGTTATGGCAGGTGGGATATTAAAGGCCGTATTAAAAGAGTCGGCGATGGTATTGGCTTGTACGCCTGGCACCAAAACACCGTAAGAAAGACAGGTCACCGCTGCTACTACAATAGCGAACGGTTTCATCTTAAGGCCGCGCTCGATATAGAAAGGGGAGCCGCCGCGATATTGACCATCAACGTCATGCTTATATACCTGCGCAAGGGTTGATTCGACAAAGGCACTGGCACCGCCAAGCAAGCCCATAACGATCATCCAAAATACCGCTCCTGGACCACCCGCTGCGATAGCGGTGGCCACACCTGCGATATTACCAACCCCAATACGACCAGACAACGCCATACAAAAGGCTTGGAATGAGCTGATACCTTGGGTTGAGGTTTGCTTATCAAATAAGAGCCTAACCATCTCTTTAAGATAGCGGAACTGTACACCGCGAGTCACAACGGTAAAATAAATGCCGACACCAAGTGCCAAATAAACTAAAGCATCGCTCCATATATAGCCGACGATAGTATTAATAATCGCTTCCATGACCTTACTTCCCTGTAAGTATGTGACTAAAGGCTTAAATCAACTAAGCTGCTGTTTTTATTAGTGAATACGGTTATATAACCTGTGCCTATTGAGTAAGTATGCTAATTGACCACCCAGATGGTTTTAGTCTGTGTGTATTGTTCTAAAGCCTCTAAACCATTATCGCGACCGCCAAATCCTGATTGCTTATAACCGCCAAATGGCGTTGTGATATCACCTTCTGAAAACCCATTGATTGAGACGGTGCCTGCTTTAATAGACGATGCCACACGATAAGCACGCTTGATGTTCTGGGTATAAAAAGAAGCAGCGAGTCCATAGTTGGTCTCATTGGCTAATTTGATGGCTTCTTCTTCCGTCTCAAAGCTCGTCACCGCAAGCAAAGGACCAAATACTTCTTCTTTGAATAAAGTCATATCGGCACTGACATTGTCAAATATAGTCGGCTCGACATACCAGCCACTACCTAAGTCTGTGTGGATATTGCCACCTGCGACAATCGTTGCACCTTCCTCTTTTGCAGTCTGTAAGTAATGACAGACCTTATCGAAGTGTGCTTTTTCAATCATAGGACCAATGGCAGTGTCAGGGTCGTAAGGTGAGCCAACCTTCCAATATTTTAGACCATTTTTTAGCTGCTCAAGTAGCACTTGTTTTTGGCTACTATGTACCAGCAGACGTGAACCACAGCTACAGTTTTCACTCATATTCCAAAATGCGGCTGATAAGATATCGTTAATGGCAGCGTCATCGAGTACAGCGTCGTCAAAGACTATTTGCGGGCTTTTACCGCCGCATTCTAAGACGATTTCTTTTAGATTACTTTGTGCTGAGTATTGTAAAAACAGACGTCCGACCTCAGTTGAGCCAGTGAAAGACACCATGTCAACATCCATATGTTGACCAAGCGCCGCGCCGACATTTTCACCAAGACCGCAGACCATTTGCAGCGCTTCTCTTGGCACGCCAGCCTCATAGGCAAGCTTGGTTAGACGATAGGCAGATAATGAGGTCAGCTCAGCTGGTTTAAAGATGACAGAGTTGCCCATAATCAGAGCAGGGGCGACTTTCCATGCGTACATTTGGGCTGGGAAATTCCAAGGCAATACTGCACCAACGACACCAATAGGCTCTTGGACAATAAGCCCTAAAGCCGCGCTACCAGTTGGAGCAACTTTGCCAAATACCTTATCAGCCGCTTCGGCATACCACTCGAACGTCTCAATAGTCGCCGGTATGTCAGTGTTCAAACATTCAGTAATCGGTTTACCTGCATCCACACAGTCTAGGGCGGCAAGTTCTTCAGCATGCTCATGCATCAGGGCACACCAGCGCTGCATAACAGCCTTACGCTCTGCTGGCGCTAGGCGACGCCATTCGCCATTTTCAAAACTATCGCGGGCGATTTGTACGGCAATATCGACATCACCGCTAGTACCAGAGGCAATCTGACCGATAATGCTATTATCAATAGGCGTGTAATTATCCAAAGTAGCGTCTGATAAATGATCAGCCGCTATTAAATGACCAGCCCACAGCTGCTGCTGTTTTGCTTTCTCAAATACTTGTTCTTTAGAGATTTTTTCTTTAGTAGCTTGCTCTTTAGTGCTCATTTTTCTAATCCTTGTCTGCTAATTTCGATGCCATAGATTCAAAGTTTGAATACGGCATCAAATATAGCGTTGGTTATCCTTAACGTTGTTTTACTAAGCTGAGTGCTATTTAGCCAATAATGCTAAAAACTCTGCTTTTTCGTCTGCTGGCATATCAGTTAATGGCACACGTACTGAGCCAACATCCATGCTGCCTTTTAAGCAGCCCGCTTTAGCTTTCTGGTTGTAGTTGCCAGATTCCATAGAATGGATAGCAGGATAAATCTCGCTCATAATTTGCTTAGCTTTATCCCAGTCACCTTGCTGAGTGGCATTAAATAGTGCAACTTGTTCTTCTGGGAAAACGTTGGCTGCGCCTGCAATCCAGCTCTTTGCACCCCAAAAGAAGAAATCGACCGGTTGATCATCACAGCCACAAACCACCTCAAAGTTGTCAAAATCAGCTTGTAGCATGCGTAGCGCATGACTAAAGTCGCCGCTACTTTCTTTTACGCCAACGATGTTAGGGTGCTTGGCTAGATGAGCGACGGTGTCAAATTCAATGGCAACGCCAACACGAGCAGGGAAGTTATACATGATAATAGGCAGCTCACTTGCATCTGCGACTTTTTCAAAGTGAGCGATGATGCCGTCTTGTTCAGGCAAGCTATAAGGAGTGGCAGACAGCATCAGACCGTCATAGCCTAAGGCTTTGGCTTGGGCAGCAAGTTCAATAGAATGGTCAGTCGATAAGCTATTGATACCAGCGATAAGAGTCACCTTATCTTTTGCCGCTTCAGCGATAGTGGTTAATACGAGCTCACGCTCTGCTGCCGAAAACGTATAGTATTCACCCGTAGTACCGCAAGCAACGATACCGGCTACGCCTTTGTCGATAAATGCTTCGACCAGTACTTTTAGTTTTTGTACATCAACGTTGCCGTTATTGTCAAAAGGGGTAACGATCGGGACTAAAATTCCATTAATGTTCATAAGACTATCCTTAGTGATGTTGATATTGGTGATTTGACGGGTAATGATTCAATGCTGAATCGGTTGGTTTTTCTGGGTTTATAAACGTTTAATAAGATGCTTATTTAAAGCGGGAAAGTTGATACGGTTTTGGATCAATAGTATGGTCTTCATCAAAATAGTAGGTGGCAATCATTTGCGCACTAACGACAGCTTGCGTTAAGCCTAAATGCTGATGTCCAAAGCTTAAAAAGACGCGCTCGATTTTGTCGATGACTGGCAAGGAGTCTGCGGTCGATGGTCGAAACCCCATCCATGGCGTACTATCAGTAGCGTCTAACTCGGCTTTGAGCATAGGCTGCGCTTGTTGTAATAGCATATGCGCGCGCTGCATATTGGCATGGGCATCAAGTCCTGCGTATTCTACTGTGCCTGCCAAGCGTAGCCCCTCTTGCATCGGTGTCATGATAAAACGGCGATCCATGCTTGATACCGGTATCTGCAAGCGCGTACTTTCATGCGGTAGCATTAAGTGATAACCGCGTTCGGTATCTAGCGGCACATTCACGCCTGTCAGTTGCTTGGCCAATGCTTTAGAGTGTGCGCCTGCGGCTAGCATCACTTTGGACGCTGTCATATCACCTTGGCTGGTTGTTAGGTGAATACCGTCTGTATCATTGGTCGCTGCAAGAACATGGCAATTTTCAATGACATGACCGCCTAACTTTCTAAAAGTATGGTGAAGCTGATTAATAACAGCTTTTAAATTGGTTATATGTCCTGTATTTGGAAAAAATAACGCCGCTAATTGGTTATCTCGTAAAGCAGGTTCACGTTCTAATAACGCTTCTTTGGTCAATAGCTCATTATCCACGCCAATATCGTTAAGTCGACTACCATGTGCTATGAGAGGATCGACGCTACTTGTATTCTCGACCGTCAATAATGAACCTTTTACCTGTACCCATTCGTCCAATTGCCACTGATTGGCAAAGCCTTGCCATGCTTGCAGACTGTTTTTATTTAAGTTTAATAATGCTTGATGAATACGCGCAAATGGCTCAGGGCGCATATTCATCAATAGCTTCATTGCCCAAGGCATCAAGCGAGGTAGATAGCGCCAGTCTATACGCAGTGGTCCAGTCGGATCGATTAACATGGCTGGTACATGACGCAGCATGCTGGCATCTGCAATGGGGAATACTTGCTCAGTAGCGATATGACCTGCGTTACCAAATGATGCTCCTTGACCAACTTCGTTGGCGTCTAGCAGTGCGACCTTGACGCCTCGTGCTTGCAACGTCACTGCCGCCGCTAGACCGATAATACCGCCGCCAATAATATGTAAGTCGAAGTCTGAGGTCGTCATGGTTTTTCTCGATTACGTTCTGTCGATTAAGGAGTTTCAAGAGTGTTCACGCGTTTATCAATAAACCTGTCATTTCATAAATAATGCTGCGATTTTATTAAGATGGGATTCCCAATTTAAAGGGATCGTCTTCTTGCACAATGAGCGTGGTTTCAGCACAAACATAAGCATGACCACAAATCGTTGGGATGATGGTTTGTGCCGGATAAGCTGCACCAGCTGGATTTTTGATCGTAGTATTAAGCTCAGATGCATACTGATAACTGCCAGTAAATACGCTGCCGACGACGCCTTGTTGCTGCCATAATTGTTCAGGAGCGAGTTTATTGTCAGCCGCTAGGCAAGCAAGTTTGGCACTTGTGCCGGTACCACAAGGGGAGCGATCGTAGGCTGAACCTGGGCACAAAACAAAGTTTTTACTATCTACTTGTATATCATCGCTATCGGCAAATAACTCAATATGGTCAATCTCGCTACTGTTTTCGCCAGTGATGTTAGCAGCGACCAGTGCTTGTTTGATTTGAATGGTTACTTGAGTAAGCTGTTTAACATTGCTTGCTTGAATGTCTTGTCCATGTTCACTGACCAAAAAGAACCAGTTGCCACCCCAAGCGATATCACCACGGATAAGCCCTAACTCAGGAACGTGAACTTCGACTTGTTTTTTATAACGATAAGAAGGGACATTTTGTACACTGCAGCTGCCATCATCATGTAGGGTTGCTTTAACCAGACCTACGGGAGTCTCAAGCCAATGTACGCCTGCTGATATTTTTTGTTGATAAGCTAAAGAGACGATTACGCCAATCGTACCATGACCGCACATGCCCAGATAACCAGCGTTATTAAAAAATATAACGCCTGCTGTGGCTTTAGGATTGCTGGCAGGAAGAAGTAGCGCGCCAACAAGGACATCATTGCCGCGAGGCTCTAAAATGATACTTTGACGTAGATGATCGAAGTTTTGTTTGAAGGATTGCAGCTTGTCTTGAATAGTATCGCCGACGAGGTCAGGAAAGCCGTCATAGACCATACGAGTAGGCTCACCGCCCGTATGCGAGTCGATAATTTTGAAGTTAAATACAGAAGAAGCCATGACCGACATCCTAATTCATCCGTGAGAAAGTAACATTCCATTGTTGTTTGCTAGACCTTGTCAAAACCATCCTGTTAACGCGGTCTGTATATAGAATGAACTTTTTTAGATACAGCGTCTTGCTGTTTTCTGATGAAAAAATGCGCATTCCTGCACAGTGGCTCGGTGTACACTAGAGGTGGTAATGATGGTGTTTAATGAGAAAAATCCATCGTGAGATAGCTTCTGATTAAGTAGTGTTTTGACAGCGATTTACTATCTTTGTCGAGCGATAAGCGATAAGGCTGCTTGTGAATCACTGAAATTAAAATAATGTAGATGGAATAGAATCATGGATGTCATAGAAAAGACGGGACTTGCGAGCTTTACTGACTCGTTGCGGCAGAGCATGGCTACTTATTATCCAGACAGTAGAGAGGCATTTATTGGTAATGTCTCATTATTACTACCTCTACTTGATACTTTAAAGAATGTAGTGTTTTTTGTGAAAGATGAGCAGGCACGGTATCAGCTGGCAAACAAAACATTATTAAAGCGTTGTAAGTTAAGTCAGCATAGTGAAATAGTGGGATTTACTACCGAGCAGGTTTTTTCTCATCAGCAGAGTAAGGACTATATTTTGCAAGATATGAAGGTATTGCGAGATGGGAAGTCGATCGTCGATAATTTAGAGCTGCATAGTTATGCATCTGGTCAATTAGGTTGGTGTATTACCAATAAACTGCCTATCTATAATAGCAGTCAACAAGTAGTCGCAATGGTTGGGATATCCGTCGATATTGATGAAGATAACGAACGCATTTTACGTAAGCACGCGCGCTTGGCGGAAGTAGCACAGTTTGTACGTGGCAATCTTGATCAGAAAATCAATATAGCAGAATTGGCGGAGCTGGCACATTTGAGCTTATCGCAGTTGGAGCGTACCTTTAAAGCGGTGCTAAATATGTCGCCCTTACAGTTTGTGCAAAAGCTGAGGCTAGAATATGCGGTTAAGCTATTAGCCATGCCTGAGATGTCAGTCACTCAAATATCATTGAACTGCGGCTATAGTGATCATAGTGCCTTTAGCCGCCAGTTCAAACAGTTTACGGGCTTGTCACCCAGCCAATTTCGCCAAACGCATTTATCATAAAAAATTTATATCAATAACCAACGACTGCCGCATCAACGATACGCGGGTCTGATGAGCCGTAGACACCATTTGGCGTGATCATAATCGACTGGGTTGAGCCCATGGCTGATTTTGGACTGACCGTATGACCCATTGACTCAAGCTTTTTAACCGTATCAATATTCAGTGCTTTTTCGACCCGAATCTCATCAGGCAGCCATTGGTCATGGATACGCGGTGCGTGAGTGGCCTCAGCAATATTCATATCATGATCGATGACATTCGAGATTATTTGGGTGACAGTGGTAATGATGCGGCTACCACCAGGGCTACCCGTGACGATATATGGTTTACTGTCTTTAAAGACAAGGGTCGGACTCATAGAAGATAATGGGCGTTTATTGGCTTCAACGGCATTTGCTTCACCGCCCAATAATCCATAACCATTAGGCACACCCGGTTTGGCAGAAAAATCATCCATCTCATTATTGAGCAATATCCCTGTACCTTCAGCGACAAGACCTGTGCCATAAGAAAAGTTCAGCGTATAAGTATTGGCTATCGCATTGCCCTCTTTATCGACAACAGAGAAATGCGTGGTCTGATCACTCTCATAGGGTAGAGGGTTGTTGGCTTTGATAGTAGACGCTGGTGTGGCTTTGTCTGGATTGATTAAGGTGCGTAGTTTATCCGCATAAGCCTGAGAAGCTAAACCGCTGGCAGGCACATCGATAAAGTCAGAATCACCTAAATACTCTGAGCGATCCGCATAAGCCAACTGCATCGCTTCCGCCATTAAATGAATGGTTTGCGCGCTGTTTTGACCGTAGTCTTTTAGCGGATAACCTTCTAAGATATTTAAAATCTGCACGATATGAATGCCACCAGAAGACGGCGGTGGCATCGAGACAATCTCATAACCACGATAATCGCCTTTGACTGGCTCGCGAGCGATGGCTTCATAGTTGGCTAAATCTTGTAAGCTCATGCTACCGCCAGCCTCGTTGACAGCCTTGACTAACTTACTTGCGGTTTCTCCTTTATAGAATCCATCGGCGCCTTTTGCGGCAATGAGTTTTAGCGAGCGGGCAAGCTCAGGCTGTTTTAAACGCTCACCGGGTTGATAGGCGCTACCATCAGGTTTAAAGAATATCTTTTTGGTGCTTGGCCATTTTTGCATGCGATCGCTTAATGCTGTGAGTGACTCAGACAGACCTGCTGTGACTTCTATACCGTCCTCAGCCAGTGCAATCGCTGGTGCCATCACTTGTCCGCGGCTCATGGTGCCATGATCTTCTAATGCTTTAAGTAATCCTGCAACCGTTCCCGGTACGCCAACTGCTAGACCGTGATAACGAGACAAGTCGCTGACCGCATTGCCATCCTCATCGAGATACATATCACGCGAGGCGCTACTCGGCGCTTTTTCACGGTAATCGAGTGCCACCGTTTTGCCTTGCTTGGCATCATAAATCATCATAAATCCACCACCACCGATATTCCCAGCGCGCGGTAAGGTCACTGCTAAGGCAAAGCCAACAGCGACGCCAGCATCAACCGCATTACCACCGTCTTTTAAAATCTTGAGTCCAATATCAGAGGCGAGGGCTTCTTGGGTGGCGACCATGCCGTTCTTTGCCCAAACAGGGTGATGAATCGCATCTTCAGAATAAATGGCTTGATCGGTATTGGCATTGTTGATCGTGGAAGTGAGGGCAGTGGTTTTGGCTCTTGTCACACGCTGAGTTTCAGATATTACAGTAGGATTATCAGCCATAATCGCGAGATTGATGGCGCTAGTGTTAATCGATGTTTGGTTGATAGTAGTTGATTGATTGGTTGTCGGCTCAAGCGCGTGAGCAGATAGTGATACTAAAAATGTGCTACTGATTAACAAAATAGCCGCTTTAATATTTGCTCTACTTTGAGGATTATTGTCAGCAGTGCGTATGTTGTTTTTTGATATCGAGGTTGGCATTGTAAAGTCCTTTTTACTTGAGCGAGAAAGCCATAGTGAGAAAGTTGTTTTGTATAAAAAAATCTAAGTATTTTCTTAATAAATAGGTTCTAATATTACTAAATTGTAACGCATTGTGATATAAATAACGGTACTAATGTACACTAATTATAGACTGGCTATTTATACAAAGAGATTACTATGTCATCAAATCATATTAATAATCATAATCGACAGCGCTACTCTGAGATGACGAGTCATCATTCGTCTATCAATAATAACGATCATATATATCAGGCAGGTAAATTGACGTCTATCGCCTTGTTGGTTGGTAGTACTTCTCTGGCTCTTTTGGGCTGTCAATCAAGCCCAGCGGTATCGTCGACTGCGGCATCAAAAAGTATGATTGATTTTAGTACCGCTGATAGAGCGCAGAGCCAAGCACAAGGACGCGCATTTAATGCTAGCCTTACTGCCAAATCTGAGCGTTATCAACAATTATTCGACCAAGAAAAATACCCCAATACTGACAATCAAGCCAAATCACATTTACTGACGGCTATTCGTCAGCATTTGACAACAGAGCATGTGGCAGTCGCGCAAGCCAATTATCAAGCGGTACCTTTTATTGATCCAGATAGCATTGATGCAGGCTCTAGTAGCTTGCTTAGAACAATTATAGAAGCCTATGCTTATGAGCCTGAGGATTTAGACAATGATTATTTAGACGGCAATTCTTTATATAACGATGATAACGAAAGTGGGTCGAATGATAATGATGGCAGTGATGGCTATGATGACTCCGATCTAGCAGAAGCTAGTGAGGAAACAGCTGTAGACGAGGTTAGTGAATATGGCGATTATGATGTCATCGATGCCGATGAGACTGTTGATGATGAGTATAACTACGATGAAGACGGCTATGATCCAGACGGTTACAATGAATATGGCTACAATCGAGAGGGTTACGACAGCGATGGCTATAATGAATATGACAATGCAGAGGGCGGCATTCTCTCAGGGGTTTCGAAATTAAAGCCCAACACTCTGTTAAAAAACTATGAAGCCGTACAAATGGCAAAACAACAATCAGAGGATGTAGAACAAGGTAGCCAATCAGCAACATCTACGGGCGTCATTGGTCAAATGCTGAGTATGTTCCATCGAACGCCAGAACAGATAGCCGCGTCCAATGCTTATCAATATCAAAATTTAACCTTTAATAGTGTCAGTCAGTACAAACCCAAACAGCGACAACTGCAAAGCGTCTATAGCTATGATTATGTGACACCAACGATTAGCTCATCTATACAGATACCGCTAGCGTTCGATTTTAATCATAGTACAGTTACGGTAGACCCATCAGCAATCATGCCTATCGTAGCATTGGTTAATCCTGAAAACACCCCTTTACCTAACCAAATGACCTCACATACCGTTAGTTTTGGGTTGCCTGAGAGTATTACTGCGCAGCTGCCGCCAGCAGTGCTTTACGATGCCGCCATTGCTGCCATACAGAGCAGCATGGCAGAGCTTGCGCCTGAGCACTTTAGCGCGGTAGATATTCGCAGTGATGCTTTTGCCAAAGAAGTCGGTGCGAGCCAAGCGGTAAAAGTCTATTTTGGCAGCAAGCAAAGCGGTGAGATGATCGGAAAAACTCTAAAATACATGACAAAGTCGCTACAGGATTATGTCGATGCCAATCCACAGAAATATCCTGATGGCGCTATGCTAAAAACTGCGCTTGCGAAAGTGCAGCTATACAATAAAGGCTACCAAAGTGCGGATGTGGGTGCGCTATTGCAGCTTATTGAGGCCATCGGTCCGATCTCTTTTAATCAAATAAATTACTATTATTTAGACCGCTCAGATCGTCTGCTTGCTAAGCAGCAGCGGGTAAATATCGGTGGCGACTTGATGGGTTCTACGACCAGCGTGCTAAACCAAATACGCTATGATAAAAGCAGCTTTAATAAACATGTACTAACGCCTTTATTGAACGAGTCTTTTGGCGCAAATGCTAAAGCCGCTATCGATGGCAATGCATGGATGGCAGAGCAACGCCAACAAAAGAACAGATTGCAAACGGCACGTGATGCCCGCTATGACTATAGTGGGAGCAGTGATGATTACGATGATTACGATGATGATTATAGTAGCGATTATGCAGATGGTGATAGCGGCTATGATGCAGCAGAATATGACAGTGCTGATAGTCAAGATGACACTGATATCGAAGACGATGCCGCAGATGATGCTGACAACAGGGTAGACCGTCAATAACGCTATCTTGTCATGTTCAAGCCCATATTTATTAAGGATAAAAAATGAAAAAAGCACATCAAATCATTGCAAGTCATCTTCCGTCAGCGAGCCTTGCGTCAGTTCTTAATGGCAATCGCCTATTTGCTGGTGCGTTGGTCACAGGCGCATTATTATTAACGGGCTGCCAATCTACCAGTCTTGACCACTCTAATGCTACGACTGCTAAGCAAACGCCAGTAGCAGCAAAGACAGCGTTGGCGACTGCGTTACAGAAACAGCGCCGACAGTCTTTTAGTTACCATAGCAATCTGGAGATTAGTAACGAGCAGCAGTTTAGCGATATAAATATGGAAATAGATGCCAAAGCGCCAGTCGCCTCAGGCTATATCGATGAATACTGCGAAGACACACACGATCAAGCGTATGCCGCCTTAATTACCCAAGCAGAAGCGCAAAATAAAGACATTTTAGCGGCATATTATGATGCTCAGCGAACGGTGCTCAAAGACCGCTATCTTGAGTGTACGGATGCCTATGAGGCATGGGTAGAGAGTAAATATGATAGTGAAATCACTGTGCCAGCGTTTTACCAACAGTTATTTGACCATTACGACGACCGAGCGACAGCGCAAGATATCAAAAAAGCAAAGTTGCTAGATGCTTATGTGCTAAAGCCGCTGTCTATCAATGCACAAGGCGTTTATCAGCCGATGGCTGGCAAGGCGACGATGTTGGCGAGCGTGCAGTATCAAGCACGCAATCATCAAAGCAGTATCAATCAGCCAATTTATCTGGATTTGAAAAACGGTAATATTTATCTATGGGCAGATAATTTTGCGATGTTTAATTCAGAACTGTTAGACGATAAGCTCGGCACAAAGTGGCGCAACAAATGGTTAAAGCTAGCCATTGATGATGGCACCTTACCCAAAGGCTTTGGTAGTGAGTTTATAAAAAGCCACTTTGCTGCGTTAGATGCCACATTTGATGCCGCACCTATTAACCAGTTTGATTATGTCGCCCCTAATACGCTAGCCTTGCTCTCTCCCAAGTTACCCGTGCATCAGCTACCAGCAATGCTAGCAAGCAAGCAAGTCATTCGCCGTGTACAAAGTGCTGAGAGTTATGAGCAGTTTTATCAAGATTATATGCGCATCATTTACGAGCGGATGAGTCAGCGATATCCAGAACTGGTCAAAGAAAGCGCGGCTGACGAGGTAGGCAACACAGATGCTGATAAATTTACCAGTAAAGCGTTAGTGCAGCAAATGTTGGCAATGATAAAAAGTGGCATGGATAGTGGCAGCGAGCCATTAGAGGAAACAATGGCAGAGGCAAAAGAAAAGACGGCAGAAAGTGCAATGCTAGCAAGTGCAGGGACGCAAGAGTTGTATGGATTTGATAAGCGTGGTCAGCTCAAATGGCAGCATTTGCGCAGTGAGCTTCCGAGCGAAACCGCCGATAGTAAGAACATGGTCATAGATGTTTTGCAGCAGTATTCCGCTATCAGCGCTAAAGACATGGCATTTCCCAATTTACCAAGTGATGTACAAGTGCCTAATGCCAGTAATAGTATTGATGTGCGCGAGTATGGCAGCGAGTTGATGCAGTATTATCGTGATGGCAATGGTACTGCGATGGGAAAAATGATGTTTAGTGTCATGCCAATGGCTAAAGAGAAGTTTGGGGCGATTGAATAAACAAAACTAAATCAGACTAAATCTATGACATTGAGGACGAGCTAGTGAATTTTGTGACCATTGACGTTGAAACTGCAAACAGCGACGTAGGGTCTATTTGTCAAATAGGCTTGGCTAAATATTTGAACGGTAAGTTAATTGATACCTACTGTACGTTAGTATGTCCTCAGACGTCTTTTAGTCGTCAAAATATAGGAGTGCATGGTATTACCAGTAGTATGGTAAAAGATGCGCCGTCTATGTATGACATTTACGGGCAAATATTAAAATTTATCGGTGAAAATGTTGTCGTTAGCTATACTGACTTTGATCAAAGGGCGTTGACAAAAAGTCTAGAGCTTCACAAATTACCAATACCAGAGCTACAGTGGGTCGATACCACGGTATTGGTACGTAAGACGTGTCAGCGCTTTTCGGTTAAAGGTTATAATCTGGCGAATGTTTGTAGAGAATGGAATTATCGGTTTGACCATCATGACGCGCTAGAAGATGCTAAAGCATGTGGCTTTATAGCCGTAACCATTCTTAGAGAAAATGGTTTATCAATTCATGATTGGATAGAAGATAGTCAATACAGTCGTAATTATCCTCAGCAACCACGCGCAAACGGTAGAAGTTACCCCAGTCATATCACAAAAGTTGGAGATGAGTCAGGACAATATGCAGGACTCAATATCTGCTTTACAGGCAATCTTAGTATCAGTCGAGCAGATATTGCTGAGATAGCAGCCAAAAATGGTTTTAATGTCAAAGCGGGTGCTTCGAAGACATTAGATTATCTTGTGGTTGGTGTTCAAGATTTAACGTTGCTTGCTGGTCATGAAAAAAGCAGTAAGCATCGCAAAGTAGAAGAGCTGATTCAGAATGGTTTAGATATCAAAATTCTTGAAGAGCGCGCCTTTTTACAGTTAATTAAAATATCAAAGTAATGTAAATCTCAACATTAAAACTAAAAAGCGCACCGTTTATACGATGCGCTTTTTTATGTGTTCATAATCAGTCTTATAGGACATTCAGTATGAATGCAAAATAGCCTATTAATGACGAATTACATGCCTTGATGTGGTTTGCCATGCATTTTACCGTGCTCTGAGCCTTTATGACCTTTCGCCATTTTTTCAGCTTTTAATGTAGCAAGTTTTGCGCGTTGCTCAGCAGTCAATACTTGAGAGATAGCATGTTGAGTCTGTACTCGCTCAATGAAGCGCTGCTTGGTTTTAGCCGCTTGCTGATCAGCTAAGCGATTAACTGCGGCTGTATTTAGAGTGCTACTATTAGTCAATGCTTGCATCTGTTGCTGCATTTGCGCCCGTTCCAATTTGTTTTTTGTACGGTCAGCTTTACGATCGCCGTGTTGTGCTTGCATGATGGCTTTGATTTGCGCTTGTTGCGTGGCTGTTAGATCTAGTTGCGACATTGGACCTCTCATGCCGCCTTTTTTCATACCACCTTTTTTCATGCCATCTTTATGCTGCATTTTACTGGTCGTTGGTGTGGTATCAGTGGTTGCATTAACACTGGTACAAGCCGTGACGGTGAAAATGCTAGACATTGCTAATACTGAGCCCATTAATAATTTTTTCATCATCATTACCTTAATTTATGGTGCATACGTTATTGGTTGCGAAAAAGTCAGTTTTTATCTGATCAGCTTATGAATGCTAAGTGTCCCGGATAGCCACTATCCATCACAGCTTGTTATCAGTATTTGTCGCTGATAGACGCTATATTACGACAGTTAAAGGTTACGAACATTTATGAAGTATTAAGAAAGGTAACGTTTATAGCGAATCGATAAGCAATTGACTGATAATATGGCTCATAAAGCGATTTAACGCTTAAGGAGAAAGATGTGCCACACATACTACTAGGCGATGATGACGAAGAGTTGACCCAGTTATTACAAGAATACTTGCACAATCATGGGGTGACATGTGACTGCGTTCACGATGGTGAGGCTGTCATACAGAAACTCAAAACCGTGAGTAATAATGTGCTTAATGGCGCTGCTGCTTATGATTTGCTGGTGCTAGATATTATGATGCCAAAAATCGATGGATTGAGTGTCTTGCGTCAATTGCCCAATATCAGTGATATCCCTGTCATTATGCTGACCGCAAAAGGGGAGGAGATTGATCGTATCATTGGGCTTGAACTTGGTGCTGATGATTATATTACCAAACCCTGCAATCCTAGAGAGCTGCTGGCACGTATCAATGCCGTCATCAAACGCACCAGCGCAGCGACATCAGAGCATACGCCGCTACCAGAGAGCCGTTTGCATCTGGATCAAAACCAGCGGCTTTGTCAGATAGATGGCATAGAGCTACAAGTGACGGGAACAGAGTTTGATTTGTTGGTTGCGCTACTGAAACAAAAAGGTGAGGTGGTGAGCAAAGCGTGGCTGTCAGAGCATGTTTTACAACGTGAATTACAACCCTTCGACCGTAGCCTTGATGTGCATGTCTCGCGACTCCGCAAAAAACTCCAACCTTTTCATGATGAGCCGATCAAAGCGGTTCGTGGTAAAGGTTATCAGCTGGTATTGTAATGATGGACTCATCGATGAACGCTTCCAAGAAAGCTATTAACCATAAAACGCTTAAGCAAACACCAACGTTTAAAGTACGAATCACACTATTTTGGCGTTTGTTTCTAAGTCTGCTATTGACGATTATCATCACCTCCATCTTATCTGTTTTGGTTGAGCGCTGGCTGGTCGAAAAAGCACTAACGGCTCGCATGAACGTACAAATTGATAGTTTATTGATTAAGCGTCAAGAAATGGTTGAGGCATTAAGAGCGGGTGATTTAAGTACAGTTAAGCAGATGTATCGTCAGGACCGTCAACTCATGAATCAGATAAGCGTTTACGATGAAGAAGGGGCGATTATATTTCCGCGTTATCGCAATAGAGATGAGCGTAGGCAAAAAGGTATGCAGGGTAGTCGGCGTGAAGTAGATCAACTATCAATACAATCCTCAATGCAATCAATGGCAGCTCAGCCCAGTGTTGATAATAATAGGACTAACAGTCACGATAATAAAATGTCGAATGATAATTCGTCATTTTTAAACCATATTCTGCAACCGATGATGCCAAATAGCGCTAGGATAGCTGATTTCGACAGTCGCCCTGAGCTGGCTGATGTGACGGTCGTCTTACCAGATGAGCAGTCTGTCATTATACAGTTACGTCCGCATTTGCGTTTTGCTGATGTTATGGCGCTGCAACGTGGCAATTTCCCCATACGTTTGCTATTTATTCTCGTGTTTAGCGTCTTGGTTTGTATTTGGCTGAGCCGTACAATGACTCAACGCATTCGCCGTGTACAAAATACCGTACACCGTATGATTGATGGCGATTATCAGACCCACCCAGACCTATCAAAAATGGGAGATGATGAGCTTGGTTTACTCGCAAAAGACGTGGCTAAGCTATCAAAGCGGTTGGCTGAGAGTGAGCTGGCACGCAAACAGATGCTCAGTGATATCTCGCACGAGCTACGATCGCCACTTGCGCGTCTAGACGTTGCGACTGAGCTGACTCGCGACTTTGCACCGAATGCCAGTCGTTATCTCGACCGTATCGATAAAGAGTCGGCGCGGATGAATGAGTTGATTGAGCAAATCATTCATATTCAATCTCTACAAATGCAGCAATATACCATCGACAATATAGAAAACGAAGCGGTTGATATTTCTGACATCATTAGTGAAATTGGACAAGACGTTTGTTTTGAGTTTCAGCATAAAAACGTGCATTGGCAATGGCAGCCGAGTTATGCATTGGTGGCAGACGCTTCATCTACCACTGATTCAACAACGCCTTGGACAGTGCTTGGCAATCAAGAACAGCTGCATAGCGCGCTTGAAAATGTCATCCGTAATGCTTTTATGCATACTGCCTCTGATTCGACAGTCATTGCTGACATTAAGGAAGTGGAGATGGAGGGCAATAAGCCAGCACTTCAAATCAGCATCACAGACGAGGGTGGTGGCATCGCGGATAAGGATTTGGCGCGTATTTTTCAGCCCTTTGTACGGCTTGACTCGGCTCGCCATCGTGAAAAGGGGGGTTATGGTTTGGGGCTGGCAATCGTTCATGCCGTGGTAATGGCACACAAGGGTCAGATTCATGTCTATAATCGCCAAGATCATATCCAAGGGCTGGTGATGCAAATAACATTGCCTGTTAACTCTGAAGGGGACTAAGAGCAGCATAAAGTGGCGAACACGCGCTTAAAACATCTCTAAAGTGTGTGTATAAGCGTGTGTTTTATTAAGTTTCAAAGCGGATTATTTCAAAAAAAGTGGGAGCATTTAATATAAGCAAGGAGCAAAAAACATCTATATATTCATTTTTTGTTATATAACTGGATGAACGGTAATAAATGCCCGATGAGCGGCATTGTCTCTCTCTCTATATTCGGTAATACTAATATATAGAGAGAGCGATTAGGGCTTTTCAAGATAAAAAGTGTTAATTGTTGGTTAACAAGATAAATGATGAACAAAAAGCATTTACTCATTGTCAGCCGATAACGTGTTTTATTTTGTGATATCGACTCTCTGCAAGATGGATATTATCTCTGATTTTTAAATCTGACCAGTCTGTAAGGGAGTACACACTATGAACCGCATCTATAAAGTAATATGGAATGAAGCCTTGAGCTGTTTTACCGCAGTTGGTGAATATGCAAAGGGGCGCGGCAAATCTTCCAAATCTAGCGTGAGCGCAAACGCGACCATCAATACGACTTCTAATCTTTCTTCTACCCAATTTTTCCGACTATCCACGATCGCCATAGGGATGCTGGCGGCTGGATTTACAATGTCACCGCAAGCTTTTGCGCAAGTGAATGTCGGCGGTGGTACGGGATCTGGTACGGCAATTTCTTCTTGTAATACAAACAGTACTGAAGCAAATGCTGAAGGCAGCTATTCGGTTGCCATTGGCTGTGAAGCGGACGCTGGGCAAAACTTCAATCTGGTCGATAGAGGCAGTCCGTCATTTACTTGGACGGGTGGTTCACAAAACAATTCTGGTAGTACCGCCATTGGCACTGGGACAGAAGCCGGTGACGTCGCTACTGCTCTAGGCACTCAAGCAAAAGCTATTGGTCGGTCATCTGTGGCAATTGGGGCGGCAGCGTATTCTAATGGAAATACCTCGTTAGCGCTTGGACGTCAATCGGCAGCGACTGCTGACTTTGCTCAGGCTATTGGTAATGTCTCATCAGCAACGGGTCAAGGCTCTTTAGCTGTTGGTCATTCAGCATTTGCCTCAGGCAAACGTGGCATTGCGATTGGTTCAACTGATTTTGAAAATGCAGGTACAGTGGCTGATCAAGCAAATGTAGGTTATAGAGCGAATGGACAGACTCAAGCAGTTGGCAGTGATACGATTGCCTTTGGTAGTAATGCAAAAGCGACTGCTGATAACAGTCTTGCTTTTGGTGTCGGCTCTCGATCTAACGCAGTAAATGGCATCGCATTAGGTTCAAACTCTATTGCAAATCGTGCTGGTGGTGCCAGTGGTTTTGTGCCAGTAGGAGCAGATAGCTCAGTCATCCAAGCGACGGACAGCGTTACGCTTGGCGCAGTCTCTGTAGGAACAGGAGCAGCGGGTGGCAACCGTCAGATTGTAAACGTTGCAGCAGGTAGTAGTGACAGTGACGCTGTCAATGTGGCTCAGCTAACGGGGCTGTCGAATACTGTCGCTAATAATAAAACCAAGTATTATAGCGTGAACTCAACCGCTATCGGTAATGCTGATAACGACGGAGCGACAGGTTATAACGCCATGGCGCTGGGCGGAAATGCAAAAGCCACAGGCAGCCAAACTATTGCGATTGGCAGCTCAGAATTTGGGCAACAGACGATGGCAAGTGGTGAGCAATCGATTGCTATCGGTGCTAACGTCGTGTCTAGAGGGGCATCCTCGATCGCGATAGGCGGTGATGATCTAGATTTTGCATCGAGAACCAATATCGATGGTAGTCCATTGTCACCACTAAATAGTGGCACAGTTAACGATGTTTTCAAATCCTACGTAGGTAAAGATTTGGTAGAAACCAATCAGTACGATGTCAATACCGAAGCTGGAGGTGCTGCGTCGATAGCTATTGGTGCAAAATCGCTGTCTAAAGGTGATCTGTCTACAGCCATTGGTGTTCATTCCAATACCTCAGGAACTGCTTCTTCAGCGTTCGGTGTTGGTGCATCAGCGAGCAAAGATGGTTCAGTCTCTTTAGGTGCAGGCTCAACAACAGCAACAAATGCAAGCTCTGAAAAGACGATGACTGTTGGTGGCGTGGTATATGATATCGCCGGTAATGTCATTGATGATAAGGGTATGTTACGAGAGGGTGCGCAAGTATCCGTGGGCGTAGTAGGATCTGAGCGTCAGATCAAAAACGTCGCTGGTGGAGCTGTCACTGCGGCTAGTACAGATGCCGTGAATGGTAGTCAATTATATGCGACCAATGAAGCGGTCGGAAACAATACCACGACTATTAACAAGGGCTTTGCGCTAAAAGCCGCTGATGGTAATACAGTACAGAAACCATTGGGACAAGCCGTTGAGGTGGTTGGTTCTAACAGCAACATCGACACCCGAGTAAAAAATGGCAAAATCGAAGTTGAGCTCAATGACAATTTAAACTTAGGTACAACAGGCAGCGTTAGCACTGGCAACTTATTAAACGGCACAACGGTCAATGGTCTAGGTATTGTCACTGGCGGCGTTCTTACTGGCGTCACTACCGTTAGTGGCGCAGGTGTTACAGTAACGGGTGGAAGCATATTTAACCCTACCAATGCCACGTTAACCAGCAATGGTCTGACCATTTTAAATGGTCCAAGCATCACCAAAAGCGGGGTCAATGCGGGTAATAAGAGAGTTATTAACGTTGATGATGGGGTTAACGCAAAAGATGCGGTGAATTTTAGTCAACTAGAAACGACTAATACTAATGTCACGACCAATACTAACAACATCTCAACCAATACCACCAATATTGGCACCAACACTGACAATATTGCTAAAGGCATCAATTTTAATGTGAATGATGCAAGCAGCGGCGGCACTCTTAAAAAAACCTTCGCCTTGGGTGAAGAAATTAAGTTTGATACGGACAGCAATTTAACCACTACTGGCTTATCAACGGGCGATGGAATCAAACTTGGTTTAGCCAACAACTTAACAGGTCTGGATAGCGCAAGCTTTAATAGCGGCGTTAGTATCTCATCTACTGGTATCAACGCAGGTGATAAAGTCATCTCAGGCGTGGCTAGCGGTGGCACAACGGAAACCAATGCGGCGAATATTGGTGATGTACAGATGGCAGCCGCAGGAGCGAGAACCAAAGTAGTTAAAGGTACGAATGTTGCCAGTGTTGACTTTTCAACCGATAGCGATACTGGACAGGATGTCTATACTGTCAATGCCAATGGCGCCAGTGTTTCTACTGCAGATGCTAATGCACTAACAGTTAGCACTAGTGTCAAAGATCCTGATACCAATATCACCGACTATCAAGTTGATCTAAGCGAAGGTAGTAAGGCAAGCTTGGCAAAAGCTGATAGTGCGATGCAAACGGTAGTGACACAAATCAACGGTAATGATGTCAAGACTTTGGATAAAGACAATAATACAGCCAACTTTATCACTGGTGACAATATTGTCTTGACCGCTGATAATGGCGGTATCAAAGTTGCTACTGCTGCCGACTTAGTCTCAACCAGCTTGACCACAGGAACTACAGTCGTCAACGCTGATGGTGTCACATTTATGGGTGGGACTAATCAAACGGTCAGACTCAGTAATAGTGGGCTAGACAATGGTGGCAATCAAATTACCAATGTCGCTAACGGTACAATAGCCAGCGATGCCGTAAACTTTGGTCAACTACAAGCCACGACCACGACCATCGATAAAGGTTTTGATTTCGATGGTGATACAGGTACTACCGTTAATCGTCAGCTTGGTGACAAGCTGACAGTCAAAGGTGGCGCGACCGTGGAAAGTGACTTGTCAAATGGCAACAACATTGGCGTCGTTGCTGACGGTACCAGCACATTGACCGTGAAACTTGCGAAAGATTTAACTGGTCTTAACAGCGCAAACTTTGGTAGCGGTGTCAGCATCTCAGCCAATGGTCTGAACAATGGTGGCAATAAAATTACTAACGTTGCAGAAGCGACCACAGGTAAGGATGCGGTAAACTTCGACCAATTGTCAGCAACCAATAGTCTCGTGGCTAAAGGCATCAAAATCGGTGATGGCAATAGTGCCAACGATCAGCAGTTTGCTTTAGGTGATACCATCAACGTCACTGGTGATAGCAACATTACGACGACAGCCTCGGCAACGGGTGTTCAGGTGAAACTGAATAACCAGTTAAATTTAGGCAATGAGGGTAGCATGCAGATTGGTAATAGCATTATGAATAGTAATGGCTTTACCTTTACCGATAATGGTCCCGGTAGAACGGTTAGACTGAGCAGTAGCGGTCTTGACAATGGTTTTAACAGAATCACCAATGTAGCTGCTGGTATTGCAGATACAGATGCGGCGACTGTCGGACAGTTGAACGCCACGACGTTTGCCCTTGATCAAGGTTGGGGACTAACGGCTCAGGGTGATGTTGCCACTATGATCAAACAAGGCAGCGCCATCGATTTGAACAGTACAGATGGTAATATTAAAGTGTCTAGATCAGCGGACAATAATGTTAGCCCTGACCTACGTGCTGCTGCACCATTGGCGGGCGTCAATGACATTAGCTTCGATTTAAATCCAGACCTGAATTTAGATAGCGTAACGACGGGTGATACTATTATGAATAATAATGGGCTGACTATTACAGGTGGACCTAGTGTCACCAAAGCGGGTATCAATGCTGCTGACACTAAGATTACAAACATTGTGAACGGCGATGTCTCTGAAGGTAGCAAAGATGCTATCAATGGTGGTCAGCTCTATGCACAAGGTAGTGGCATCAGTAGTATCATTGGCGGTGAGACAGTCTACAATCCTGTAGATGGCACCTTTACCAATAGTAATATTGGTGGTACTGGTCAAAATAGTATCGATGGTGCGATTGCTTCTATTAAGCAAGGAGAAGTCGTTATCAATGAAAACATCCAAGCCAACACTACCAATATCCAAACCAATACCACGAATATTGCCACGAATAAAACAAACATCAACACCAATACGACCAATATCAAAGTGAACAAGGATAAAATAGATGCGGGTCTCAATTTTGGTGCTGATAGCGGTGCTACCATCAACAAACCAGTAGGCGATGGCAGTGTCCTCACCTTCACAGGTGGTAATAACATCACCACAACAGCAGCAGGCAGTAGTATTAAGTTTGATCTAAACGGTGATATTAATATCGATAGCGTCAAAACTGGCAATACGACAATTAATAATAATGGCGTCAGCATTGTCGGTGGTCCTAGTATGACTGCAAGCGGTATCAACGCCGCTGGCAACAAGATCACTGATGTGGCTGATGGCATGGCACCCAGAGACGCTGTAAATATGGGTCAATTGGATGCTGTTAGTCAAAGACTTGGCAACAACATGAATGAGCTAGGTTATAAGATTGGTGAAGTCGAAGACGATGCAAATGCTGGTATCTCAGCCGCCATGGCAATGTCTTCACTACCGCAAGCTTACATCGCTGGTAAATCCTTAATCGGTGGCGGTATAGGAACGTACAATGGGGAAAGTGCAGTTGCTATTGGCTTCTCGAAGTTATCCAATGATGGTCGTTGGGTCATGAAGGTAAACGGCACCGCTGATACCCAAGGTAATGCTGGTGGCTCGATTGGTGCAGGCTTCCATTTTGATTAAAGTAATCAAGCCTACTATCAAGTAAAGTGATTTGTTAGTTATAAAAATTAGTCATAAAAAAGCAAGGCATTGGATGCCTTGCTTTTTTGTAACATGAGCATGAAGACGTTTTCAGCGTGATGATTTGGTAGTCACTATTTGGCGGTCACTATTTGATAATCACTATTTGATAATCACTATTTGGTAATCACTATATGATTTTTACCAATGATTTGTGTTTCTTTAGCCCAATAGCCAATCGATAAAAAGCCCTCATTCTATGAGGGCTTACTTATTTTTATAAAAGCAATTCTATACTCTGAACATGGCTGCATTTGGGGTCAATCCGACATAAGCCATGCCAGCTTGCTCCATCCAATGTGGCTGCACGATACCATGTTGTAAAATAGCATGAATGTCTCGATGCGCTCTTTCTATTCTATGTTTTTTATATAGCGAGACCGTACCAGCGACCGCATAAATCTCCGATACCATGGCTCTGGCTTCTCTCGCTGCCTCACAGGCTGCTGCCCACACATCAGCCAGCTGTATATCGGTAAAGGCATTCTGTTGCTGTGCTTCGTTCCATAATACCTCGACACTATTGTGTAATTGTGCGCGCCTAGACGCTAATAGCGTTTTGCTTTTAGCGATAGTCGCTTGTACTGCTGCACGATCACGCAAATCTGGGCTTTTACCGGGCGTTACTTTCTCAAGGCAAATTTGGATTAACTCATCTGTCGCTGCTTTTAAGACACCCAGTGCCATCGCTGCACAGCCAGCGGCATTAATACAACCGATTGGTAGGCGACTATACACATTATCGATGGCGACAGGGCTATCAAAATCGACCGCATAACGTTCCTGCACAAACGCGTCTTTGATGACGATGTCATGACTGCCTGTACCATTTAGTCCACCAACATGCCAAGTATCAATCACTTCCACATCTTCTTTTGGAATAAAGAACAGCTTTAAATTTGCACCCGGTCCAAGGGTCGTAGGCGAGCCTTCGGATATTACCAAGCAGCGCAGCACAAACCAGTCTGCCAATTCACAACCTGATACTAATGTCCATTGACCTGAGACCGTATATCCTTCAGCGGTTTGTTTAGCAATCCCTTCAGGGCGTGCTGAGTTGGCATAGACATGAGAGGGATCACTATATATCTCCTGCATGCTAGGCTCGTCTAGAAACCGTCCAAATGTGCAAGCCAAATGATTGTTCCAAACGATCCAAGCAACTGAGGCTTCAGCACTGGCTAGCGTCTCATAAACTTTTAATGTTTCTACAGGGTTGCCTTGCCATCCTCCCAACGATTTTGGCAGTCCCATCCTAAATAGCGATAATTCTGACAGTTTTTTGACCACTGTCGGTGCAATTTTTCTACAGGTTTCTGTTTCTTCTCTAGCCGATAGGGCTAAATCATAAATATCTTGAGCAGCATGGGACGGTAGAGCGTCTTTGTTATTTGATAAAGGTGTATAACTCATAATATCCAACCTTGTTTTAATGAATAAAACAGTATGTTTATCTAAAATCAATTCTAAATTTGAGATATAACAACGCCTATACCAAGAATAGCCAACAGTTGACTGCTATACAACCAATAATTTGAATATATGGAATATTATATTGAGATGAAAAGTAGAGGTGATGATGCGATGAAATATTGAATACTATATTTGGCTTAAGAGTATCGATGCTTTGACTGTTTTTAGGTAGTCATTCGTTTTGATTGCTTTGTCTGAGCGCAGAGCCCAGAAATTATAAGGGCGTTTTGTTATTAAATTCTCTAATCATTTAATTTTCTAGTCATTCAATAGCAAAACACCCTTACTGAAAGCACCCTTTTGATTATTTATTGAGACTTGGGCGCATCAGGTTGCATACTAGGATCAGCGTCAGCAAAGGCTTTGAGCGTACGGCAATGCGTGTCAATTTCGACGATATTAGGATAAGCACTTAAATCCACGTTAAAACGTCGAGCCGAAGAGACCTGAGGAATCAAATAGCAATCTGCAAAAGTAGGGCTGTCACCGTAGCAAAATTTTCCACGGCTTTTGTCTTTTGCTAGTATTTTTTCTAACGCCGCAAAGCCCTCACTCATCCAACGGTTGCACCACGCCATGACTTTTGCTTCGTCTACCGCCAGCTCATTGCGTAGGTATTGTAAGATACGGCGGTTATTAATAGGATGAATATCACAACCAATCATAGCGCTAATGGCACGTACTTGCATACGTCCAGCCGCGTCTTTAGGTAATAGCGGGTTTTTAGGATGAACCTCTTCTAACCATTCTAAAATGGCTGGGCTTTGATATAGTAATAAATCATCGGTCTGTAAAACAGGCACCAATCCTTGTGGATTGAGTGATTTAAACGCATCTACTAACTGCTCATCTTTTGCTAAATTGACCGAAATATAGTCATAATCTAAGCCTTTGAGATTCATCGCGATACGAGTACGATACGAGGTGCTGCTGCGAAAGTAGCCATAAAGTGTCATCATTGTGAATTCCTTTTATTATGGTAGGTTGTGAATGAGATAAGCGGTTATAATTAGTGATACCAAAGGTATCTTATACAATTAAAAAACTCTTATGACGTTACCTCTCCATTTCAGTTTTTATGAATATATTGGATTAATATGCCAAGTAAATTACTCATTGAGCAAAACATGCCAGCAGCTGAAAACCCTTTAGAAAATCCTGTGACAACCAATAAAAGTCAAAGTGGCGTCCAGTCACTGGAGATTGGATTGTCGGTACTAGACGTTCTTATTGATCATAACGAGCCGATGATGCTAAAAGATATTGCGCAAGTGATGCAAATGCATCCAGCAAAGTGTCACCGCTATTTGGTCAGTCTCATTCGTAAAAACTATGCGCGTAAGCTTGATGATGGTCGCTACGGGCTAGGCGATAGGGTTAACACATTGGCAGCATTGTGGCACTCTGGATTTAGTCAAAACAATATTTTAGAGCGGCTGACGCACATCGCTAATGAAATCAAAGACACCCTGAATTGCGGTGTGCAGATTGCCAAATGGTTTAGCGAAGGTCCTATTATTATTCAGTCCGTTGAACCAGATAGCCCGATTAGTATTATCACTCGTATCGGTTCACGTATGCCGCTGACGACATCGGCGACGGGGCAATTATTTGCCAGTTATCAGCCAGATGCCGTCATTCAGCCATTGGTCACAGCTGAATGGCAGACAGACAATGAAGCAATAATCACAGAAAAATGGCAGAATTTCAGTCACTTGCAAGCCAAGATTCGTACCCAAGGCTATGCGACAGTGACGGGTGATATGCTCATGGGTATTAATGCCATCACAATTCCTGTCATAGTGCCATCGTTTGCTAATAGCGCTGTTGATCTATCTGCTGTTAGTGGCAAAACTGCTAGCAAAGGACTACCACTAGAATACGCCATCACTATCATTGGAACGACAGAGCAATTGCCCATGAGTGAGCAACACAACGTGGTTGAGCAAATTCTAGCAATCGCGCAGCGTTATCAAATTGCGTAGCTGGTGTTTTTACTATATAAGTTTTAATCATATAAATTGACCGGCTATCGCGTAAATGGGGTTTTGTCCGAATATCGTTTAATGATATTCACCCTTTAGACCACACAGGCGCTACTGGCTGCTTTTGCTTTTTCGTATACATTATTAGCATCTAGACCAGTGGCATTCACTTCATCTAGATAGTGCTGCGAGCCTTCCATTAATGGACCTTTCCAGTCTGGGTCATTGAGTGGGTCAGGGATATCGATCATGATATCGCCTTTTTCTTTGGCTGCGGCCATTGCTTTGGCGTTACTGACGTCAAATACTTTGGAGACACGTGCTGCCATCTCCGCCCCTGAATTGTCATCAATTACTTTCTTGAGATCATCAGGTAAGTTGTTGTATTTCTCTTTATTCATACTGATAACAAAAGTAGAGTTATAAAAAGGAATGTTGGTGTGCGTATTGATTAACTCATCAAGACGAAATGCTTGAATGGGCTGCCAAGTAAAGCTAAGTCCGTCAATGACACCGCGTTGAAGGGAAGTATAAGTATCACTGGCAGGCATGCCAACGGGTGCAGCGCCAGTCGCTTCGATAATGTGACTGGCAACGGCAGAAGGTTGACGAATACGCAAACCTTTCATATCAGCTGGCGTGCGAATAGGCTTATCTACGGTATGCAGCGCACCTTGTCCAGTGCCTATCAGCGCTAGCAGGTGAGTATCTTCGTACTCATTTTTAATGACACCATCATCATACAGTTTATGAAGTATGCAGCTCTGCTGCTGTGCAGTATTTGTGATACCTGGCAGCTCTACAATTTGAGTTAAAGGAAATCGCCCTGCTGTATATCCTTGCGCTTGCATACCAATATCAACGATACCTTTTGCGGTAGCATCATAGGTAGCACCCGGTTTGCTAAGAGTAGCAGAAGGGTAGATCTCAATCTTTAAGCGGCCTTTTGATTCTTCTTCGATTTTCTTTGCCCATGGCTGCAATGCTTCGGTGTTTATGTTGTCATTGGCAGTCATAAAGTGTGAGAATCTCAGCGTAGTCACATCGCCTGTATCTACATCAGCGTTTACTGCTGGGTTATTATTAGAGCAACCAGTCATCGCGATCGAAGTCGCTAAGAGTATTCCTAAAGGGGGTTTTATTTTCATCATTGAATCCTTTCATGATGGTTAGATATTGTTCGCTACCTAGGACGTGTCATCAATTAGTATATTGATACATTTAATGGTCTTAAAATGATGGCACGCCCTAATTAATCATATAAAAAGAGATAGCAAACAGAATAACAGGTCAATTACTCACCGACAGGCGCGACTTCTCTTGCTTCAGCCAGTTCCTCTGCATGTAAAAACTGAGTATGAGCTGGTGCGCGTTTGGTACGTGACCATTCTTCTAACATCTCATACTTCATGGCTTCAGTAATCATCGAGACTTTTTCTTCTGAGGTAATATCATCGTAGGTGAGTTCCATACGATGGCCGTTAGGATCAAAGAAATAGATAGAGTGGAAAATACCGTGATTGGTCACGCCGACCACATCAATACCATTTTCTTCTAAATGCTTTTTTGCTGCCATTAAGGCATCACGGTCTTTTACCTTCATGGCTAAGTGTTGCACCCAATTTGGGGTATTCGGATCAAAACCCATTTCAGGCTGATTGGGTACTTCAAAAAACGCCAATACGTTGCCATTACCGGCGTCTAAAAACACATGCATATAAGGATCAAAGGCTTTGGTCGAAGGCACGTGGTCTTCAGCGAATGCAAGGATGAAATCCATGTTTAGGTATTTTTGATACCATTCAACGGTTTCTTTAGCGTCTTTGCAGCGATAGGCCACATGATGGATTTTTTCAATTTTAAAGCTCATATCAAACTCCTTTTGATAGGGAATGCAGTGAGTAATAGGCTGCCAGTACCAATTGACTATAGGTCGATGGTTGCTTGGCAGCTCAAAACAATAGTGCTCACATTTTTTCTAGACTATTTGTCAAAATCAAAGTTAAGCGCGGGCAGTACTTTGCCGCGTACTTCACCAAACCCGACACGAATGCCGTCTTTTTCGCTATAGCCTTTCATGATTACCGTGTCGCCATCTTCAATAAAACTGCGGGTCTCGCCGCCTTTTAAAGTGACAGGTTTAGTCGCATTCCAAGCAATCTCTAACATTGAGCCATAAGAATCTGGCGTTGGTCCTGAAATCGTACCTGAGCCCATCATATCGCCAACTTCCACTTTACAGCCAGTGATGGTGTGGTGGGTTAGCTGCTGCGCCATTGACCAATACATATGCTTGAAGTTGGTCTCACAAACCACAGTGGCGCTATCTGAGTTTTCAGGCAATAACTCAACTGATAGATGGATGTCATAGCTATTATTGCTGTCTTTTTCGTTTAGATATGCCAATGGTTTTGGCTCTTGAATCGGGCATGCTGTTTTAAAAGGTGCCAACGCATCCATAGTCACAATCCAAGGCGAGACTTCAGAAGCAAAGGTTTTGGCATTAAATGGCCCTAAAGGCACGTATTCCCATTTTTGAATGTCACGGGCTGACCAGTCGTTGAGTAAAACCATGCCAAAAATATGCTCAAAGGCACTGTCTACTGCAATTGGTTGACCAATGCTATTACCTTTACCAACCACAAAAGCAGTCTCAAGCTCAAAATCTAAACGCTTACAGGCTGAGAAAATAGGGCGGTCGTCAGCGTTTGGCTTTAATTGACCAGACGGGCGTATCACATCAGTGCCACTGACGATGACGGTGCTGGCGCGTCCGTTATAGCCGACTGGCATTTCAGTCCAGTTAGGTAGTAGGGCGTTGTTTGGATCACGGAACATAGTGCCGACGTTGGTGGCGTGTTCTTTAGACGAATAGAAATCGGTAAAACCTGGGACGTGAACAGGCAGATGCATGGTGACGTCTGCTTGCTTCAACAATACCTTTTTCTGCAAGTCTTGATTATCACGCAAGGCGTAGCTGGCACTAGATAGGAGGGTTTGGATGGTTGTGCGTGCTTGAGTCCAATTGTCTCGACCTGAGTCAATAAAAGCGTTTAGCGTTGGTTGATCAAAATATGGACCGCCCTCTAAGCTCAATAAACCTTCTGCTTCGAGCACGGCCAAATCCAATACGTACTCACCGATAGCCACACCAGCTCGGCGTTTGTTATTATCAGCAGCGTCTTTGGCATCACTAAAAATACCATAAGGCAGGTTATGAATGGAGAAGTCAGAATCAGCGGCGATATCGATAAAGGATGTGAGGCTGTTGTCAATCTTTGACATAGGGTGCTCCTTGCTAAAGCATATAATGAATTACGTTATAATTAACTACTTATGCATAATGTAATTTATCAAAGTGGAGATTGCAAGGGTTTTTGTGCAGTGTTTTTTTAAAAGAGATGTGATACTAGGGACGTTGATGTTCTTTGGTAAAACAAATAGGAAAAATGCAGGACATAAAAAAAGGCTGAGCACTCGCTCAACCTTTTTATGAATCGCTATTACTGACTACCGCACCGCTTTAATGCGTGCTCACTCAGTCTTTCAAGACGTCTGCCATGGCATTGGCCACATAGTCGATGTTGCTGGTGTTCAGTCCAGCCACACACATACGTGAGTTGGAAACCATGTAAATGCCAAACTCGCTTTGTAAGCGTTCGACTTGCTCAGGCGTTAGACCAGTAAAGCTAAACATGCCGTTTTGACGGGTAATATAGTCAAAGTTGCGGTTCGGAATTTTGGCTTCTAATACTGATTTTAGCTGTAAACGCATGGCTTTGATACGGTCGCGCATCGCATAAACTTCGCCAACCCATTGCTTGTGCAGTGCTTCGTCGTTCATAACGATATCGACCACACGACCACCATGTGATGGCGGGCTTGAGTAAATACGGCGTACGGTAGCATTTAGCTGACCGAAGACGCGCTCTGTCTCGTCAACCGTTGGACAAACAACTGATAGACCGCCAACACGCTCACCATATAGCGATAAGTTTTTAGAGAATGAGTTGCTGACAAACAATGGCAAGCCCATATCGACAGCTTTACGGATAGCATAAGCATCGCTGTCCATGTCTTCGCCAAAGCCTTGGTAGGCAATATCCATGAATGGAATCAGTTCGCGCGCTTGAATGACGTTCAGCACGGTATCCCATTGCTCACGGGTCAAATCTAGACCTGTTGGATTGTGGCAACAAGGATGCAGCAAGATCACATCATTTTTGTTCAACGTCTCAAAAAACGCAATCATTTCATCGAACTTGATGCTGCTGTTGGCTTTGTCGTAGTACGGGTATTTACCCACTTCGACATCAGAGCCTTCAAAAATGGCAATGTGGTTGCCCCATGTTGGATCACTCACATAGCATTTAGATTGTGGGAACCATTCATGGATGAACTCAGCGCCGACTTTTAACGCACCAGAACCGCCGATCGTAGCGATAGTAGCGACCAAACCGTCTTTTAAAATCTGCGCGTCTTTACCGAACAGTAATTCCTGACAGCCTTTACGATGTCCTGGCAAGCCTGCCATCGGCAGATAAGGACGCGGCGCAATAGGATCGGCAATGCGTTCTTCGGCTGTTTTTACACAGTCAAGTACGGGCAATACACCATTTTCATCATAATAAATACCAATGCCTAAATTGACCTTTTTAGGATTGTTATCTGCTGTATATTTTTCCATCAGCCCTAAAATTGGATCACCAGCGTAATAGTCGATACGTTCAAACATGTTGTTTCCTTATGAAATATAAATCAAGCCGCCAAAAATCATAGAGCAAATTGACGGTTAACTCAATATGAGATTCAATTATCTTGCATAATTAATAAAATAGTTGGTTGAAACCATCGTGTTTCAAAGCTTTTTAAGCATCAACCATGCCTGTGTCAGCGATACTTAAGTATGCTGTAAGTCATTAAAATGACTGGAAAAATAGCTCTGCAAGAAGTCTTTGAAAGCAATGGTAGCAGGCGATAACGCACGAGAAGAACGCTGATAGATAAAAAACTGCCGCATTTTAACGGGTTGTGCCAGCGGCCTCATTTGTAAGCCATTGGCGCTAACCCAGTCGATGACTTCGGGCATATAGGGTAAACATAAGGTAATGCCGAAGCCTTGACGGGTCATCTCAAGCGCGGTGGACATAAAATTGACCTTGTAACGCGCCTGTTGAATATGGCTGGCGATCCGGTCGTCCAATTCGGCTGTCACTTGTTCAATGAAAGGGCCTTGCAGCGTGATGAGCGGAATGTCTAATAAATCCTGCCACGTTATTTCATGTTCTTGTGCCAGCGCATGGTTGTCAGGCATCACCACACAAAATGGTAGCTGATATAACAAATCAGCATTGATATCGTCCTCAGTCTCCATAAATCCAAGCTCAGTACCGACACCCAAATCTACTTCAATGTCCTGAATATGTCTGAGTAAGTTTTCTGCCGAACAATCTAATAGCGACACGCCAATCTCGGGGTATTGTTTGGAGAACTGGGCGATGACTGCTGGCATAGAGGAGGCGGCAAACTGCGAAACAGCGAGTCGGACTTGACCTTGCGCCAAGCTTGTTAAGCTGCTCGCCTCATTTTCAAACAGCTGCATCTCATTTAAGATACGCCGTGCTTGCGGCAATAAATGCCGTCCTACTACCGACAACGACAGCTGGCGGGTAGTACGGTCGAACAGCACAATACCGAGGCTGGACTCTAGCTCTTTAATCAAGCCGCTAACGGCAGATTGGGTCAAATGCATCTGATCGCTGGCACGGGTAAAACTGCCATTGTCAGCGACTTGGATAAAAGCGGTTAATTGGCGAATGCTGATATTCATAAGTAAACCTGATAAATAAATCATAAAAAACAATTAGTCTTATAAATAAACCTAATCTAATATAAATACACCGTCAATAAGAATTATTGATTGAAGACATTTTTTATCGCATTTTTACCACCAATTGAAATTAAGGATGATTACAATGGCAGATTTATTTGACAACCCAATGAGCCTGAATGGGTTTGATTTTGTTGAATTCGCCTCACCTCAACCGGATGCGGTCGACGCATTGTTCAAACAGCTTGGCTTTGCCCATGTCGCCAACCATCGCTCAAAAGATGTGGCGCTATACCGTCAAGGTGACATCAATCTTATTCTAAATCGTGAACCAAAAAGCGAAGCCAGCTATTTCGTTGAAGAGCATGGTGCTGGCGCTTGTAGCATGGGTTTTCGTGTGCAGAATTCCAAAAAAGCTTATGAGCGTGCCATCGAAATGGGCGCGCAGCCAGTAGACGTACCCACTGGTGTGATGGAGCTGCGCCTGCCTGCTATCAAGGGTATCGGTGGCTCACTGATTTATCTCATCGATCGTTATAAAGATGGTGAGTCTATTTATGACGTCGATTTCGAGTTTTTTGCTGATGTAGACCGTCGTCCTGTCGGGCATGGTTTCAAAGTTATCGACCATTTAACCCATAACGTTTACCGTGGTCGTATGGCTTATTGGGCAAACTTTTATGAGCGCATTTTTAACTTCCGCGAAATCCGCTTTTTTGACATCAAAGGTGAATATACGGGTTTGACCAGTAAAGCCATGACAGCGCCTGATGGAAAAATCCGTATTCCATTGAACGAAGAGTCAAAGCAGGGCGGCGGTCAAATCGAAGAATACTTGATGCATTTCAACGGTGAAGGTATTCAGCATATTGCTTTGGCCAGCGATGATTTGTTTGCCAGCATCGATAAATTAAAAGTAGCGGGTATCCCGCTAATGACTGCCCCAACCGCGACTTACTATGAAATGCTGAGTGAGCGTCTACCAAATCATGGCGAAAATGTCTCTGAGCTACAGATGCGCGGTATCTTGCTAGATGGCACCACTGAAGGCGGCACACCGCGTCTGCTGCTACAGATTTTCTCTGAAACTATCTTAGGTAGCCCTGTCTTCTTCGAGTTTATCCAGCGTAAAGGTGATTACGAAGATGGCTTTGGCGAAGGTAATTTCAAAGCCCTATTTGAATCCATCGAGCGCGATCAAGTCCGTCGTGGCACGGTTGGTCAGCCAGAAACTGAAACACCGTAAGCGCCTCTACCTTTAGGGGAAAATCCATAAAATAAACGGGCAGGGCAAAAGGAGTTTGTCTTGTCCCTAATAACCACTGCGCTCTGTAATGCCATGTGTTCAATGCGATGACTGAGCTATGGTTCAGTCATGATTGAAAACGAATAGCAAAAATTCAGAGCGCTAATGGCAATAAAAGGAATACAGGCATGGAACGCCTACCACATACGAATTCTGTTAATAAAGCTATCGGTGCCAACAGCGTTGCTTGCAAAACGCTAGGCACCGATGCTGCCAGTCACGATAATTCTGCTCATAAAAAGCAGGATTCTATGCCTAAAAAACAACCTTACGTGTCGCATCAGCCAGATAGCCATGGTCATATTCACTATAGTGATGATGAAAATGGTATGTGGCAGGCATTGCTTGAGCGTCAAGCCGAGCAAATACCTAACCGTGCCTGCCCAGCCTATCTAGACGGTTTAAAAAAGCTGAATTTGCCCGCTACGCGTATTCCGCAATTGCATGATATCGATGAGGTATTGCAAGCCACGACTGGTTGGCAAACTGCCGCTGTCCCTGCATTAATCAGTTTTGGTAAGTTTTTTAAATTGCTTGCCAATAAATCCTTTCCAGTGGCAACTTTTATCCGTCGATTTGATGATATGGACTATATCGAAGAGCCTGATATTTTTCATGAAATTGTTGGACATTGTCCGCTTTTGACCCATCCTGCCTTTGCGACTTTCAATGAAACTTATGGCAAGTTGGGTCTTAATGCCACTAAAGAAGAATGGTGGTTTTTGGCACGGCTCTATTGGTTTACCATCGAGTTTGGTTTGGTGGGAAAAAATAAAGGCAGCCGCCGAATCTATGGCGGAGGCATCTTAAGCTCACCGTCTGAGACGGTTTATGCGCTCAATGCTGGTTCTGAGCAGCAAGCAGAACCTCAGCATCAACCGCAAAATCAACCAGAGCACCGAGCGTTTGACTTGCTTGATGTGTTGCGTACCCCTTATCGTATCGATCATATCCAGCCGATTTATTATGTCATTGATGATTTGGATACATTATTTGATATCGTCAATAGCGATATCATGGGAATGGTCAAACAAGCCATGTCACTAGGATTGTTCGAGCCTAGTTATGCAGTAAAAAACGCCTAATGCATGGTTAAGAAAAACGGCGTCATTTGAATGATGAGCCGTAAATGACAGCGTCAACATGGACGTAACGGTATTAAACATAACAGTATTAAAAAAATGAATAGTTAACATAAAAGGACATTATAATGACGACATTATCACAAGCCAGCTGTGAGGCCTGCCGCATTGGCACGCCAACGGTCAGCGACATCGAAACACAAGAGCTATTACAGCAAATTCCAGATTGGTCATTGATCGAGGTTGATGGCATCAAGCAATTACAACGTCAATATAAATTCAAAAACTTCGTCAAGGCGATGGAGTTTGCCAACCAATTAGCAGACATCGCCGAAGCAGAAGGGCATCATCCTGGCATATTGGTAGAGTGGGGCAAGGTGACGGTTACGTGGTGGTCACACAGCATTAAAGGTCTGCATCGCAATGATTTTGTCATGGCAGCTAAGACCGATAGTCTGCTGGATCAATAATGAGGGTAGCAATCGCTATTGCAACTCATTAAACTTGTCCGACTCAAAGCCAACCCTAACGCCAGATTTGACTGGCAAGCTAAGGATGTGTGATGCCTCCAAAAATATTAACCCAAATTTCACCTCAACTGGCATTTATGATTTCTGCCATTGTCATCGCTATTATGGGCGTTACCATGATAGGTTTTGGCTGGGTACCGCATTTATCATTGATACTCGCTATTTGTGTCTTGCTGGGCATTGGTCTGTTTAAAGGCTTGACCTTTGATGACATGCAAGCGCAAATGGCATCGGGTGTCATGCGTGGTATCGGTGCGATCTATCTATTCTTCTTTATTGGTTTGATGGTCGCCGCTTTAATGATGTCTGGTGCTATTCCAACGCTGATGTATTTTGGTTTTCAGTTGATATCGCCAGAGTATTATTACATTTCAGCCTTTGTATTGACCTCCATTATTGGTATTGCATTGGGCAGTAGTTTGACCACCGCGGCGACATTGGGCGTGGCTTTTATTGGTATGAGTAATGCCTTTGATGCCAATGTGGCGATTGCGGCTGGTGCGGTGGTTTCAGGGGCGTTTTTCGGTGATAAAATGTCGCCGTTATCAGACACCTGTACCATTGCTTCATCGGTGGTGGGTATTGATTTGTTTGAGCATATTCGCAATATGATGTATACCACGGTACCAGCGTGGATACTCACGGTCATTATTTTTTGGTTTTTTTCTGGGCAGACCGCAGGCTCTGACTTGAGTCAAGTAACCGTATTGCAAGGTCAGTTGATTGAAAGTGGTTTGGTACATGGTTATGCGGTATTGCCATTTGTGGTACTGGTTGGGTTGGCGGTTTTTCGTGTTAATGCCATTTATACGATTATCTGTACCATTGTGGTAGCATTGATTATTACTTATTTGCACAGCTCGCCGAGCTTTGGACAATTAGGCGGCTATTTATTTGCAGGCTATGCGCCCGCTGAATCTTTAGAGCTGGGTGAAGTCGGTGGTATGCTATCGCGCGGCGGTGTGCAGAGTATGTTCTTCACTCAAGCGATTGTGATATTGGCACTCAGTCTTGGTGGCTTGCTCACAGCATTGGGTATTTTGCCAGCACTGTTATCAGGGATTAAAGACACATTAACCACATCAGGACGCGCCATATTTGCCGCTGCCATGTCTGCTCTGAGTATTAACGTGCTTATTGGCGAGCAGTATTTGAGTATTTTATTATCTGGTACTGCCTTTCGTCCGACGTTTGAGCGTTTGAATTTACATCCTAAAAATCTTTCTCGTACCATTGAAGATGCAGGTACGGTCATCAATCCTCTAGTGCCTTGGAGTGTGTGCGGTGTGTTTATCAGCCAAGCATTAGGCGTGCCTGTGCTTGATTATCTGCCTTATGCGTTCTTTTGTTATTTATCGCTGTTACTAACGATATTGTTTGGTTTTACGGGAATTACCATCAGCCGACTCAAGAGTCAGTAACCTAAAAAACTTTTGTCTCTAAACTCTGCATTAAAAGGCTAGGGCTTGTTGTGTCTTCTAAGACAACACAACAAGCCCTAGTTTTTATTTATACCTTTGCAATTATCTAAGACAAGCTGATGGATGTGGAGCATGATATACCAGATTTGCAGCTCGCTAAGTTGAGTAGTAGGTGCTGTACAGGGGAGTAAAAACGTTTGTTCAAGAGAGTGAACAGACGTTTTTTGTGTCTTTCAATGATACTTGTACAGCCATCGCTTCGGCATAGATAGCCGTTACTGACGTTGGTACTAGATAGCTCTTTGGTGGTTAAAGAAAAAAAGCGACTAAAAAACCAATTAGCTTATCTCAACTCATCGAAGTGTTCTTCATTGATATGAGTAATGGTTTGTGCGAGTTCAAAAATGATTAAGGTGATAAAGAATTAGGCTTGTATTTGAGGGTTGCGTGTCACAGATAAAAGAAAATCGGTCGTATATATACTTACAAGCAACAGCGAGCGGGAACAAAAAGAATAATATTTTAAGTTAATGATAATTGTTTTTATTATCGTTTACGAGTAAAATCGGTTTTTATTGGTTGTCCAATATAAATACAACGATTTAAATTAATGATGAGTACCGATATGTTACGTGCAAACCAATTGACCATCAGTCGCCAAGGAAATACCTTGCTAGACAATGTAAGCTGTGAGATTGATAGCAACCAATTGGTCGCTTTGGTTGGACATAATGGTTCAGGAAAATCTACTTTAATTAAAGCGTTGGCAGGCGAGATGATGAGTAATGGCGGTAGCATCAGCTTGGATGATCGCCGTATCAGTGATTACAGTAGCAAAGCGCTGGCGCGACAAATGGCATATTTGCCACAGCAACTACCAGAAGCCGCTGGGTTTTCAGTACGTGAGCTGGTCATGCTAGGACGTTATCCGCACCAAAAATGGCTGCAAAAGCCCAACCAAATGGACAAAGATAAAGTAATAGAAGCCATGCGCATCACCCAAACAGAGGCGTTCGCTGACCGCATTACGGCCACGCTTTCAGGTGGCGAGCGCGCTCGCGTTTGGCTTGCTATGTGTCTGGCACAAGACACCAGATATTTATTACTTGATGAGCCATTAGCCGCGCTTGATATGCACTATCAGCTTGAAGTTATCCAGCTTATCCGTCGTTTGGTGGATGAGCAGGGCTTGAGTGTGGTTATTATTTTGCATGATATTAATTTGGCCGCGCAGTATGCCGATCGAGTTATCGCCTTAAAAAACGGCCGTATTTGCCATAATGGTGATATCGGCAGCACCATGCAACCGACAGTATTGCACAAGATTTTTAACGTCGATATGCAGCTGCTTAGTCATCCTATAACGGGGCAGCCAGTCGCCGTTGCCTAATAGGGCATATCATCAATCTAAACGAAAATGAATAAGTAGGCTAAAAATGGTTAAATTTTTATGACCGTTTTTAAAATGAGGGCATGCCCTAGTATTTGCCTCATCTTTTTCATTTCTTATTTTCTCTTATTCGCGCAAAAGATAGGCCGCCATGTTTCCTGCTCTTTATAAATCTCTGTTCTCTTTAATAGCCGTAAAATCTTTCATAAAACATTTTACAAAAGCTGGCTCAAATCTCACTATCAGTAAATATAAGTGTTTGCCGCTCATAGCAAGCTTAACACTGACCACCGTGCTGACGGCCTGTCACCAACCAATAACGGCGCAAAAAGACGCTCAAGTGGGCAATGCAGATAACGCTAACATCAATATAGTCTCACCTGATTGGGGCAATGCGGCAACCTTGACCGCTATGGGTTACCCCCCGATAGCGACGGGTGATGTGAGGGTGTGGGACAGATGGGTAGGTACGCCTGAATTGCCAACCTCAATCATTGATTTGGGCATTCGCTATCAGCCTAATGCGGAATTGGTTGCCCAATTGCCTGTCGATTTGGTCGTCGATAACTTTTTTTATGAGCATGCCCGCAATCTCTATGGAGATGTGCCCTCTGAGTCGGTCATGTTCGCCGCTAAAGGCGATACCGCAACTTGGGCAGATTATACTGAGCCAACTCGTCAGTTGGGACAGCTAATTGATGAACCAGCCTTGGCTGAAAGCTATATTACAAAAAGTCAGACAGATATCAAACTGGCAAGTGAGCGTCTGCAGCAGCGCTATCCAAAAGTAAAGAGATTTGCCGTTGTACAGTTTGCTGATGCCAATAACATGCGCATGTATGTCAAAAATAGTTTGTTTCAACCCGTGCTAAAAGATATGGGCAAAGGGCTGGATGTATTAGGCAAAGGCAATCAATGGGGGTTTGTCCCCATTCGAATGGGCGACTTGGCACAGCTGGACAGTGAGACATGCCTATTAATCATCGATCCTTTAAGCCCGATAACCCGAGCTGAGATTAAAGACAGTTTGGTTTGGCAGCGTCTAGGCTATGGCGACGAGCGCTGCGTGGGTGAGCTGCCACCCATATGGATTTATGGTGGCATGTCATCACTGGTCGGCTTGGCAAATAATTTATCAATAGTGACATTAAAAGGTGGGGCAGCATCATGACTATTAATACTGCCGCACAGACTCATCACTCTCATACCAATAATACTACTGATTATATCAAACCTATGACTTCACTTGCAGCGGCTCAGTCGCCCACATTGAAAACACCATCAGAGCAATCCTCCAAGCTCATGCAAAAACCTCCTAATCCAGCACCAAAACCACCTCGGCAACCACCTTCGGTATTTGCAGATACATGGCGCATCTGGGCAGTAATGGTTATCCTTGTGGTGATGTCAGTATGGAGCACGTGGGCATTAATCGCTCAGGAGTGGACACGCCCACTCAGTGACTTGTTTATTCCAAGCTCGCAATTGGATATTATCAGTCTTGCGACGCAGCTGCATATAGTGGCGACCAGCATAGTGGCGCTATTGGCAGGTGGTCTGCTTGGGGTTGTCAGTATTTTGCTACAGCAATTGGTCAAAAACCCATTGGCGTCAGATACCACATTGGGCGTCGGTGTTGGTGCACAATTGGCCATGCTCATTGTGACCTTGTTTTTGCCAAGCTTAGCGATTTATGGCGGACTTTATGTGGCCTTTGTCGGCGCGCTTATTAGTATGGGACTGGTCTTTGTATTGTCAGCACCCAGTCGTTTTAATCCGCTCATTTTAATATTGGCGGGCTTGGTGGTAAACATTCTACTTGCCGCCGTTGCCAATGTTTTGGTGTTGTTTTTTGCTGAACGTAGTAATGGTATGCTGTCGTGGGCGGCGGGATTTTTGGCACAGAATAGCTGGCATACCAGTACGATGCTAGCGATAACGGCCGTCGTGATGGCGGTTGTCTGTCTACCCTTGTTAAAACCATTAACCTTGATGAGTCTCGATGACTCACAAGCCAAGCGCTTGGGCGTGCCGATTAACGGTATCCGTGCATTGGTGGTGCTTATTGTGGCAGTTGTTACCGCTTTGGTGGTTAGCGAAGTTGGTCTAATCGGTTTTATCGGTCTTGGCGCTGCCAGTCTGGTCAATGCGCTGGGAGTTGCTTCTATTAGCAAACGTCTGCTTGCAGCCTTTGTCTTAGGGGCGCTGCTTTTATGGCTGACTAGCAATGTTGCTTTATTACTCGAACCCATACTAAATATGCAAATTCCAGCAGGGGCGATGACGGGTATTCTTGGTGCACCACTGATTATTTGGCTGATTTTGCGTCAGCGCCGTGAGCGGATAGAAACAGTAACCCCGATGCTAACCGGCAAGCATGCACCTGTGGCATGGTGGCGCTGGGGTATTGGCGTGGTAATGATAATCATACTTGCCTGTGTTTTTGTCCAAGACGTCAGTGGCTGGGGACTAAGTACCGATTGGGCAGTTACTCAGCAGTATCGTCTCCCTCGTAGCCTAAGCGCTGCTGCAACGGGTCTGATGTTGGCCATCGCTGGTGTGTTATTGCAAACGCTCACCCGCAACCCGATGGCAAGTCCAGAAGTATTGGGTGTGAGCTCGGGCGCGGCGCTTGGGGTTATCTTAGGGTTTTTACTGCTACCAAGCTTAGGGCTATCTGCCGGAGCTGGTACTTTATTAATCTCAGGATTATCAGGAGCGATGGCTGTGTTATTGCTGGTTATTTGGCTGGCACGTAAGGTAAGCTCTGGCTATCTATTACTGGTCGGTATTGGTATTGCTGCGATGATGGATGGGGTGATGCACATGGTCAAGCTGTCTGGCGATCCACGCCTAGAAGCGATGCTTAGCTGGTTGTCTGGAACCACTTATAGCGCTCAGCCTAGCACGGTGTGGTATCTTATCGGCATTGCCCTCATTTTATTTGCCCTCAGCTTACTGCTTATCAAACCCTTAAGAGTGCTTGGTTTGGGTACAGGGGTCGCTCGTAATTTGGGGGTGGCAGTGACACCAGTGACACTCGCGTTATTGGTGTTGGTAGCGGCGCTAAGTACGGCCAGTACGCTTGCGGTTGGGCCATTGAGTTTCATTGGTCTAATGGTGCCACATTTGGCGACGTCACTCGGTGCGGTAAGGCTTGAGCGCCAGTTGCCATTAGCGGCTTTGTTAGGTGCAGGGGTGATGGTAATAGCAGACTGGATTGGGCGTTATATCATTTTCCCTTATGAGCTGCCTGCGGGTACGATTGCGGCTATCATTGGCGGGGCGTACTTTTTATGGCTGATTCGTAAAGTGCCAGTCGCAGTAAGTGGATAGTTTTTATGGGAAATTAATGACTGACGAATAACTATAATCAGCCATCATGATCAGTCATTAATACATACCGTCCAGCGCTTAAATAGCGCTATATCTTAAAATCACCAATGTTCGTCATATTCAGTAAGTCATTTGACATTACTTTGAAGGGGTTTTAAGCTTTTTTATTCAAGCTCTTTTTTAATAAATGATCGAATATAAACGGACCAAGGGGTAAAAAAGATCCGAGTACCCCTGCTGGCATCGCCCAAAGCGGCATTTTGATTTTGGTGGTGGCTATCAACAGCATTAAAATATACGCGATGAACAATCCGCCATGAGCCATCCCTATGTAGGTGACCGCTTCTGCAATACCCATCATATATTTTAGTGGCATGGCGATGCAAAGTAGTAATAAAAAGGACGTACCTTCCAAGTAACCCATGATCGTAAGAATCTTTAATACAGAGTTCTGATCTTTTGTGAGATTAGGTGTTTCTGTGATAGTTGTCTGAGCCTGCGACACTATATCTTCCTTTTGTTTAGAATAAATAAGGTAAGGGTTTTTCAATGCCGCTATGATACTGGCTTTGTTCAATGCTTTGAAGTATTAATTTCACCAACCCTTAATAGAGATCAGTAACGAAACTAAATGACTCTTGATGTCAGTGACTCTAAGGCTGCTGATCTCGTTTTAACTGTGAAAAAATATATGACTGCTTACTCCCTTTCTTGTCTTTACTCTTTTCGTCGCTGTCCTTATGCCATGCGCGCGCGTCTTGGTCTGTTGTTTGCCGAGTTGCCAGTAGAGCTACGGGAGATCACCTTAAAAAACAAACCTGCCAAAATGCTAGCGATTAGCCCAAAAGGCACCGTGCCAGTTTTACAGCTCGCTGATGGTGTTGTGATTGAAGAGAGTCGGGACATAATGGAGTGGGCGCTTGAACAGCAAGATCCACAAGAGCTGTTGAACATTAAGACTTTGCATCAAGGTAATACGTTAATTGAGCAAAACGATCAGGAGTTTAAGCATTGGCTAGATCGCTATAAATATGCTGACCGTCATCTTGAAATGACCCAAACAGAATATCGGCAAAAAGGAGAAGCGTTTCTACAGATTTTAGAAGCACTGCTTACTAAAAATACTTATTTGCTAGGAGACAGTGTGACCATTGCCGATATCGGTATTATGCCATTTGTCCGCCAATTTGCTCATGTAGATCGCGACATTTTTTACAGTTTACCTTATCCGAAGCTGCAAATATGGCTAAAAAACTGGCTAGCGCATCCATTATTTATACAAGCCATGACCAAGTTTCAACCTTGGCAAGATGGCGATGAGCCATTGATTTTCCCTTCTTAGTAAAAGTAGCTCACTCATTTCTTTGTAAATATTTCATCAATCTATTTTAGATATGTCCAGCAACCACCCACACGTCATTAAACAATTCCTAATAATGAGGGAGCTGTTTACCCTCACTATCTTGATAGACCTCAACAGTACTATTCTCAAAATAAATATCAATCTATGGCGGTTTGATAGCCGCTTTTCATAACCTCTGTATCAAAAGGGTTGAATGCCTATTGTGTACACTTGTACTCTTAGGTTAGAATGAACATAAGTGTATCATTATATAAATATTCTTGAGTGACCTCTATTACGAATTGATTGGCATGGTTGTTAAAGTAACTTTTATACGAGTATGAATATAAGAGTGCGCAAACAACGAATCCACGTGCTAATTATAGTGACGCCGATGGCTTTGCTTTTTATATGCGATAACCACTTAATTCACCCCTAATCCCAACATTTACGAAGGACTGTTTGAAATGTTAAAAAGTGCCATTAAAGAGACTGACTTAGAAAAAATCGATATCATATTAGTAAAAAATATTTTAGAGATGGGTATTCAAGATGATTATGCTGACAAGATAGCGGCTGATTATATCGAGACGTTAGCCCGCGCAAAAAGTGATAAAAACAGTCTCTTATATAAATCATCTAAGGTAAAAGAGTGCTATAGACAGTCGGATCTGCATAAATCTATCAACCGTATTATTTATAAGATCGAGCCTTTAAGGGTTGCTATTATGCGTGAAGGCCTAGCATTGCAGCAGGCAGTGGCTGAAGGCAATAAAGAGATAGCTGATGAGATTATTAAGGTTGTCGTTAGAATGAAGCTAGAAAAAAGTAAGCTTGAGAAAAATCTTAGCGCACTTATGGGTAACGTAAAAAAGCTTCAGCTCGCTAGCTAATAAATTAGGGCGTGTTGAACATTGGCAACGTCATCTAAGAAAGCTAAAAACCCTTTATACTATTTTTCGCATAGTATAAAGGGTTTTTAGCTTTCTAACTTGCGACTTATTCATATGAAATAGCTGTATTGTAAGTATTACAAGAATTAGGTGTTTTCTACCTAATGAGTCATAGAGCACATTAATATTAAAATAACGCTTGGTGCTGTAGCCAAATATTCGGCGCGATCAACATGCGTGACCAGCATTGAACCTATTGAATTTGTGATAGGGATACAATGATTAGCAATTAATATATGATTTGTTGAAAAACCAATGCAAGTCAAGATACTACTTGAGCGTAGTCAAGCTAACGAAGATGTAGTATTGATAGCCCATGCTAAAACCAACTAAAAATACCTTAATATTTAATATTATGGATATGCTTTTCTACAATAGCTGGCTATAGGGTGACATCAAGCCAGCAACAGCGCAGACTAAGATAAATACATTGATGTTTTTAGAGGCGGCTTACGTGATTCAAGCTCATGTGTGGCATCACTCTAATATGGAATAGGGAATTTCAACATGTTCATGAAAACGTTAGTCTCCATGGTTGCTCTTTCTGGGATTACCATTCTTATGGCGCGATTTGCTTTTACACTTCCGGAAATTGAAGGGCGAATCGATACAACAGTGTTGCCAAAAGCGATGAATGGCCCGTTGGCTGACGCCTTGATTGAGCTTGAAGCTGTACATAAGGGGCGCACTGGAATTGCGCAGCTACAAAATGGCGCCGACGCGTTTGCTGCACGAATACTTCTCACAGACGTGGCTATATCGAGCATAGATGCTCAATACTATATTTGGCGCGCTGATTTGACGGGTACGCTGTTGCTCGATGCTTTGGTTAGAGCTGCTGATCGAGGTGTGCGGGTGCGTCTTTTGCTCGATGACAATGGTACAACTGGGCTTGATAACGAGATAGCGGCGCTTGTCGCACATCCGAATGTTGAGGTAAGGCTATATAATCCATTCAACCTTAGAACATTTAAGATGTTGTCTTACGCGTTTGATTTCTTCCGATTGAATCGACGCATGCACAATAAATCTTTTACTGTGGATGGTCGTGCCACAATACTTGGTGGTCGAAATGTAGGCGATGAGTATTTCGGAACGGGTTCAACGCCGCTGTTTGTTGATCTTGATGTGCTGGCAGTCGGCGCGATCGTTTCGACCGTCGCCGCTGATTTCGATCGTTACTGGGCAGCCCCATCGGTGCATCCAGCAGGTTCAATCGTTGGGCTACACAAAGACACCGACCCGATTTCTAAACGATTGGCTGGTTTTAAGAATGACCTGCAAATGTGTGAGTATAGAAGCATTCTGGATCACTCAAAAATCGTAGCAGCTCTTGCTGCAGGAGAGCTGAACTTAGAATGGACCACAGCCATTTTGGTGAGTGACGACCCAATAAAAGGTCAGGGAGCCGTTCCGCGTGAAGAGTTATTAGCGACACGCTTGACGGAAGCTGTAGGCGAAATCCAGACACGGTTCGACGGAGTTTCGGCTTATTTTGTCCCCGGTGCTGCTGGTGTCAAAGCTTTTGCAACGCTTGCGGCGCGTGGTGTCAAAGTACAAATATTGACTAATTCGATGGAAGCAACGGATGTGCTGCTGGCTCATGCAGGGTATGCTAAACGCCGCAAGACCATGCTTGAAAGTGGCGTCAGCCTTTTTGAGCTACATAGCCAAGCTGCGTCTGGTGCACCCGCTGACCATCTAGGAGCGTTCAGATCGCCAAAAGCCAGTCTTCACGCAAAAACCTTTGCGGTAGATGGAAAGCGCATTTTTATTGGCTCGTTCAATTTTGACCCCCGTTCGACTGCGCTCAATACCGAAATGGGTTTAATGATCAACAGTGAACAGATGGCACAGAAACTGCACAAAGCATTTGACGAGGGCATGGTTGGCCTTACTTGGCGAGTAGAGCAGCGTAATGGAAGGCTTGTCTGGATCGATTCCTATACTGGATCGATGAGCGTCTCGGAGCCTGGACAAAGTGCCTTGCGTAATATTATCTTGACGATAGTAGGATGGCTACCAGTTGAGTGGCTTTTGTAGCTATAGAAAATAGTACTATATATGATGAACAGTGGTATATAGGATTATGAGCTATAATATCCAACATCTGACACATTCATTCAGTAATGTGATAAATATAAGAAATTGGCTAATGCTATATTATTTGACATAGTGCTTGGAATGTTTTTACGTTCTTTTAATTAAAAAAAGTAGTAGTACTACAATTATTAATCATTAATTATTTTTACTATTTTTTAAGATGATTTGTTAGCGTCTCTATCCTGCTTGTTTTTAATCGTTTATGCTCAGGTACTTTACAAATACTCACTAAGATATCTAAAAAACAATTAAGGAAAATTTATGCATATCACTGCTAATTTCGATGCTGGTAATATTGAGGTTATTAATTTAGAAGATAAAAAAAATATCCAATTGGCTATTCGTCCGGACGTTGGTGGCGAGTTTTTTCAGTGGTTTAATTTTCGCCTGACAGGTCAGGTTGGCGAGCAATATGTGCTCAATATCATGAATGCAGGGGATGCGGCATTCCCTGCAGGGTGGGAGAATTACCAAGCGGTGGCGTCGTACGATCGTGACTATTGGTTCCGTCTGCCCACCTCTTATAAAGACGGCAAACTAACCATAACGGCAGAGTTGGAATGTGAAACCATTCAAATTGCTTTTTTTGCCCCTTACAGTGATGAGCGTCATCAAGATTTATTAGCAGCGGTACAAATGCATCCATTAGTGACGTTAGAGCATTTGGGAGAAACCCTTGATAAGCGCGATTTAACCTTAGTCAAAATTAGTGATGGCGCTAGCAATAACGATGCGCCTAAACGCAATATTTGGATTACGGCACGTCAACATCCCGGTGAAACGATGGCTGAATGGTTGGTCGATGGTCTACTGCATAGCCTATTAGATGGTGATAATGCCACGGGTAAATTATTATTAGATAAAGCTAATTTCTATATTGTGCCCAATATGAACCCAGATGGCAGCGTGCGAGGTCATTTGCGTACCAACGCAGTTGGGACTAACCTAAACCGTGCTTGGTCAAATCCAAGTTTAGAGACCAGCCCTGAAGTCTTTCATGTTATTAATAAAATGGAAGAAACGGGCGTTGACTTATTTTATGATGTACACGGTGATGAAGAAATACCTTTTGTGTTCCTTGCTGGCTCGCAGGGTACGCCAAATTATAGCGACCGTCTCGCGCGTCTACGCGATAGATTTTCAGAAGTGTTAAAGCTCGCCAGTGCTGACTTTCAGACGGAAGAGGGCTATGATGTAGATGCACCGGGTACAGCGAACATGACGCTTGCGACTCACTGGGTTGCCGAACGTTTTGACTGCCTTGCCAATACCTTGGAGATGCCATTTATAGACAACAATAATGTCCCTGATGCGGATACAGGTTGGTCACCAGAGCGCTCTATGAAATTAGGGGAAGCCTCATTAGTGGCTATGTTGGCAGTCGTAGATAATTTACGTGAGTGAATTATTTAGGTAGATTGTTTGGGTTATGAAATCAGTCCATCCACTTAAGGGTTACTTGTTCAACATTCTCTTTGCCATGCCAAATTTCCTTAGATACGCCATCAGGTTGATCTGCTGCCAGACCTTGCGAGTGCCATAACGGCACTTGCAATCCTACCAGATGCGCTCACTCTTACCGATATAACAATCGTTATACTCACTGTGTAGTGAGCGTTTGGGTGGGCGAATTTTGCTCATAACGCTCTTTTCCCATAAAACTATCCCAGATTATTTTACTTATCTAAGACAGCCATGAATACTAAATATCCTTTAATATAAATATACAGGTATGTTAGCTTTGTGCTTTAATAAATGACAGTTGTCATTTATAAGCATTGCTAATGTAAGTGGCATAGTAAGTGACATAGATAGCCTTGATTTTATCAACGAGTAGTTTTTGGACTTATGGAGCGAGCTATGAATAAAGTATTTAAAAAGATTTGGAGTCAATCACTAGGTTGTATAGTGGTGGTATCTGAAAATGCTAAGAGCGCTGGTAAGACCAGCGGCACGACTGGTACTATCGCCCAAATAGCTCGCTCAAATGACTATAAGATGTTGACCCTAAAAGGGCTTGCCTTCAGTATCGCAGCGATCAGTGGCTCTACAGTGTGGGCAGGCGTGGTATGCGTATCGGATCCTGTTTCTGGAGGAAGTACGGCAAGAGGTGCAATTGCACTAGCCTGTGGAATAAATAATGCAGCAGACGGTCTCAATAGCAGTGCTTTAGGTATTGATAATGAAGCATTGAGTGAAGCTACTGCGCTAGGCTATGCAAATAAAGCAAAGGGCAGTTATAGCAGCGCAACAGGTATTTCTAATGAGTCTTCGGGTATTTATAGCAGTGCGGTTGGTTATACTAATGCAGCATCAGGTGATTATAGTAGTGCGTTAGGTGCTAATAATGAAGCATCAGTTAAGTACAGTAGTGCCGTTGGTTATAACAATACCGCATCGCGTATCAATAGCAGTGCGGTAGGCTCTAATAATATCGCCTCAGAGGGTTATAGTAGTGCATTTGGTTATAACAACACGGCATCGAACATAAATAGCAGTGCAATTGGCTATAAAAATACCGCCTCGAATGTAAATAGCAGTGCCGTCGGTTATAATAATAAAGCATCAGGTGAAGACAGTAGTGCCATTGGTTTTGAAAATACATCAGAGGGTGACTACAGTGTTGCAGTTGGTTATCAGAATACCGCATCAGGTACAGACAGCAGCGTGTTTGGCAGTAATAGCCAAGCAACTGCGACAGGCGCAACCGCCATCGGTAGTTTCTCCATTGCAGATGAAAGAGATACGATTTCAGTTGGTAGCAAAGGTTTCGAAAAACGTATCACTAATGTGGCAGATGCAATAAATGATACAGATGCGGTAAATAAACGATATACCGATGGCAAAGCGACTGAAACCTTAACTGCCTCAAAAGGTTACACCGATGGCAAAGCGACTGCAACCTTAACTGCCTCAAAAGGTTACACCGATGGCAAAGCGACTGCAACCTTAACTGCCTCAAAAGGTTACACCGATGGCAAAGCGACTGAAACCTTAACTGCCTCAAAAGGTTACACCGATGGCAAAGCGACTGAAACCTTAACTGCCTCAAAAGGTTACACCGATGGCAAAGCGACTGAAACTTTAACCGCATCAAAAGGCTATACCGACGATAAAGCAACCGAAACTTTAACCGCATCGAAAGGCTATACCGACGGCAAAGCAACTGAGACTTTAACCGCATCGAAAGGCTATACCGACGGCAAAGCAACTGAGACTTTAACCGCCTCAAAAGGTTATACCGACGACAAAGCAACCGAGACTTTGACCGCCTCAAAAGGCTATACCGATGGCAAAGCAACAGAGACTCTGGCATTGTCACAAAGTTATACGAATGATCAGGTATTGAGCGTTAAACAGGACATTGCTGCACAGCATAAATACCTAAGCATCAATGGTGGTACGTCTGCAGAAGCGATTGCTAGTGGAGACAACGCAATGGCTTTAGGCACTAATGCGGCGGCGCAGGGCAAGCAATCTATTGCAATGGGAGATGGAGCCCAAGCAATCGGTGAGCAAGCTATCAGCATTGGCACTGGTAATAAAGTGACTGGAAATCATTCAGGTGCGATTGGCGATCCAAGTACGGTCAGTGGCAATAACAGCTATAGTATGGGCAATAATAATACCGTGTCTGGCGACAATACTTTTGTGCTCGGCAATAATATCAATACTACGGCAAAAAACGCCGTGGTACTCGGTAATGACTCTAGCTCTAGCCGTGAAAACACAGTGTCGGTTGGTTCGGATATTAACCAGCGTCAGATTATCAATGTTGCTAATGGTACCGCTAATAATGACGCAGTCAATGTCAGTCAGTTACAAGACGCAAAAACAAGCGCTATCGAAACCTCGAACACCTATACTGATACTAAATTTAATGCTCTAAATGACTCTATTCACAATTATCTGCAAGACAATGGACAGCGCTTTAAGGAAATTGATGATCGTTTTGATCGTCAAGGTGCGATGAGTGCTGCGATGTTAAACATGGCAACCAGCACGTCAGGTCTACAAGGTAAGAACCGTATAGGCGTGGGCGCAGGTTTTCAGGGCTCCGAGCAAGCGGTCTCATTGGGGTATCAGCGTGTCATTAATCCCAATACCAGCTTTAGTCTCGGTGGTGCTTTCACGAAAGATGAGAACTCTGGTGGCATGGGTATGGGCTTTAGCTGGTAAGCATTAAGTAAACCAAACGCCAGAAAAAGGACATTAATTTGTCCTTTTTCTCTGATGACCATTTTTACTTATTATCTCAAGCTTCTTATAGCGCAAACCTTTTTGAATGCTAATCCCAATGCGAGCGAGGCGGTCGCTTGAGCGGCCTTATTTCTTTAAGAGTTTCTTTAAGAGCTGTCATAAGCTTAGGGTCATAAGGCAATGTCACAAGGTAATTTATATAATGTCACCTGCGTGCATTACACTTCAACTTACTACCGTGTTAAACAACTCTGTGTATAAATTAACAAAGTTACCCTAACAGCACACCGCATAAACCGACAACAGCTATAACACGTTGAATAATCAAAATGTCTTGTAGGTGAGTGTTTAGATAAGTGGCAAATCCTTTGCCGATAGTATATAGACCTAGCATGGCAACAATCATACCCGTAAAGAAGCCAGCGGTATTACTGTTTGCAGGCACTTCGATTGCATGAGCAGCACCGTGGAACATAGCAAGCGCACCAAAGCCAATGACTAAGAATTTATACACGGTTTTGACGGACATCTCGTGGTTTTGATTCAATGCCGCATTAAAGTAGCGGCTCATAAGTGCCATGGTCAGGAGTAAGATAGAGAGTAGAATACCGTATTCAATAAACAGGCTATTCAAGCTCACACTTAAACTCAGTACAAATCCTGTTACTAGACCAATTAACAGTGCTACAAAGCCTTTTTTAAAGCTGTGCATTTGAGTAAATAGCATGCCCATGCCCAGCGCTAACATCAGATGGTCGAACCCAGTCAAAGGGTGCAATATACCAGACAATATTGAAAGGCTAAATGAGCTATCTGCTGCCATCAACTCATGCCCAGGGTGAGAAAATGCGAATGTTGGTAGCAACGATAACAGTGCTAAGCCACTGATTATGTTGGTTTTTTGGAAGAGGTTTTTGCGTGTCATCGTTTTGGCTGTGTCTGTTGTCATGATAAATCCTTAATAAATAAACAAATCGATATAAAAACTGACTGATAATCCACTGATCCATCAGCGGTTTGTAGAGCACTTATTAATGCCATTACCTAAGGCATTCTACGCCACACTTAACATGCCTTTATCTAAGATAAAAGCAACAATGTCATCAAGACCTTCGCCTGTTTTCATGTTACTAAATACCACAGGCTTATCACCGCGCATTTTTTTGGCATCATGTGCCATCACCTCAAGTGACGCGCCTACGAAAGGGGCAAGGTCAGTTTTATTGATAATGAGCAAGTCCGATTTCATGATACCAGGGCCGCCTTTACGAGGAATTTTATCGCCTGCAGACACGTCAATGACATATAGTGTCAAGTCGGACAATTCAGGGCTAAAAGTTGCTGCCAAATTATCACCACCAGACTCGATGATAATAAGCTCAAGACCTGCAAATTGCTGCTGTAATTCGGCGATGGCAGATAAGTTAATTGAGGCATCTTCACGAATGGCAGTATGCGGGCAGCCACCGGTTTCAACACCGCGAATGCGCTCAGCTGGCATCGCCTCATTGCGGGTTAAAAACTCAGAGTCTTCTTTGGTATAAATATCATTAGTCACCACTGCCATATTGATGTCATCCCGCAGGCGTTGACATAGTCTCAGCGTCAATGCGGTTTTTCCTGAGCCTACAGGGCCGCCAATGCCTAAACGTAGCGGAGAGAGCGTCGTTTCTAAATTTTTGTTTTCTACTTTGGGTGTTAGTGCCATAAATAAAGTTCCTTGATGAGAGTTGTGTATATTAGCGATTAAGAGCGAAATAGGCGGCTGTACTGCCTTTCATGCTGACAAGACAGTATGGCTAAATTTGGTAGGTTGGCGGACATATGTAGCTGTTGATAGAGAAGATTTAGCTTAAATGTTGTTATATCAGAGCAATCCGTCATTAACGCCATATGTTGAACGTGCGAAAATTTTTGCTGGACGTTGGCAGCCAGTGGCTGTATTTGCTGACTTAATAACTGTTGCAGCTGCCAAATTATGCGCTGTCCTGCCATTTGTCCAAGCGGTACGGTTTTGACCGCAGCCAGCACCATGTTTTCAATTTGACCAAAGGCATAGGTGGTCATGGCTTGTACAGGCTTAAGTTGCCAGTGCGAGCTGATATGGGCAAACAGTGGCAAAAATCCATGAGTGAGTAAGCTATCAGGCACGTTGAGCTCAAGAACATTATCTAACCATGCGGATAAAGACAGTGCCAATTGACTTGACTCATAGACAAACTCTTTGGTTTCGCGGCTAGCGTGGTAATCTGCACCTAAAGCATCAGCAAGTGCGACGTCATCAATCATAAGTGCCTCCATCATCAGCGCTAGTAGCGGCAGCTCATAACGACATAGTGCCAGCTCCAGATAATCACTCATAAATGCTAAGCAACTGCTTTCATCATGAATAAGCCCTGACTCGATAGCAGGCTCTATGCCTTGCGAGTAGGTATAACTGCCAATAGGTAGGTTGCTTGACGCCAGCATTAACAGACGTCCAGTTACCTCTGTATTATTCAGATCATTTATACCTTGTGCGGTACGGGTAGTCTGCTGTGAGTGTGTGGCGTGATTAGTCATGAGTATGCTTATTATTATGGCTGTGAGCGTCAGAGTGATTATGCTGATGGTTATCGCTATGTGCATGGCTATGACTATGACTATGATCACGATTGTGGCTATGAGAGTGAGAATGTCCGCCGTGCTCACCTTTATACGCACCCGTTTCTGGCTCAAATGGCGCTTGTACGGCTTGGGTATGTAGGCCAAGTTGATTTAACATCGCTTCTAAAACATGGTCAGGCTCAAAGTAGAGTGCATTAGGTGTCAGCATTAAAGGAACATGGCGGTTGCCTAAATGGTAAGCGCCTTTCATAAGGTCAAAGCCATTATCAGCGGTTACTTCTATCAAAGCTTGCTTAGCAGCTATTATTTGTATCAAGTTGCCTTGATGGTCTGCCAGCACACTGCCATTCTTAATGGTTTCCGTACGTGGCAAATCGACACCAATGGTTTCTTGATGCTGAGTGTCTGCTTTAAAACGGCTACGCTGACGGGTATCGAAATCTAAATATAAAAAGTTTTCTGCCTGTTTTTGCCTATCAATAATCGCTTGTTGTTCAGCGCTAAGGGTTGATAGATCAAGACGTTGCGTATAAATGTTCATAATTATGTTTATAGTCCGTTAAAGTAGATGGTTGACAGCTGATGGTAGATTATCAGCACGACAATAAAAAGCAGCTAGAATAAAAAATAGCGCTGTGCCATCGGTAGATAGTCGGCAGGCTCACAGGTCAGCAGCTCACCATCGGCGTACACTTCATAGGTCTCAGGATTGACCTCCATCTGAGGACAGTAGCTGTTGAATTTCATGTCTTGTTTGCGTACCTTGCGAATGTTATGTACTGCTTTGATGACCTTTTCTAGTCCTAATTGCCTATCAACACCCTTATCAATAGCCGCACTTGACATAAAGGTGATGCAAGTCTGCGCCACTGTTTTGGGGAAGCTACCAAACATGCTGCGATAGTGCACAGGCTGCGGGGTTGAAATGGAAGCATTGAGGTCGCCCATGGACGCTGCCGCAATCAAGCCGCCTTTAATGATAAGGTCGGGCTTTACGCCAAAAAATGCCGGCGACCATAAAATTAAATCCGCCCATTTATCTACTTCAATGGATCCCACTTCGTCACTAATGCCATGAGTGATGGCAGGATTGATGGTGTATTTTGCGAGGTAGCGTTTGATACGAAAATTATCATTACTGCTATCAGAATCCGTAGGACTTAGCATGATATTTTCTAAGGACTGCTCCGTTTTAGCTGATTGATCAGGAGCCAGATGACCACGTTGGGTTTTCATTTTATCAGCCGTTTGCCACGTGCGAATAATGACTTCTCCCACGCGTCCCATCGCTTGCGAATCACTACTCATCATGGAGATGGCACCCATATCTTGTAAAATATCTTCGGCGGCAATGGTTTCTTTACGAATACGGCTTTCGGCAAAAGCGACATCTTCAGCAATGGCTGGGCTTAGATGGTGACAAACCATGAGCATGTCGAGATGCTCGTCAATGGTATTAATAGTAAAAGGGCGCGTTGGATTGGTTGATGAGGGTAAAACGTTGGTTTCGCCAATAGCTTTTAAAATATCTGGTGCATGACCACCGCCAGCGCCTTCGGTATGAAAGGTGTGAATACAGCGGTCTTTAAATGCGCCTAGAGTGCTATCCAAATAGCCGCTTTCATTTAACGTATCAGTATGAATCGCCACTTGCACATCGTATTCTTCAGCCACGCTAAGGCAGTTATCAATGGCTTTGGGCGTGGAGCCCCAGTCTTCATGAAGCTTAAGCCCGATAGCACCCGCTTCAATCTGCTCTACAATGGGGGCAGGTAGACTAACATTGCCTTTACCCAAGAATCCGATATTCATCGGAATAGCATCAGTGGCTTTTAGCATGCTGTGAATATGATAAGCACCAGGCGTACAAGTGGTGGCAAGAGTACCTTCAGCAGGTCCCGTACCACCGCCTAACATCGTGGTTACACCAGACATCAATGCCGTCTCACACTGCTGCGGTGCAATGAAGTGAATATGGCTATCGATCCCGCCAGCAGTTAATATTTTACCTTCTCCTGCGATAATTTCAGTAGCCGTGCCAATAGGTAACGTCACGTTAGGCTGAATGTCAGGGTTACCGGCTTTACCGATACCGCTAATGCGACCACCCTTAATAGCGACATCTGCCTTGTAGATACCGCTGTAGTCCACAATCAGAGCATTGGTAATAATAGTGTCGGCAACTTGGTCACCCAGCAGCTGTGATTGACCCATCCCATCGCGGATTACCTTGCCGCCACCAAATTTGACCTCTTCACCAATGCTGATGCTATCAGTATGTTGGCCACTGTGACTGGTCAAGTCATATTCAACCTCAAGCCATAAATTTGTATCGGCTAAGCGTACCTTATCTCCTGTGGTAGGGCCAAAATGCTCGGCATAGATACGTCGGTCAATGCGTTTTTTCGAGGTATTTTGAGAGATTTTAGGGTCTACAACGCCCATAACCTCGCCTGAAAAACCATAAATGTGTTGCTTACCGGCGATCGCGACTAGCTCAACTTCTCGTGATTGTCCTGGCTCAAAGCGTACAGCAGTACCAGATAAGATATTAAGTCGATAGCCAAGCGTCGACTCTCGAACAAAGCTCAGTGCTGCATTGACTTCATAGAAGTGATAGTGAGAACCGATTTGAATAGGGCGGTCGCCAGTATTGATTACCGTTATGGTTTGAACATATCGACCAGCATTCAAAGCCATATCGCCTGCTTTAATATTATATTCGCCTGCTTTTATCGTCATTTTTATTATCCTTAATCGTCTTATGGCAATGGCTCTCGTTCAATATCGTTTTATACAGCTTCATAGCAAACAAGCTATACGATGGGGTTATGCACTGTCACCAGCTTAGTGCCATCAGGAAAAGTGGCTTCAACTTGGACATCGTGTATCATCTCTGCGATGCCTTCCATGACGTCATCGGCAGAAAGATAAGTGGCTCCTTCACTCATCAGTTGCGCCACGGTTTTGCCATCACGCGCGCCTTCCATCAGTAGCATGCTGATATAAGCGATAGACTCAGGATAATTAAGCTTGACGCCACGATTTTTACGACGTTCCGCTACCATGCCTGCGGTAAATAGTAAGAGTTTATCTTTTTCGGTAGGATTTAATTGCATAAAGCTTCCTTAATAATTATTGTCTTTTGAAGGTTATGATTCGTCTTTAATCTTTATAAAGTAAATAGGCTAAGTTAAATGTACTAAGTAGAGTCATTCTGATTTTATTAAGCATTGTTCAGGGATGAGAGTATGCAGGAGCACATGATATTAAGTGTCCCAAATCCTTGGTCGATGAGGCTCAAGCGCGTACCATTTAGACCTGACAAGCTCGCGAATTTGGTAAAAAGCCTCAAAGCAGGCGCGCACATCTGCCCCTAAATAACGGCAATTGATACCTTGAAAATTGTGAGTACAGTGAATAGGTAGTGACTGCTGATCAATGAGATGGCGTAGCTCGGTAATAGTGGCATCTAAATATTGGCCGAGCTTGAGCGGATTATTCTGTAACTCAGGCGCAATGACCTCTGTGCTAGGTATTGCCCAAAAAGAGCCATGCACATGTTGATTATTCAGTCCTAATGGTGAGATAAACCAGCGCGCATTTGCTTGCTGGGAGGTACATTCACTAACCAATAAACTGCCCTCACGCCATATCTCTAAGCGGTTGGCATAATGACCATTAGCAAACGTCTCTTGATACGCTTGACGTCCAAATACCGCAATATCCCAAGTCAACAAACTTGCTGTCTTAGCTAAATAAAATCGGTTATTGGCATTAGAGTTGGAATAATCGTAGTAGATGCTTTCTTGTGGTAGCCATTCTAGGACAGCGTGGTCATCGAGGCGGGCGTCGATATGCTGTTCTGCGCTGACAACATCATTAAAACAGTCGTTAGAAGTATTGTTGTTTGCCGATTGAGTACCGTTGTTAACTTTTGATGAGTCGCTGGGTCTAGAGGATCGTAATGATTTGCGTTGCCCGTACCATTTTCCGGCTCCAGGAGTAGTAATCACCGCATGGCTATTAGAGTGTAGGTTAAACTCCAATGTTAAGCGGTCATCATCAGCAATACCAGCAGGAGGATACAACACATAAATATGGCAAATCCCTGCTTGGCTGTTATCAGTACTATCAGGCTCAGGATACAGCGCGCGCTGCACCATGAGTGCGCCAGTATGGGCACGATGACACAGCCGAGTTTTTGCAGCAGTAGAGGCGCAGTCGAAATGGAGCTGTAGTGAGGATTGCCAAGTCAAAATTGTATTCCCTTTTATAAAGTGTCTTTTTATAAAGTGTCCTTTTAGATTGCCACCAACTCTTGAATATTGTTTTTTGCCATGTTAATTCCTGCCCCTTGAGCTACCACTTGTCCTCTAGAGAGCACGGTATAGTTATCGGCAAGCTCTTCTGCAAATTCATAAAACTGCTCGACTAAAACAATTGCCATATCGCCTTTATTAGCAAGACTACGAATGACTCTGCCAATGTCTTTAATAATGGACGGTTGGATACCTTCAGTCGGCTCATCAAGTACTAGTACTCGAGGCTCTGATGCAAGCGCACGAGCAATAGCGAGTTGCTGCTGCTGACCGCCTGATAGATCGCCGCCGCGCCGATGCTTCATCTCGTCCAGCACTGGAAATATATCATATAAGTGTTTGGGTACTTTACTTGCTTTACGTTGAGAGAATTTCGCCATGCCAATCAGAATGTTTTCTTCAACGGTCAAAGTAGAAAATATATCGCGTCCTTGCGGCACATAAGCGAGTCCTGCGCGCACACGTTGCTCAGGCGTCATCTGACTAATATCCTTACCGTCTAATAAGATTTCACCTGATTTTATTGGTAGGATGCCCATCAAGCATTTAAGCAAGGTGGTTTTACCGACGCCATTACGACCCAGCACCACGCTACATTCTCCTACTGGGGCGGCGAGGGTGACATCACGTAAAATGTGACTGCCACCATAATATTGATTTATGGCATTGATTTCTAACATATAAGCACCTCTGTTTTTTAGGTCTATGTCTAAGTACTACTATTAATTATCGACCTAGATAGGTCTCAATGACGGCTTCGTTATTCTGTACTTCACTCAACGTGCCTTCAGCCAAAATAGCGCCACTTGCTAAGACCGTTACTTTTTCACTTATGGCATCAATGAAAGTCATGTCATGCTCAACCACGATTAAGGTGTGATTCTTTTTAAGACGCAGACATAACTCAGCGGTATGTTCCGTTTCGGCATCTGTCATGCCTGCTACTGGCTCGTCAAGTAAGATAAGTTTTGGTCTTTGCATCAGTAACATTCCAATCTCTAGCCACTGCTTTTGACCATGAGACAATAATCCTGCTGGCTTGTTAATCAGCTCTTTTAGGCGTATTTGATCAAGCGTTGAGTCAAGGGTATCTTGGATTTCTGCGTCAATTTTAGTAAACCAGCTTTTTGATACCCGTTTGTCCTTTGGCGCAGCCAGCATTAAGTTATCAAGTACGGTAAATTTCTCAAATACGGTAGGTTTTTGAAACTTACGGCCAATGCCTGCTTCCGCTATTTCTTCGGTAGATAGTTTGGCTAAATTATGTACTTGACCAAAAAATGCGCTGCCTGTGGTCGGGCGCGTTTTACCAGTGATGACATCCATTAAAGTCGTCTTACCTGCGCCATTAGGACCAATGATGCAGCGTAGCTCGCCCGCCTCAATGTATAAAGACAAATCATTGAGTGCACGAAACGAGTCAAACCACACGCTAACGCCTTCTAAATATAGCGCAATCCCATGTCTCATATCTGGACCTGATTTGGGAACAGGATGCGCTAAGCCACCGCTATCTCCATAATCTTCAGCCAAACTAGTGACTGGTCGGGTAGGCGTGGTTTCTGCAATCGTTATGTTATTTGTATTGTCAAAACTTCCCATTGGCTTATGTATACTAGGATCATTTTTATTTTTAATAAGCGCATCGTTAGCCGTTTTTTGGGAAGCAGCATTATTACATATTATTGACATTATTCTTTTTCCTTCTTAAAACGATCGAGTACACCAATAATGCCGTTAGGGAGAAATATAGTAACCACCACAAATAATCCACCTAGAATAAGCAACCAGAACTCTGGGTAGGCGACGGTAAAATAGGTTTTAATCACATTGACTGTACCAGCGCCTACAATGGCACCGATTAATGAACCTCTGCCTCCAGCAGCCACCCAGACTGCCATCTCGATAGAGTTGACGGGGTTCATCTCGCCTGGGTTAATGATACCAACTTGCGGTACATATAGAGCACCAGCGATACCAGCAATGACTGCAGACAATACCCAAGCAGAAAGCTTGTACCAAAGCGTGCGATAGCCTAAATACTGCAAGCGATTTTCACTATCACGAATGGCACCGAGCACGCGCCCATAAGGCTGGCTCATCAGATAGCGTAGTCCAAGATATGACAGTAGCAGCGCCAAAGCAGTCGTAAAACACAGTACAGCCCTCGTTGAAGAGGCAGTGATGTCATAACCTAGTAGCGTGGTAAAACCTGTGAAGCCATTGTTACCACCAAAGCCTGTTTCGTTACGGAAGAATAATAAGGCGGCAGCGTAGGTCATGGCCTGAGTAATAATCGAAAAATAAACCCCTTTAATCTTTGAGCGAAAAGCAAAATAGCCAAAGATAAAAGCGACCAGACCGGGAACTAGCACCACTAAAGCCATTGCCCACCAGAAATGTTGAGTGCCTGCCCAATACCATGGCAATTCAGTCCAACTCAAAAAACGCATAAAATCTGGCAAGCCCGTGCCAGCAGTTTCACGCGTCAAGTACATACCAAAAGCATAACCTCCTAGCGCAAAATAAAGACCATGACCTAAGCTTAGAATGCCGGCATAGCCCCAGACCAAGTCTAAAGCCAGGGCTACCATGGCGAGCGCCATTATTTTACCAATCAAAGTTATCCAATAAGCAGACAGGTGAAAACTAGAGGTTTCAGGTAATAAATGGAGCCAAGGCAATATCAGTAGCACTAAAAAACACAAACCAATCAGAATAGCATTACGTGGGGAATCAGATAATAATTGAGTCAAACGCATGAGGTTCTCCTTAATCCACAAAACGGCCTTTGAGGGCGAATAAACCTTGTGGACGTTTTTGAATAAACAAAATCACAAGAACCAACAACACAATCTTAGCCATCACAGCACCAATGCCAATCTCAAGCACCGTACCACTGACACCAAGACCTAGAGATGCCAATACCGCGCCCCATACTTGCCCAACACCGCCAACCACGACGACTAAGAACGCATCAATAATATAAGTCTGACCTAAGTCGGGTCCGACGTTGCCTACTTGCGCCAAAGCACAGCCAGCGAGACCTGCGAGACCCGAGCCAAGTCCAAAAGCCAACATATCGATGCGAGCAGATGAGATACCCACTGCACGTGCCATTTGCCGATTTTGAGTCACAGCGCGCACAAATAGCCCAAAGCGAGTCTTGTTAAGTAAGTACACCAGTAGCATAAGAATAATGATGGTAAAGCCGATAATAGCGATACGATTGAAGGGAAGTACAAGGCTAGAAGACACTTGATAGGCACCGCTCAACCAATCTACATTGCTGACTTCGACATTTTGCGCGCCAAATATCATCCGAACCAACTGCATGAGAATCAGACTGACACCGAAGGTTGCCAGTAAGGTTTCAAGCTCACGACCATAAAGCGGGCGAATAATGATTCGTTCGATAACCATGCCAATAATGGCACTAACTAAAAAAGCGACGGGTATAGCAGCAACCAAATACCACCCAGTCATACTAGGAAAATACGCTTGAAAGAGATTTTGCACCATATAAGTGGCGTAAGCACCAATCATAATGAGCTCACCGTGAGCCATATTAATGACACCCAGTAGCCCAAAGGTAATGGCAAGCCCTAAAGCGGCGAGAAGCAAGATACTTGCCGTACTAAGACCCGTGAACAGATGACCTATCCAAGTACTAATAGTGATACGTCGCTCAATACTTTCTTCAGTATTTAACAGCGTAGATTTGAGCACAGGATCGATATCATCTGCCGCCAATGCTTTTTTGACATCCACTAAGACTTGCGGGCTATCACTATCAGCAAGCACGGTAAGCGCGGCAATTTGGGTAGTAACGTCGCCATCTCTAAAATCAATCCTCGCTTGTAAAGTACTCAACGCCGTTTTGACGTCGTCGTCTTGCTCATTAGTGGCAGCAGTACTTATGAGTGCTGGATCTAGCTGTTCGATATTGTCCGCTAAGATGGCAACTGCCTGCATACGTTGCGTAGGATCGTTTGACTCAAGCTTAACCTTGGCTTGTCCAAACACTAGGGCTGAGCGTAGCGTATTGGTCAAAGTCACTTGCGCCAAGTCACTCGGCCACTCGGTGGTCAGCTGCTTAGCAGGATACGTAAATAGCTCATCTTCGCTGTTAAGTAGGTAGGTTTGCCCACCATTGCCTTGATATAACTCATCTTTCTTTATCAGCTCAACTAAAGTATCCAAACTCTCAACTGACCCCGGCCACTGGTTGAGCATGGTTTGGCGCTTGGTGAAGTCAGCAGCAACGAACTGTTCGATAGCATCCCCTTTACTTATCGCAAGATCAGCTGATGTCGTTACAGACTGCTTGTTTTGAGCAAGTAAGGTGTCGTCTTGAGCAAGTAAGGTCTCTTCACTTACAGCAGTGGATGTCACTGCCACAGTATTAGTCGATAGTTTCTCGCCATGGCTGTGTACTACTGGCGTCTCGTGAGCATGAGCAGCTGATGAGATAGTAATGAGGAGGAGTAAAGATAGTAAGGCGATGATAAAAGTCTTATTAGAATAATTGGCTGGCGCGTCACTTTTATAATAGGAAGGGTAATGTGACATGATGGTTCCTTTTTTGCAGTCAACACTCCTTTAACCTCTACTAAAAACTGTTTTATCAGTAGAGGAGCTAAAGGGTTGCTGGTTTTGATACCATTAAGGGGCTAAGGACTAGGGACTAAGGCTTGGGTGACCACAATCTTATTTAGGAATGTACTGACTCCATGGCTCAGCACGAATGACTTTTGGCGTTTTGCTAATTACATCGAACTGACCATCGGCACGGATTTGACCGATCATGACAGGCTTCCATAAATGATGGTTTTCCTCATCCATTTTCAATGTATACCCTGATGGCGCGTCAAAAGTCTGACCCCCCATACTAATACGCACTTTATCTACATTAGTAGTACCAGCTTTTTCGACTGCTTGTTTCCACATATTGATACCCACGTAGGTGGCTTCCATAGGATCATTTGTTACGACTTTGTCAGCATTGGGTAGCTTATGATCCAGCGCATATTTCTTATATTTTTTAGTGAAGTCGCTGTTGACAGGATTTTTAACCGACATAAAGTAGTTCCATGATGCTAAATGCCCTTGCAATAAGCTGGTATCGATACCGCGAAGCTCTTCTTCTCCTACTGAGAATGCCATGACTGGAATATCAGACGCTTTAATACCTTGGTTGGCAAGCTCGCGATAAAAGGGTACGTTTGAATCCCCATTAATAGTAGAGATAACCGCCGTCTTTTTACCAGTAGAGAAGCTTTTAATATTGCCAACGATGGTCTGATAGTTGCTAAAACCGAAAGGGGTGTACTCTTCCATGATATCTGTTTCAGCGACGCCTTTAGATTTTAAGAAAGCCCGCAGTATCTGGTTAGTAGTCCGAGGATAAACATAGTCTGTCCCAAGTAAAACGAAGCGTTCTGCACTACCACCCTCTGGACTCATTAAGTATTCAACAGCAGGAATAGCTTGTTGGTTTGGTGCAGCACCAGTGTAGAAAATGTTTTCTGACTGCTCTTGACCTTCGTACTGCACAGGGTAGAACATTAAACCATTTAGTTCTTCAACGACAGGCAGCACTGACTTACGTGACACCGATGTCCAACCCCCAAATATCACATCCACTTTATCTTGGGTTAACAGCTGACGCGCTTTTTCAGCGAATAACGGCCAATCAGAAGCGGGATCTACGACGATTGGCTCTAGCTGCTTACCCAACACACCGCCATTGGCATTAATTTCATCAATGGTCATGAGCGCAGTATCTTTTAATGATGTTTCAGAGATGGCCATCGTTCCAGATAAAGAATGCAAGATACCAACTTTGATGGTGTCACCATCTGCTGCAGTCGTCGCAGAGGTGTCCGTTTTTGTGGCGGTAGAATTGCTTTCTGCACTGGTTTCTGCAGGTTTTTGACAACCCATGAGACTTAAGCTGCCGACAACGGCTACTGCTAGTAGAGACAAACGTGATGTCAATTTTGAGTCGATACGATAATTTGTACTTATAGGAGTAGCAGTGATAAGCGTTGGCAATAAAGACATATATTTCTCCAAAAAGATAAAGTAGCAGCCTGGTAGGCCGAGTGAACGAGCCATTCCTAACTATGATTAATACTTCAATATCTATGCCAATATAAAATACGAGACAAATGCACCAATATTGGTCTTTATCAGGAGCTAGGGCACTTCTTTGCACCATAATTGGTTTTTATGATTTTCTATGCACCATTTATGTCTGGTTAAGAAATGCTAAAGCGGTATAAAAAATGACGACATCAGAAGCGATGTTTTTTTGAGTTCAGGAAGTGTGAACAGAAGGAAGTTAAGAAGCAAACGTACTAAATGATGTTAACTCAACTAAAGATAAGTTTTTTTTGGCTAAAGCACGTTAGTCATTACGCTTGGTAGCTAGCTTGGGGTGAAGTCTGACATTTATTTTTTATCATAGGGTGCTGAGCTATGCTGAAGAAACCGTAAATTTACCCTGCGTAAGTAAAATATTTATTCGCTTATTTGTACCAGTACCAGTAAAATGCGCGAATGTTTTCTACACGAGTTTATGAGTAACCAATGATACGTTTAACTGAAATTAAATTGCCGTTAAATCATGCGCCTGAAGATCTAACGACTGCTATAACCACAAAACTTAAAATTTCTGCTGAGCAAATGGCGTCATTTGTGATGTTTAAACGTGGTTATGATGCTCGTAATAAAAGAAATATCCAATTAATTTATACGCTAGACATCACTCTGACCGACTCGGATTTGACCAATGATTTACTGGTTCAGTTTGAGTCAGACAACCATGTCAAAGCAACGCCAGATACCAGCTACAAATATGTAGGTGAAGCGCCAAAAGATTTAACTGAGCGTCCTGTTGTTATTGGTTTTGGACCTTGTGGTTTGTTAGCAGCACTGACCCTTGCTCAAATGGGTTTTAAACCTATTATCATTGAACGTGGTAATGAAGTCAGACAACGCACCAAAGACACTTTTGGCTTTTGGCGTCAGCGTAAATTAAACACAGAATCTAACGTACAATTTGGTGAAGGTGGAGCAGGTACCTTTTCCGACGGTAAATTATATAGCCAAGTGAAAGATCCAAATCATTATGGCCGTAAAGTAATGACCGAGTTTGTTAAAGCCGGCGCACCAGATGAGATTTTATTTGTCAGTAAGCCGCACATAGGTACTTATAAGTTAGTCACCATGGTAGAAAAAATGCGCGCTGAGATCATAGCGCTTGGCGGGGAAGTTCGTTTTGCTACTCGCGTAGACGACTTGCACATTACTGACTCAAAAGTAACTGGCGTGACCCTTAATACTGGCGAAACCTTAAAAACTAGCCATGTTGTTCTTGCTGTTGGTCATAGCGCCCGAGACACTTTTGAGATGATCCATGATAAAGGCGTGTATATTGAAGCAAAACCTTTCTCAATTGGCTTTAGGATTGAACATAAACAGTCAACCATAGACCAAGCACGCTTTGGTGACAATGCCGGAAACGAAGTACTTGGCGCTGCGGATTATAAACTGGTTCATCATTGCAAAAATGGTCGTTCTGTCTATAGCTTCTGTATGTGTCCAGGCGGAACTGTGGTTGCCGCAGCATCAGAAGAAGGCCGTGTTGTCACTAACGGCATGAGCCAATATTCAAGGAACGAGCGCAACGCCAATAGTGCTATTGTGGTAGGTATCGACCCAGAGCGAGATTACCCAAACCATCCTCTTGCTGGTATCGAATTACAAAGACAACTAGAAACCTTAGCGTTTGAATTAGGGGGCAAAGACTACAGTGCCCCAGCGCAAACCATTGGTGATTTCTTAAAAGGCAAACCAGACTCAGAATTGGGCGATGTAAAACCCTCTTACACACCGGGCATTACCTTAACCGACTTAAGCAAAGCATTACCTGACTTTGCCGTGGATGCCATACGTGAAGCCATTCCAGCGTTTAATAAGAAAATCCAAGGATTTTCATCTGATGATGGGTTACTCACTGGTGTAGAAACCAGAACATCGTCACCAATCAGTATTAAACGTAATAAAGAATTCCAAAGCATTAACACCGAAGGCTTATTCCCTGCAGGCGAAGGCGCTGGCTACGCAGGTGGCATATTATCAGCAGGGATTGATGGCATAAAAGTGGCAGAAGCCGTGGCAAAATCGATGTTGAAGATAGATTAAGAGCGGCTTTAGGTGAACTCTAATATTAAAACGCTCACTTAGATAAAAGCATGTGATCGGTAAAGCCTTTCAAGCTATAAAATATAAAGCTTGAAAGGCTTTTTTGTGTGTTGAAGGTATGCTGTATGAAAATACATCGTCAGTTATGCAATGTTATGATGCGATAAGACATTAAAAGACCCCACAACTGATAGGCTGTGAGGTCTTTTGATTACTTTTGACAATGTTTGTTGGTGCGCCAGTTACGCCGCCTAATGTTAATGACGATGTGACGATTGCTATCACTGCGATAGCCGATATAACGCCCACAGCGTCAGCTACATTGATGGTTGATGAATCCGAAAGCAGCGTAAATATCAGTATTATCGCTTACAGTGATTTAAACCCAACAGCAAGCGCTACCATCAGTTATGACTCAAACGTAGATAGGTCGTCTTTTTTTGAGACAGGCATCAAGTTTGAGCAGTCAAAAATAACAAGTATTGATAAGCGATCAGGCTTTGAGGCTAGCGATCATTTAACGCAGCAAGTTAATGTTGATTGGCAGCAATCAAGACTGATAGGAGACGACAACCAAAATCAATTTGAGGCTAACAAGCAGTTAACATCAAGCAGTCAAGTATCATTCGAGCAATCAAGGCTGATAGGCGATAGTAGCGAGCATGGAGGCGAATATCAGTCATTTATTGCTAATAAGTCAAACTTGGAATTTGAGCAATCAAGGTTAGTCGGTCATGATAGATGGTTTGGCTTTGAGGCAATGGCTAAGCGTCAAATTGAGCGAGCCATACAAGGCGAAAACGCCAAGTTACTCACTGACAAACTAAGCACGTTTAGCGACTATAATCTATTTGTAGCACAGCAAAAACGATTGCTAATTGAAACTGCTAGATTGCCGTTTAGTAAACTGCGTTATGTAGCGCCCGATTTATCACAGACCGTCATACTCAAAGAGCAGATCATTGATGGGTGGGTATGTGGCTCAGGTGCATTACGCCACTATGTTTACAATGACGAATTAGCGTTACCGATGAAAAGGCGCATTGCTGATAGGGGTGCATCTAGTAGCTTAGCCATGCCGTTATCTATGCCACGTGGCATACTGATGTTATCTGCTGCTGATGCTGATGCCGATGCAATGGAAACAAGACCATGCAAGCGCAAAACATTGGCGGTTAATCCAACGCTTGATGTTGTGATGTGCAGGCCAAAAGTGTTTGGTCAGTCATCGGGCATGGCGGTAAACGCAAATACTACGTTTGACGCAATCGCATGGCTTGAGCTATTGATTGGCGAAAAAGGCGAGGCATACAACAAGGGAGTTATATTTGTGACAAACAGTGTGTCATTAACGCGCTCCGACGATGGGCGTGAGATTAAGTTGCTAGGCTTTAGCGTGGGCATTGATAGCAATAGTTATACATGGTCATTTAGTGCCACTGTACCGCTGTCAGAGCTATCTAAAGTCAATACGGCATATGAGCAACAGATAGGCGTGGACTTTACTTGTAACGGCAATCTGTGGAGATTCATCTTAGATGGTTGTGATGACAGCGCCTCGTTTGGTGAAAGCTCATTAACAATCAAAGGTAAGTCACGCTCAATGCTATTGGCGCACCCATACGCGACACATCGCGGCTTTAAGTACGACACACCCATGAGCGCAAGGCAGATTGCAGATGACGAGTTAAACCGCTTTGGTGTGCCGTCAGCTTTACACTTGACTGGCAGTTAGCAGGTGTAAATGGTTGGGATGTGCCAGCCAATACTTACAGCTATACAGGTCGAACACCGATCAATTCACTACAATGGATAGCGGAGGCAGCAGGTGGATTTATCAATGCTCACATGAGCGAAGATATTATTCATGTGCTGGCTAATTATCCGATACCATCTTGGGAATGGGCAGCGCAAGAGCCTAGCATTAGCTTGCCAATATCGCTTATCACCAGTCGTAGCCGCGGTCGTATCAATAAGCCTAGCTACAATGGTGTGACGGTATATGGTGAGCGCGAGGGTAGCATAGGCGCGTTGGTTAAGCGCACAGGTACTAGCGGAGGTTATCAGCCGCCAATGATTGCTAGCGACTTAATAACCGAGCAAGCAGTCGCAATTAGCCGAGGCATATCGATATTGAGTGACACTGGTGATATCGGTAACATCGGTATATCAATGCCATTGCATCAAGATATCGGTGTGCTAAAACCATCGACTTTGATTGAGGTCAACGATGGTGAGCAATGGGTAGGAATGGTCAGAGGCACGACTATCACAGGTCGTCTATCGAGCAATCGAGCGCTAGAGATTGATCAGAGCATCGATGTTGAGCGTCATTTTGATAAAGGGTAGATTATGGCTAGTGGCAACTTATGGGCGTTATTTAAAGGCGTGACAGAGCAGGGGGCTAAGCAGCTTGCGACCGTCACTGCTCGCACTGGCTCAACTTATACCGTCACCATGCAAGGTGGCGGTGTTGCGGTGGTACAATCAAGCGCCGCTTACGAGCTGCAATCAAAGGTTTTTATCCGTGATGGGCAGATTGTAAGCGATGCGCCCAATCTACCCTATGTAGAGATTGATGTTTGATATTGTTGCTCAAATTTAGCTAATCGGTTAAAGTTAGTTAAAATCAACTGATCGGTATTCGTAATGAAAAATCAGAAACTAATGATTGCAGTATTATTAGGCGTATTATCTCTATCAGGTTGCTCAGACCCTATGAATATTGAGTTGCCGCAAAATTCAAAAGAAATTAACGACTTTCAAGCACAGATGGAAAGTAAGCTTGAAGGCGAAGATGAGCGCCTAATATTAGAGTTTGTTGGAGAAAATCTTTTTGCGTTAACAGTTGGGATGCTTCCAGAAGGTATGACAGTTGGGGATGCTATTGCTGTACAAAAAGAGCAAGAGGCCAAAGCTGAAGAGAAATAAAACAGGAAGCGAAGTGCATTAATAGTGCCTGAGAATATACTTTTTGAGCCAAAAGTTATAATTTTGGCCAACAAAAAAAACGCTATTATTATGAAATAAATAAACCAATTAACCCTCTTAATCGAGGGTTTTTTATTAACTAAAATAAAAGGATTCCTATGACAGACAAGACAGATAAAGTGATCCGTGTCGCTGATACTGATATTACTATTAAGCGCGTCAAAGTTAAAAACTTAAACGAAGTGACACGGGCTTTTACGCCGTTTGTCGCTGAGTTTGAGCGTATCGTAAAAGCCAATAAGGGCATGCCTGAGAGTGAGCTATTGGCACTCATTGGCAGCTATACAGATGAAACGGTTGTCTTAGCCTCAACACTGACAGACCAACCTCCCACATTTTACCGAGAGCTTGAGCCGCTTGAAATGCTGACAGTTATGCAGGAGGTCGTCGCCCATAGTGGCGATTTTTTTATGCGTCAGATTTTCATGCCCCTAAAACAGTTGGGAGCACAACTGGCGCTACTTGGTTCGACAGCTTACTACCATTCTACAAAATCGGATTTAGAGAAGCCGACGTCCTAGATATGGCGTTCGGTGAATGGTGGGGCTTGTCCAAGGCATTTGCTAAAGATCATCAGCAGAAAATCAAAGATATGGCAGTCGCTATGCGAGTATCGCAAGCTGATGTAAAAGGCTGGAAAGAGTTTATGAAAGACTAGCGCAACAAAGCACAATCAACTAAGATTGAGTAAATAACATTTTAGGGGTTGGCTGTGAAAAATCTATTGGCTGTATGTCTGGCATTGACGCTAAGTGGTTGCGGTGGTGGGTATGACACTATTGATGCTGCTAGACCTGGCGGCGGCATTGGGAATACAGTTACTCAGCCCAATAATCCAGATGCGGGCGAAAAAACACGGTGGCAGTATTCATCTACAGGTAATAGTGGTGGCATATTTTCATTGAGAGCAAATAATTATGCGCTTAATTTCTTTTACGATCCCCAGTTTAGCAATGTAAAACATACACCTTGGATTGAGCTCGAAAAGCGCAAAAGCAGTAGTGGAGCTGTAACTAGCTCAGTAGTGATTTTTGTGAATTCAAACTTATCGTGCACACCATCATGCAGAGTAAGTATGAATTTTGACGGTAATCAAGCGAGCTATGAGATGCGTAATAGTATTGATGGTGTTATCGTACCGGTTAATGATTTCACAGCAAGTCAGTTGTTCAATAAATTTACGACATCAAATAGAGCTATCGTAAGACTACCTGTTATTGGCCTGTCTGAGCCGTTCAATGCCAACTTTGATTTGCGCGGTTATGATGTTAATCAAATGAAGTTTTAAGCGAGTGATGGCATGGCCAATAAAGTAGATCAGCAACTCATATTTTGCCCGCGCGAGCAAAAGACGACATTATTTTATCGCAATGTTAAAAGTCGAAACTGGATAATGCATATTATCTTAGTGTTAGTGACAGGGGGGTTATGGTTACTTGTTATGTTGTTTATGAAAAGTGGCGGTAGCAGTGTTTGGACTTGCAGCCAGTGCGGAAAAGAAATGATAGAAGATAAAAAGGCTGGTAACTGGCTTTAAAACAAGGGAGGGATGGGTAATGAAGGTCGCAAAAGAGCAGATGTTATTAGATATGAATTACATGACGCCCGAACAATGGCCAAAAGCTCATGAAGTTTGGGGCGATGATGGGTTCGATCGCATTAACCAATTATTAGATAAAGCTGTGCACTTGGTTGGCAGAAAAGCACAAAATGAAATTATGATCTACGCTGGATTGTCGGAAAACAAAAGCACAGCAGGTAAAAAGCCAGTCGTCTTTATTGATTGTGATAGCCTGAATCGCTACCACATTGATGAGCGGTACATTAAAAACAGTAAGCTACCAAAACCAGATAGGGCAAGTGTCTTTAAATAAACAACGAATAAATTAACAAGCTCACTTTAATTAGTGGGCTTTTTTTTATGCCCAAAATTTGAGGTAAGACTATGGCTGGTGATTTGGATTTTAGCGTACAGCTTAGACTGTTAAACGAGAAGTTTAATCAAGGTGTCAATCAAGCGCGCGACAAGTTTACTGATTACGCTCAGTCTGTAAAGCGCAATGTTGATCAGATGAATACTGATACTCAGCGAGCATCAACCATGCTATCAGGGCTTAATAATTTTAGTGCGGACAGACTGACAGCCGAGATACGCGCAACAGCTGACCAATTACGCCAGATGGGTGCAGGCGCAAATCTATCAGGTGAGCAAGTTGAGACGGCAATGCAAGCGTCAGCATTGCAAGTTACTCGCTTGGCTCGACAACTTGAGGTTGCACGGTCAGAAGCGCAAAGACTTGGTAATACACCTGCTACTTCAGCACAATTGGCAGAAGCGGCAGCTAAGGTAAATACGCTTGGCGATAGTGTTGCAGCAGCAAGATTAAAGGTTGAGCCGTTATCGCAAACTAATGGTACACCGGCACAGATTGAAGCAGCGAAAGCCAAAGTTGATACATTAGGCGCTAGTCTTGATGAAGCTAGACAAAAAGTGACGCAGATGTCACAGACCAGAGGCACGCCTAGCGATATAGACAGCGCTAAAGGCAAGGTCGACAATCTAGATAGCAGCTTAGCAGAAGCTCGCGCTAAGGTGCTTGCTCTATCGCAAACCAATGGTACACCTGAGCAAATCGAGCAAGCTAAAGTTAAGATCGATAGCTTATCGAGCGCGGTTGATGAGGCTCGATTAAATGTTGAGCGTCTAGCACGGACTAACGGTACTCCTGCTGATATCATTGACGCTAAGGGGCGTATTGATAGCGTCAGTAGCAGTCTGGATGCAGCACGACTAAATGTCGAGCAGTTAAGCCGTACCAATGGCACGCCCAGCGATATCGCACAAGCCAAAGCAAAAGTCGATCTACTGGGCTCAAGCATTGATGATGCTAAGCTAAAAGTAACCGAGTTATCACGTACTGTTGGCACACCTGCGGATATCGCCGAGGCGAAAAACCGTGTCAATGATTTAGGTTTAAGTGTTGACGCTGCTAAGCAAAAAGTAAAGGAGCTGTCTCAAACTAAGGGCACACCCGAGGATATCGAGAACGCTAAGATTAAGATTACAAGCCTAAAAGACGAGCTTGGCTTGGCTAAAGATAGCGTTAAGCTGCTACGTGATAGCAAAGCAAGCCCCGAAGATATAGAGGAGGCACAAAATAAAGTTAAGGCGCTAACAGCCTATATCTCAGGTACACAAGACGAAGTTAAGCGTCTGCGCGAAACCAAAGGTACGCCTGAAGACATAGCGCAAGCTAAGACTGATTTCAACAACCTAAAATCTAGCATCACAGAGGCAAAGGAGCAGGTCAAGCTGCTATCACAAACACGCGGTACGCCAGAAGATATAGCTTCCGCTAAAGCTAAGGTAAATGAGCTTGGCGATAGCTTAGTAAATGCTAAAAACGAGGTTAAGTTACTCGGTCAATCAAATGCCAGTCCAGAGGATATTGCTGAGGCAAAAGCCAAGGTTGAGGCACTTAAAGCTACATTAGGCGCTACTCGTGACGAAGTGCGACAGCTAAGCCAGACAAGTGCGTCACCAGCTGAGATTGCTGAAGCACGCGCTAAAGTTGCAGCACTCAGTCAAGACTTATCAGGTGCTCGAACAGAGGCAAGACAGCTTAACCAGACCAGCGGCTCACCCGCTGAATTGATTGAGGCAAAAGCTAAAGTTAATGAGCTTAAAGGTGGGCTGTCTGCTGCACGCGATGAGGTTAAGCGATTATCAGAAACTAATGCCAGTCCTGCTGAAATTGCAGAAGCTAAGGCTAAAGTCGCAGCACTTAAAAACGAGTTAGGCGAGGCTCGAACAGAGGCAAGAACCCTAGGTCAGACAAACGCGTCACCTGCTGATATAGCACAAGCTCAAGCAGAGGCGCAGCGATTAGGCATTGAGCTTGACGAAGCAAGATTGGCGGCTGAGCGCTTAAATAACACTGGTGCCAGTCCTCAAGAAATTGCCGAGGCAGCAGCTAGCATCAATCGTCTAGAACAAGAGCTGAATGATGCGCGCAGCGCCAGTGTAAGCCTTGCGAATGAGCTGTCAGGCGCTATGAACAGAGCGTCTAGCACTGCTGATAATGCACGTAATGCTATCTATCGCATGACAAACATCAGAGTGCCTGAAACGATACGCGGTGAAATTGATCAGATCAGTCGATCATTGGTTGAGTTTCAAAACAACAGTGGTCGTCCTGCTGCTGAGATTGACCGTGTGACCCGTCAAGCAGAGGAGCAAATCAGATGGCTTGAGCGCGAACTAAACGGACTTGATGACACGCAAGAAAGGGTTAGTCAAGGTGCTGGTGGTCTAGGCAACAACGTTAATAGATTAAGAGGTGCTTTTGGTGGTCTACAAGGGTTACTTGCGGCGGCTGGGCTAGGTATCGGCGTTTCTGAGATTATCGAAACGGCGGATGCTTTTAAAACCCTTGAGGCGCGTATCAAGTTAGCGACTGGTGCTGGTGCAGCGTTCGTTACTGGTTTTGATGGCGTTAAAGAGCTTGCTAACGAGACGTTTAGTAGCGTTGAGTCAACAGGTGAGTTGTTTGCCAAAATATCAGCCTCAGCTGAGTCTATGAACCTATCGCAGAACCAAATACTAAGCGTCACACGTACAATCAACGAGGCTATTAAATTATCAGGCGGTAGCGCTGCCAGTGCTGATGCCGCAATCATTCAGTTGATTCAAGGACTCCAATCAGGCGTCGTACGAGGTGAAGAATTTAACTCAATCATGGAGCAAGCACCACGATTAGCTAAAGCTATGGCAGATGGTCTTGGTGTGACTCGTGGCGAATTGCGAGCGATGGCTGGTGATGGCAAGTTAACATCTGAAGTCGTCATTGGTGCGGTTCGAGATCAAGGACAGGCTATTAGCGATGAGTTTGGCACGTTATCAACCACGGTTGGCAACTCTTTGCAGGTGGTTAAAAACCAAATATTTAACTTCGTTGGTGAGATTGACGGTTCTCTCAATCAAACATCCAAGCTTGCGGAGGCGATAAGCTATATTGGCGATAACCTTGAAGATTTAGACCCTAGTTTTATCGCTGCATTAACAGGTGCGTTTGAGAACACGATTGAGGCAGTTGTAACCGTTGGAAAGCGCATAAAAGAAACTTACGATAGTATCACTGAGGTGATTAACTTAATCGCTGGCGGGTCGGAAGATGCTGCTGAGCAAATCGGGCTTATCACAGCAAGTCTTCACGGGGTCAACGTCTTTGTCGGCGCCATCAGCGATGGCATTAAGGGCTTGGTGATTACAGGAGACCTCTTTACAGGGGTTATTCTTGAATGGGCTGCTGCTGCAACGCGCTTCTATGCGTCGCTCACGTTTGGTGAAGGTAAGAAAGCAATCCTTGATCTTGCCGAGGCTTTAGACAAAGGAGCTTCTGAGGCATTAGATAGGGCGCATCAAAAAGCAATGGAGTTCGAGTCTGGTACAGAGAAAGCCTTGCTCAACGCCGCTGAGGGCGCAAAAGAGCGGTTTACAGAAATGGCAGCAGATTCGGAAGCAGCCTATAACGTGATGATTGCAAAAGGTGAAGCCACAGCCGAAGCGATTGAAGGTCAGCTTGTTAAGATGGTGACCGACAGGATTCGCGCTAATGACATGATTGTTAGTGACGAGGATAGACTGCTTCTTGCCAGCAAGGGCTTGCAAGCCGCCATCAGTGAGACAGGCGATATATCTATTGAGTCTGCAAAGCAGGTGCAAGCGGCTTATTTGGGCGTAGGCGAGAGTTTTGCGGAGGTTGCGCTAAAGGCTAAGGAGTCAGGTAAAAGCATCGAGCTATCGCTAACAGATGCCATACACAAGGCAAACACCAAAGAAGCTGTTGATGACATCTTATTGTCGCTACAAGCGATGGCTAATCAGGGGTTGATCACCGGTCAGCAAATGGAGTTCGGCGCTAACATCGCTAAGACCAGGTACGAAAATCTTGATAAGCAGCTACAGCAAAATATTGAAAGGTTTGCTGAATATGCTAACGCGGAACTACAGAAAACCAATGGCGCTACCTTAGCTGACATACAGCGTGCCGCAGCTCTATCGGTACAAGCGACTGAAACAGGCGGCATATTAGTAATGCAGGCTGATAAGTCGACGCTAGCCAGCAAGCGAACCAAAGAGCAGATTGACGAATTAGCGGGCGCGGTAGGTATTGGCTTATCAAAAGAGTTTGTTAAATCCAGTGAAGGGCTTGATGAGCTTATTAGTGGTTTTGATGACCTGAAGGAAGCGGGTTATGACGCTGGCGGCGCTGTGGTTGGAACGCTTACTGAAATGACCAATAAGGCGAGCAATACGACTGAACTAGATTACGTTATTGAGCAATGGAAGGTATTAGGCAAGGAGGGCAAGATAACCGGTCAAGAGCTGGCAGACGGTCTTGATTTGTCACGTACCAAGCTTGATGAGCTGACGGACGGTATCAACTCGGTGGCAGAGGCTTATGGCGTATTAGGATTAAAAACGCGTGAGGAGCTGGCTAAGCAGGCAGGTGCGTTCACTGAGTCTTACGACATCATCAAGAAAGACGGCAAAGCTACAGCTCAGCAGTTAGAAGAATCGTTTGAAAAAACAGCAAAGGCTAATATTGCGTCAAATAATGGTGTCGTTGATGCGGTCACTAAGCGCATGGCAGCCGAACGCGGTGTCACTGTCGCAGTTGATGAACAGGGTCGTGTCACATTTGAAAAAATGGGTCAGACTAAGACGGCAAACGACAAAGTAACAACGTCAGTCAACAACATCCGCACAGCTTACGATGGCATATCTAGCAGCTCAGGCAGTGCTGGTAATGCCATGGTACGCGCTGCAAACGAGGCATCATCCGCTTACGATAAGTTGCAAGCAAAGATTAAAGCGGTTAAAGAAGCACAAGCGGTAGCTGGTGGTGATGAGGCGCTTAAAAATTTACGGATTTATGGCACCGAGAAAGCGCCAGCAGAGGGCAATCAGTTTGGATCAAAAACAGGCGTTGAAAACTTTTTAAAATCGGCGGGACTGAGTGCAGAGCGAGCAGCCGAGGAAGCTCGTAAGCTATACGTAAAATCAGGTAAGGATAGCGGCGCTCTCAACTTTGGTGAGCTACGGGGCTATAAAGATGGGCAAATATTAACTAATGCTGACTTAGGTAAATTTAAAACAGCATCAATGTATTTGCTTGAGATTGCAGAGAAAGCAAGGACTGATGAGTCAAGGCGCAGTAAGTACGAGGCAAGTCTTAACCAGCTGCCTGATTCAGTACTACAAGCTGTTAGCAATCTAAACAGACCGCAAAATTATGATACGGGTAACAATACTATTGGCGCTAAGAATTACAAGGTGGAATTCATACTAGGAAGTAAGTCAGTAGATGTAGGTGTATCTGAGTCGCAAGCAGGTATGTTTGAGCGCATGATGCAAGAATTACAAGACAGTAAAGCAATCGCAGGTTACTAACAGCCACTCACTCGAGTGGTTTTTTATTATCTAAAATTTGAGGAAGGCTTATGCCAAACAACACGCCATTTATAGATCTAATTATATTAAAACTGTTGGCGTTTATGCCAAAAATACTGATCGCTGTGGTAGGCGCGGTGTTTGGCTTGATGCTATCAGGTGACATTGGTAGAGATGGGAAAATACAAGTCAGCGTAGCAGCGATGATTAAGTTTGTCATTGCTGTAACTATCTCGCTCGTCGGCGGTAGTGCTCATATCGAGATCATGCAGTGGCAAGATTACAGCGTCACAGTTCATGGATTAATCATGCTGATGTGGGCAGTATTCGGAATGCTTGCAATCGGAATCATTTATCAATCGGTTGCGCTCATGCAAGGTAAGTCGATAGCAGAAATCATCAAAGAAGTTAAAGACGCAGCGTTTGCAATTTTTGGAAAATAATCATCGGTATTAAATATAGCCCCTTAATTGGGGCTTTTTTTGGAGCTAAATAAATGAAAGACAGTGAATTTTTCGATTGGGTGCGAGAGAATCAAGAACCTAAGCAATTATCACAAATTCAAGTTGATGGTGCCAAGAAAGTTTTGAGCGTGGTTAAGGCTGACGAGCTGCCATCTTCTGTAGCAGCATTAACAGGTTGGTCGATTAATGGCCATGATATCGATGACGAGGCAGATACACTAGATCGCGCTATGTCAGAAAAAGGTATTGAGCATCTAAAGCTCAGCGAAGGCTTGCGATTAAAAGCATATCAAGACACTGGCAAGGTATGGACGATTGGCTATGGTCACACGTCAGCTGCTGGTGGTATGAAAGTATATCAAGGTCTGACTATCACAAACGCTCAGGCTGAATAGCTACTCAAAGCCGACTTGGTGCGTATGACTTACCCTGTTATCAAGCGTTTGGTTAAAGTGGATCTGACGCAAGGTCAGTTTGATGCCCTATGCTCTTTTATTTATAATCTTGGCGAAGGGCAAGTAAGTCAATCAACATTATTAAAGCTGCTTAATGCAAAAGACTATAAAGGTGCATCTGGTCAGTTCGGGCGCTGGGTTTACGACAACGGCAAAAAACTTGACGGCTTAGTGACTCGCAGAGAAAACGAGCAAGAATTGTTTGATAGTTAGCCGCATCTAGCTACGTTTAGCTGCTATAATAGCTAAGTAGGCTTTGCTGCCATGTGTGAACATTCGCGATAAGTAGCGCAGAAAAAGCTGATAAAGCCCATTCGTTAATTCGGATGGGCTGTTTTTTTGTGTCTAGGTTTTGAACTATCCGGAAATTCCGGATAGCTGAGTATGCGAGGATTCCTCGGTAACTGGTCTAATTTGGTCTAAATAGTCAGCCCATTTTTGCATCATATTCCGTCGTTCATCTAAAAATATGGTCCTATTATAAGCACGTCCATGCATATCCCTAACATTGTGGCCCAACTGCATTTCAACCAAATTTTCAGGGTATTTCAATTTCTCAACAATTAGTGTTCTAGCAGTAGTCCTAAATCCGTGGACCGTTTGCTTGGTCCCATCATAGCCAAGGCGTTTCAATGCCTGATTCATCGTGTTCTCAGACATTGGCTGTACGGTGGTATGGATAGCAGGAAATAGATATTTGCTGCGAGCATGTAGTGATAGCTCACGGATCAGCGCAATAGCTTGTGTTGGCAATGGTACGATTAATGATAGTCCAGTCCGTCTTTGAGTCTTACGAGGCGTAAAGGTCCAAGTACCAGCATCAAGGTCGAGGTCATCCCATAGCGCATAACGCAATTCACCAGAGCGCAGCTACCTTCATAACTATCAATCGCATTCAGCAGCACACCCAACTCTTTTGGGTCCGTAATTGTTGGATGGTGAGTGGTCACTGGTGCTTGTAACGCGCCTATCAAGTCTTGGGTTACATCACGCTCGCATCTGGCTGTTTGGACCCCATATCTAAATACTTGGCCCGCAATGGTCCGCATCTTAATCGCTGTCTCATAGTAACCTTGCGCCTCAGCGGTCCGACACGCATTTAATACGTCAATCGGTTTAATATCAGTAATGATCATATCGCCAATGTGTTTGTTCAGCCGTTTAAGCTGCCTATTGTTATTTGTGATAGTAGCAGGGCTTACGTTGCGCTTGCGGCTCATATAGTCATCTGCAATCGCTGCGAACGTATTGTTAGATAGTAGCTCTTGCTCGCGTTCATCATCAATTTTCTGCTGCTGTGGATCAACGCCTTCAGCTAACATGGTCCGTATCTGTTTGCGCTGCTCACGGGCTTGGGCTAGTGAAACGTCAGGATAAAGGCCCAATGTGATAGTGGCTCTTTTTTTACCTATGGGCCGGACATAATTTATGCGCCATGACTTGGTGCCCAACTTACTGACATACAAATAAAGGCGACCGCCGTCAGCTAGCTTATAAGGCTTGTCTTGTGGTTTAGCTTGTTTTACCTGCGAATCTGTTAGCGGCTTGATGATTTTAGCCATTTTGACGGTATCCTATTTGGCGGTATCGGCGAATACCGTCAATAATACCGTCATTTAACGTAGAGATAAAGACAACTAAAGACAGCTAAAAACGTCTAAGCAAGAAAAAACCCCATAACCAAAGGGCTAAGGGGCTTTAAAGTAAACTAAAAACATATTTGTTGGTGCGCCCACCAAGACTCGAACTCGGATCGATCGCTTAGGAGGCAACTGCTCTATCCTGTTGAGCTATAGGCGCATTATAGAGGAACATTGTAGGAAAAATCGCTCATAAAAGCAATCAACAAAATATAAAGATTTTATCATTACTTGCCATTACTTAAGGCATCAGCGACATTCACAGTGTTGGCATTTGCTGCTTCTTGTGCACGTGATGTTGGATTAAACAAGTCATTCACACTGTTTTTATAACCTTCGATATTATAATAATCGTACTTTTCTAATATATCTTGTCCCGTGCTTGAAAGTAAAAAATTACGGAAGTTAATAGCAGCAGTATTCTCTGTCAAAATAACCCCTTCAAGCGCTTGCTTGTCTCTCAATGCATAGCTGAAAGAATTTAGGGTACGTGCCTCTGCATTGTCAGTCTCAATGGCATCAGTCCCAGCAGTATCTACTTTTTTATCATCAGTATTGCTGATATTTGCTTTGTCTTGGTTTATCTTATCTTGAGCCGCTTTTAGCTCTGCTTGTAACGGTGTCAGACGGTCTACAGATAGACTGTCGTTAGCGATGATCATGTCTAATTCTGAGCGTTCATCATGGCTAGGATTGGCGTTTGATAATGTTAAGAGGTCGCTGGCGGGTACATAACTTGGCACAACCTGCACATGAGGATAACGAGATTCGAAGCTAACGATGATATCGTCCAAGGGTGCTTGTAAATCCTCTTCAGCCTTTATATACAGCGTACTGTCGGTGAGGGTATTTACCTCGTCTTGAGTGGTGGCTGACGACTCATTTGCATTTGCCATGATCGGTAGGGGATCTATATTTTTACGGTTACTGCTCCATAACCACGTAAAGATTGCAATAAAGATTATCAGCAGCAGTAAAATTAGCCCAGCCAGTAGCAGCTTGTAGTCTCTCATATGTTACTGCTCTTCTCTTAATGGGTTTGTGTCAAGTTTACATAAAATGCGGTGAGTGACGTATTATTTTTAAAGCTGTTGGTGTAACACTTCATCTGCTAAGTCCGCCAGCATATCTGCAAAAACATCGGTTTCTGAATCAGGTAAAAGTTTTTTCTCGCTAGTATTCTTATGACACATTGTACTATTTTGATTGGGTAGCACAGGTTGATCGTTTGAAGGGGAGGTAACATCGTTGTCAATGGCTTTTATTTGGTGTGCAGCCAATGGCGATTCGCCCATCGTAAGTTTGTCTTTAAGCCATTCAAAACCATGGGCTTCCCACCATGCTTCAAAGCGTGGCAACGTGCTCCCACGCACCGCGACAGGCAGATTCAATGTTCGCAGTTTTTGTGCAAGTATGGGGTCGTTAATGGCTTGATGGATGCTCAAATAAAGCGAGCGACTGTCATCAGTATAGGGCTGTCTGTTTTGCCACGATCTGTCGTCAATTTTCATACGTGGCAATTGCCACAATTCACCGCGATAGTATACAACATATAAACGTCGTTTAGGATGAACGAAAATGGCATCAATGGGACGCAAAGGCATAGTATTAAGTTATTCCGTTAAAAAAGGGTTATGGACATAAAAATTACAGCGATTAATCTGACAACAGCACTGACTTCTCTATTCATAAATATGAGACTTATCAATGCGACACTATCTGTCGTAAGATATTATAATAGTGGCACATATACTAGTAAACGATAGCTATCGATGGCACACTAATCAGCAGCCTATTTTATGATTGTTATAAGTAATCACTGATGATGCAATGATAGTTAATCATTGTTGTCATTTGCATTGTGTTTATGACAGCCATGCTAGCAGAAATACATTTTAGTAACGACCGCGAAACATAGATTGGTGAGTATTCTTCGTGGTATTCCTTAGCAGCCACCAATATGTATTAGAAAGCTAACGCAAATGTTATTCCATTTCAGGCATTCACGACCGTCTACATCACACTGTCACTCATATTATAACTTCAATCAGACTATCCTCTATGTTTACCATTATTCAATCGCACCGCACCGAAAACCTTGTTGATCAACTGCTTGTGCAATATCAGTCTAAGGATCAGCCTGTTTTTGAGCCTTTTATTGTCATTGTGCCCTCAATGGTACTAGGCGATTGGCTGGATAAAACCATTGCTAGTCGTGCTGGTATTAGTACTTTGGTGCGCACTAAATTCTGGGGTCAGTATCAATGGACGCTGATGCAAGATGTATTGACTCGCCATAATGCGTACTTACTGGTGCAAAACCCTGAAGCGACAACTCTAAATGTGCCAGAAGTGGCGGTGTTGTCACCAACGGTCATGCAGTGGCGATTGTTTGGGTATTTGACTTACTATCAAGAGTCGATTGTTGCAGATGAGAAACACCCAGTCAATCCGCTATTGGCATCTTTGATTGATGACCCACAGGCAAGTGCTCAACAAGACAGCTTACAACAGGATAAGGCGCAACAAGATGCCCGTATTTGGCAGCTGGCAAGCGATTTGGCAAGAGTGTTTAACCGCTATTTGACTCACCGTGAGGATTGGTTGGCGTTATGGTCGTATAACAAACCGCTAAATGTAGATGAGTTGATAGCAGATAAAGATGCACTGTCACTGCGTTTTGATAAATATGCGCGCGGCACGCCTGAATGGCTGGTGGAGCATTATGTTGAGTTAGAGGCGGCGCAACGATTTTTGTGGTCGCATTTGTTTGCTGACGTTCATCTACACCGTGTGGCACTTGAAGATGTCTTCTGGTCGGCTTTGAAAGATAATAAGGCGAATGAGCGTGCTCAGTTGCCCAAAGTACTGCGCATTTTTACCATTCAGCAGTTGCCACAGACCGAGCTAGATTTTTTACAGCGCTTGTCAAAATACATGAATATCACGCTATTGCATTACAACCCATCAAAGCTGTTTTGGGCAGATATCGTCGATAAATCTTGGTTACAACGTCAGCAGATTATTAACCCTGAAAGTGTATTTTTACGTGATTATGGTCACAGTTTACTGTCTCGTTTGGGTAAGCAATCGCGTGATGCGTTTGCCATGCTTGCTAACTTGTCGGGTAATGAGCAATACGACGATGCGCTGGTGGAATGGCAAGATAATTTTGAAAGTGGTTTAAATGATGAGCTTAGTAATGGTATGGATGAAAGCATTTATACTGATGATGCCAGTGCTCAAGATAGGCAAAGTAGCCTAAGCTTATTAAAACGTTTGCAGAACGATGTGTTGATGCTTGATGAACAATCTACCCAGCAAGCAACAGCTGCTACAGTCTCGCAAGCAGTTAGCAAGCAAATAGAGCCAAGCTTCAATGAAGAGAAGCAAGGAGCGGCCTGGTATGAAGATGAAGCGTTAGAGAATAAACGCTTTGAGAAAGACCGTTTTTGGGCAATCTCTTCTCAAGATAATAGCCTAAGCATTCATTCGTGTCATAGTTTGCAGCGCCAGCTTGAAGTGTTGCGTATTATGATTGGTCGCTGGTTAAATGAACCTATCAAACTTGGTGAAAAGAAACGTCATATATCTGACATTGTTGTGCTGCTACCCGATGTCGAGCGTCATCATGCGCTGATTGGTTCTATCTTTGTTAATGGTAAAGGTCAAGATGGTTTGACCTTGCCCGCTAAAGTGACAGGTGTTGTTGATGCGGACATTCGCCAGTTATGGGAAGCTATTATTGGTTTTTATAAGCTATTGGGTAGCCATAGCGCCCGTTTTGAAGCGGCTGAAGTCTTAGACTGGTTGATGTTGCCGCCCTTGTTTGAAAGCTTTGGACTGACTCATGAGCAAATGAGCCGTGGCTGTGATTTATTGGTAGAGGCAGGCTTTATTCGCGGTTTTGATGAGCTGCATCTTAAGCAAACTTTGGATAGTAATGACTATGACTATCGCTTTAGTTTTGCGCAAGCGTTAGACAGATTGACCCTAGGTCTGGTCATGCCAGAAGCTGAGTTGAGTGATTGCTTATATGCTCTAAATGAAGATGAATGGCCAAGCACTGCCTTACCAGAAATGACTTTACCGCTACCACAAGTCAGCTTAAATGATGCGTTGATTGTTGAAGCGCTTTGCCGCATTTATACCGGTTTGGTCGCACGACGGGATGATCATATACAAAAAATGAAAGCGGAAGATTGGCTCGATCAGATTGAGAGGCAAGTGATTCATCGTTACTTTGGTGATGTGGATCAAACACGTACCATGCGAGCCATCTACAATGCGATGAATGGCTTTAAATCAAGTCTACGAGCCAATCGTCACTATAGGCAGTACGCTAGTGGCGATAGCGCCAACAGAGAAGTAGAGCAGAGGCTGGCAGGTGTGGAGCAATTGCCGCTCAAGCTGAGCTTTATGCTAGACAGTATTGAAAACGAGCTTGAAAGTCAGCAGGTCAGTGCGGAGCCAACTGGGGTAATTACCTTTGGTCGATTCGGTGCATTAAGAAACGTGCCGTTTGAGTTAGTAGTTATGCTCAATATGGATCTCTCCGAGTTTCCTGGGCGTGATCGTGACAACCGCTATGATTTGATGAAAGCGACTAATGCTCGCCGCGGTGATAGAGTCAGTGAAGATGATGATAACGGGGCTTTTTTAGATGCGCTGTTATGCGCGCGCAGTGCTTGTTGGATGTTCTACAACGGTCAAAGCCTGACGGATACCCACGAGCACCTGCCAGCCAACCCAGTAAGCGAATTGCTACAGTTTTTGCAAGGTGAGGTGCAGTGGCAGGTGAACTCGCTGGCGACATTACCTGAGAATATTGATCCCACCACCGAAAATCTCAAGCGCTACTTACCAAAATTGATTAAGCAGTGGCTAGTGACTGAGCATCCTGCACTACCTTTTCATGAGAGTCTGTTTGAGACAGAAATTGAAGGCACTGATGTTTTTGAGCAAGCGTCTCCTAATATTGATGACAATGCTAATGCCAACGTTAATATCGATGCTCAGGATACCAGCCCTGTCGATATGATTGATGAGCTGGATGCTTTATTAAATACAGCCATGCGCAAAACCAAACTGGCTCAGAAAAAACAGTTTCCGCCTGCGCCGCTTTGGCAAGCGGTGTTTGATACATTGAAAGGGCGAGTGGCTAGCGAGCAGGTGCAACTGGTTGGCTTGCCCACAAAGACACAGTACGAAGCAATGGCTCAAATAGTTGGTAAAGGCTTGGGTCAGCTAGGTCAAGTGGATAATCAAATCTTGTCTGCATTGATTGAGATGTTGGCTCTAGATGCCGTTGTTGATGCTAGCGATGTTAGTAGCATGACAGAGGCGATCATCCAAACTTTATCCGATACTGTGTTTGATATTGGAGAGATTGACGTTGAAGGGGTGTTGGCTTACCAAGTACGCCATCCTGCCAAAGCGTTCTTACGGTCTCAAAAAGTACATGTGGTGCAAGGTGAAGAAGCGCTGTCGCAGCAAGAGCCGCTGTTTTTAGACAGCTTGACTACCTATCAAATAAAAGACTATTTGATTAAACAGTTGGTTACTGATGAGGGTAAGAGTAATAGTAATGCAGCGGCTGAAACTACTACTCCAATCCTGATGTATCAAAAAATCATGCCAGCTGGTGTTGCTCGCCAAACCACGCTACCCAATCAACAACAAAAACTGCAACAGCAATGTTTGGAATTTAAAGAGCAGTTAATAGCTAATGGTTTTGGCGAAAATATTGTACCCAATGAAGATGGGATAGAGGGTACGACAGGTTTGCAGCTACTAACGCCAACCGCCGAGCACTCTGTTCAGATAGAGCTAAAAAATATACTGAATAACACTGATAACGGGTCAAACAGCCAGACAGATATTAAAGAGATAGAAGCACTGCTTAAGCTGTTGCCGAAAATCATTAAGATCAAAGGCTCAGTACCTGTATTAGTACCGACAGATTCACATAGCAGCCATTCTCACCTTCAGGCGGGCATGCCTTATGCTCAGCAATCACCCACGCAGTGGTTAAATATATTGCCCAATTCTGCAAGTCCTAGGCATTTACTTAAGTTTTGGTTATCACATTTATATTGGCAAGTGGCCAGAAGTACCACCGCTCAGCAAGTGGCATTAAATGATGGCGTGAGTATTTGGCGTTTTAATAAGCCTAGCTCACAAGTCAAAAAGTACGAGAAAGTAATCGCATTTAAACTAAGCCCCATTGTCTATGAAGACGCTGTGATTGAGCTGATAAAATGGGCGATTTTTTCCAAGCTATCTGGGCAAGTGCCTATTACATTACTCCCAGAATATGCACTCAATTACCTTGATCAGTGCTCAAAATCTGAAGATAGTGAAGGCGGCAGTTATTGGCCAAAACGAGCAGACTTTTCAGACTGGTTAAGATCTAGTTATCACTCAGATACAGTCTACGATACTTGCTCGCAGCATGCCATTTGGCAGTACGTACTGCGTGATCAAGACACGTTCAAAGCATTATCAGAAGCGTTGACTACCTTGGCGCGACCATTGTACGAGCCGATGTTTACTGCGTTAATTGACTTAGATGGCTAGCTAGCCATTTAGAATAATCAATTTTTGCTCTCTTGCTCTAATAGATAATAATTAAAAGTATGCGCCCATATGACAGACTTGACTGATCCAACCAATATCATTGAACTTTCTACACAGCCACATTTATTTGATGAGTACTCAGATGCGCCTCACTCAGATCCTATGAGTGAGCGTAAGGCTGATGTCATACCAGCAGTTGATGTTGACCTAACGGGCAAGCACCTGATTGAAGCATCTGCTGGTACTGGTAAAACTTGGACGCTAACAGGCATTGTATTGCGCCTGCTAATTGAAGCACGACGTGCGCCAGAGCAAATTATTGCCACGACCTTTACGCGAGCCGCTGCCGCTGAGATGCGTCAGCGTATTCATGATCGTTTGGTGGATTTTTATCAATTATTGCAGTGGGTCAACAGTTTAAGTGCTGACATCAGTAATAAGGAGGCTTTGTATCCCAATATATTGCAGGTGATGCCTGAAAGCGATAAGGATAAACAAGAGGGCAAAAAATCAAGTACGGATTTAAATACTGAGATAGGCGCTGATGAGTTAAACCAAGACCTTGCTACTGATAAGCAAGCTGCTGCCACAAAGCGTGTACAAGCAAAAAAAGACCGTGAAGATTGGTTGGTAGCACAGGCTAAATATGTGCGCTTGGATGGCATCATGCAAGATCCCATTAACCTGCATCTCGTCGGTTATTTGCTGGATCACGTGTACAGCTATCCAATGACGGAAGCTATCAGGCGTACCGCACTGGTTTTAACGACGTTGGATAAACTGTTTGTGGGTACGCTCGATAGCTTGGCGCAAAAATGGCTGAAGGAGTACAGTAGCGAGACAGGTCATCATCAAGGTATGGCTATTATCGAAGAGAGCAGTATCGAGCAGGTGACCGATAGTATTATTCATGATGAGCTGCGTCAGTTTCAAAGCCGCTTGCATCATGAGCAGCCTAAACTGTATGCGCTTATGGATCAGCAAGGCAAGCTGACTGCCGTGAGTGATCATAAAAAATATGTGACTCGCTCGCTTAACTTTATTTCAGCACCGATTGATGAGATTGTAGTAAATGACTTTTCGTTTGAGGGCTATGAGCGACTTATAAATACTATCACTGAGCGCAGCGATGAGCTTGATATCTTTTTTAAACCTGACGGCGAGTACTATGACGTTCCCAAAGGACAGCTACAAAATAATAGAGACTCTTGGCCGAAAATTATTCAAGCATTAAAAGATTTTGGTCCAGCCGCTTACAAATTTATATCAGACGCAAAAACTTATACAGGAAAGTTAATACAAGCTTTTCAGAAAACTGATGACGTAGGTAAGCAATTCTATAAACCAAAAGATGGTGAAAGAGTTAATCTGATATTTAATGAGTTGCAGGTCGTTCGTGACTTTAAACGCTATGTCGAAGAAAGTAAAAAGCTAGACGAATACATAGTGACTGTTTTAGCCAATCTTAACCGTCATATCGTGCTTGCGGTACGTGATAGGCTACCCATTATTTTGGAAGAGCGTGGTGAGACGACCTTTAGCCTGCAAATGGTACGTCTAAACCAAGCATTAACTGGTCGGCAAGGAGAGAAACTGGCACGTTATATTCGTCACCATTATCCAGTCGCCCTCATTGATGAATCACAAGATATCAATGGCGCGCAAGCCATTATGATTGAAAGTATCTATTTGCCAAAGAAAAAGGGCAAGGTTGCTGATAATGATAAACAGTCAGCTACTAAAAAAGCCAGCCATGAATTTTTATTATTGGTTGGTGACCCCAAGCAGGCTATTTATGGGTTTCGTGGTGGCGATGTGGCCAACTATAACTACATGAAAGCCCAATTTGATAAAAGCACGCTTTGGACGCTCGATATTAACCGACGCTCAAATGCTGGCGTGATTAATGCCCTAAACTGTTGGTTCGGCATGGCTGATGTAACCACTGGTGAGAATAAGTTAGCTCAATTAGGCGCAGGTATTTATTACCAGCATATCAAAGCGGCAAAACCAGAATATGAGCTGTCTTGGTTTAATGAACCAGACGCTCACAGCACTACTTTAGTGACTGAGGTGCTCTCTGCCCAGCCAGTGAGCGTATTACACTTACCATATGATAAAGACAAAGAGCTTGAGTACGATGAGCATGAAATCACGGCGCGTCATATTGCGACTTTGCTTAGTAGTGGTCAGACTTTAAAAGGCAAGCCTATTCAGCCTAGTGATATCGGTGTGCTGGCACGTACTAAGAAAGACTTAAAACGGGTTGAGGATGAGTTGGTTAAGCTTAATGTACCGACCTTGACCACCAGTGATGTCAGTATCTTTGAAACGATTATGGCAGAAGATGTGGCGGCGCTGCTGAGTGCCATGCTATATCCGTATCGTCATGACATGATTAATCGGGTGTTGACCAGTCATCTATATGGACTGAGTATTAAAAACATCAAAGCCATGATGACGGATCATGAGTCAGGCATTACTGAGGGCAGTAGTACAACAAGCTCCCATTCAAATAATTCTAATTCGAAGGATACCTCAGTTAATGAGGCTACTGATAATAAAAAGAGCTATCAAGATTTTATTACTTATCTAAAAGAAGGTGCACAGCGTTGGCAGCACTTTGGCATCTTGTCGGCATTGCATTACTTGTTAGATAAAAATCCCATACAGCCGCAAGGTGTTTGGCAAGCGCTAGCGGCTCATCCAGAAGGCGATCGTCATATCATGGATTTGCGTCATGTGATGGATGTTTTGGCGCAATATGGCTTAGGTATGGGCGAGCATGAGCTATTGGCTTGGTTTAGACAAAATATAGATGCAGCGCCCAATAGTGATTGGGCTAAGCAATATCCGCTACCGACAGAGTCTGGCGTACAGTTGATGACCATTCATAAGTCCAAAGGACTTGAGTTCCCCATTGTCTATGTATTGGGAATGGGTGATGCTAGTAGGAAGTCTGGGAATAAGGAAGACTATGGGTTGTACTTGTACAATGCCCAACAAGCGCCTTCAGCGCTAGTGCGGCAGTCGATAGATAGTGAATCAACGGGAAACCAGCGCCGCTTCTCATCCTTGAAAGGCTCAGCGACTACAGACGACTATTACACCAATATCGAAACTCAAGAAGACTTTGATGAGCTGAGACGGCTTGGTTATGTGGCCTTTACCCGTGCCAGTGAGCAGCTTTATGTCGTGCTGCGAGATCCTAACAATAAGACAGGATTTGAGTTAAAGCCGGTGTTTTATTGGTTTGAATCGCCAGAACCAAAGTTTGAGCTGCCTAATAGGCTTAAAGATACCATAGGCATGCTCAGAGGGCATAAGGTCAATGAGTTCTACGACAAGAATTACGCAAGCAACGATGCTAAATCAGCAGGCGTAAATGACAATGTTCAGCTCGCTGTTACCAAGTCAAGTGCTCATAAGCCTGCCACAGAGACTATTGAGTATGCGCCTTTTGCAGAGGTTATGAAAACCAATTATTTTTATGGTTGGGCTAAGACCAGCTTTACCGCTTTGGCACGTCAGCTCGATGAATCTACACAAACAATGGCGATAGTGGATGAGCGTATTGATGATGCGATAGACATTGATATGGCAGACACTTCAGTGTCGGTTGAGCCTTTGCTTAATAGTAACGCGTTTCTTGAAAAAGTCGATGGGTTAAATCTTAAATCAGAGGATGATATCCGCTTTACCTTTGTGAAAGGTGCTAATGCGGGTACGTTCTTGCATGAGATATTTGAAAAAATTGATTTCAACAATAAAGCGCAGTGGTCTCAGGTGATTGATCGAGCCATCAGCAGCTATCAACTGCCTCTAGTTTATAGTAGCGCTGAGCAGCAAGGCCGTCGATCACAAGCGAAGAAGCAAGAGCAAGGCGATGACGATTCATTTAATACTAGTTCACTTGATCTTGCTTCAATAGATGCTACCAAGCATGAGGCATTAATCAATTGGATTGAAGAGGTACTACATGCGCCGCTATTGGCCTCCAATCAATCTTTATTTTCCCTTAATGCAGGTCAGCGATTTTCTGAGTTAGAGTTCAATATGGGGTTGTCAGAGAACTTTAAAGCACAGGATATCAGTAAACTCTTCCAACAGTATCTTCCTAATGAGGTGGACAAACACGTCACTCTTATTCCGCAAAATAAAGCACATTTGTATCGTTATCTGCGCGGCGAAATTGACTTAGTGTACGAACATGCTGGCAAGTATTACGTTGTCGATTATAAAAGTAACTTTCTAGGAAATAGCCTAAGCGATTATAATGAAAATACACTTAAGCAAGCAATGTCCAAAGCAGGGTATTGGCTACAAGCAGCGATTTATCAAGTAGCGTTACACCGATTCCTTTCAATGAGAATACCTGATTATGCAGGCAATGAAGATAAGTATTTAGGCGCTGTGGAGTATGTTTTTTTACGAGGTGTGTATGATCCCAATTCTCAAGCAGCTGTTGCCGTGGCACAAGATACTTATAAGCCTAACAGTAGTGAATCGATGCACAACGACCGCTATGGATTAGTCACGTGGGATATTCCAATCGATTTTATTAAAGGTTTGGATGCGTTGTTTGGCATGCCCGATTAGTAGGCTATAAGTAATGATTAAATGCTAAAAAACATGATATCGATTAACTATTTTAATATAGAGATAAGCATACTATGAGTAATAATAAAAAAGAGAGTAAGGCAGTAATTGGGCTACAACAAAGCTGGGCTAGTAACATCAGTGATTATATATTGCTACGCCGCGAGCAAACGTATTTAGCCTATAACGCAACAGAGGCAAAAGCTAATACTGATAGCAAGCAAGTCGCTAAAACAGAGGAAAGTAATTTATTCACCGCTCTATTCGTTATGTTAGCGACTCATTTGGAAGAGGGGCATACCGTATTAACCATTGAGTCCTCTGAGCATGAAGAAGCATTGCAAGGTCAAATCAATGATGAGGCAGTTACGCTATATGCTTGGCAGCAACAGTTATTAGAGATGCTAGCAATGCCAATCTTTGCGCTGATAGATACCAAACTAAATACGCAATCAGAAGATGACTCTATAACTGAAAGGTCGCTATTCGTATTGCTAGACACGCTATTTGATAAGAGAGATCAGCTGTGGATGCAATTGGCGCTTAGCAACCACGAAAAAGAGGTACTAACCAAGCGTTTTGACATGATTGCTACACTATATCACTTATTGAAAAATACGGACTTAAGTTTTTTTATGCGCCTAGTTAACGAACACAATTTGTTCGCTGAGGTTAATAGTAGCATTAATAATAACGATAAATTAAATAGCCTAAGCAAAAAAAATCAACCTATTATTTACAAACAAGTTGACAGTCGAAAAACAGAAGGTTCAGCAGTATTAATAACTTTTTGGCTACATCGTGCATGGCAAGCAGAATTTAACTTAGCACAGCACATTAATACTATTTTAAATCAACAGATAATCCCTCTAAATATATCAATACCCAAAAATTTAAACGATCAGCAGATAGCAGCTATTAATGTGACTAATAATAATGCATTTAGTATTATTACTGGTGGTCCAGGTACAGGTAAAACCTATACCGTGGCTCAGTTAGTCATTGCGCTGCAACAAGCGACAGAGAGTGGGGGATACAGGGCTGGAAATATTAGATTCAGTACAGATAGTGCCAGTCTGGCATTGGCAGCACCAACTGGTAAGGCCGCCCAGCGCATGCAGGAATCTTTACAAGCTGCTCTCGATGCAGCAGATATTGATCTACAGTTACAAGAAGCTAAGACAATCCATCGTTTGTTAGGTATTGGTCGGACGGGTAGACCGCGCTACGATACTAACAATCCACTTGGCGAAGATATTATCATCGTTGATGAGGCGTCGATGCTCGGGGTCGAGTTGGCTAATTATCTCGTAAGTGCAGTGAAACCAGGTGCAAGGCTTATATTGCTAGGCGATGCGAACCAACTAGCAGCAGTCGATGCAGGAGCAGTATTGGCTGACTTGTGCCATATCCCACTGTTACAACCCATTCATGCAGAATTAACCGAAAGCCGCAGGTTTAGTGCAGAATCAGGTATTGGCAAACTTGCCTCCCAAATTAATCAGGCAGAGGTAGATACGCAAGCCATCTGGCAGCTGTTAAGGCAAGATGAAGCCTTGAATTTTCAATATGTAAATACGCTGCAAACAAATGAGTTTAAAGATAATAAGACAAGAAATAGCCTAAGCAACAAGGAAATTATTTCAAAAATGTCGCTAAAATATATCAAATATATAAGTAAAGTAAAAGAACTCCTAAAAGATCCAATCGAAAAATCCATGCCAGAATCAGTAAAAAATACGATTACATCATTAATGGAGACATTTAATGAGTTTAGAATTCTAAGTGCTGGTCATAATGGTGAATGGGGCGATCACTACATTAATAACTATCTCACTCAATGGCACCTAACTGAACTAAAGCTACCACTGGGTCAAAACACATGGTTCCATGGCCGTCCTGTGATGGTTTTACAAAACAACTACGAGTTAGGATTATTTAATGGTGACATTGGTTTTTGCTTACAAACATCAGATGAAAGAAGTCGATTAGAAGTTTTTTTCGAGAATAAAACACAGGGGATTCCCGTCAACCTGCTAAATGAAGAGGTGATTGCCACCGCATATGCGATGACCATTCATAAATCGCAAGGATCTGAGTTTGAGCACGTTGCCATTACTTTTGATAATAGTCATGCTAGATTGCTAAGCAAAGAGCTTATTTATACGGCGGGGACCCGTGCTAAGAAACAGGTAACCATATATAGTACAAAATCTGCTTTTGAAAAGGCTGTTCAAACACCTACTGAGCGCCATACAGGTTTGGCATTACAGTTTTCTCAGCGTTAATAGAAAAATGCTCAGAAATATAAAAAGAGGACTAGAGTTGCATACCTTTGATACGGTGCTAGAGTATATTAATGAAATTATTTATAAACCCAACCAATTCATTATTGCTTCAACTAAAGAAGAGCAACAAAATCTAGAATATGCTGCTGGTACATTTGAATTAATGAACAGACTGACTGTCAAAACAGTTAGATTCAGAGTAGCTAAACAAACACCTACTAAAGTAGGGCAGTTCGTTACCTTTTGGGAAAAGGATTCCAAAGGTATTAATCAACCTTTTCAATATGATTCGTCACCAGACTTGTTAGTAATCACGACATTTAAAGACAACCATACATTGGGGCAGTTTGTTTTTCCAAAAAATGTCTTGCTTAGACATCATATTCTTCAGTCTCACTTTACAAAAGGTAAGATGGGTATCAGGGTGTATCCTAGCTGGGATAAGCCAACCAGTAATACCGCTAAGAAAACACAGAATTGGCAACTCGATTATTTCTTCGTGGTGACTGGTACAAACATACTGCCTACAGAAAACATACGGGCTTTGTATGAGTAGCAAAATTAACAGTAAGTGCAAAATCTAAGCAATAAAAAAGCATCCAAATCGGATGCTTTTTTTGAACTCAAATGTAGAACTTAAACTTTGTCTTCTTTGATGGCATAGATGCCAGGCAGATGACGCAAGTAACCATGGAAATCCATACCACAGCCATAGACATAACGATCTGCAACATTGATACCGACAAAATCAACATCAAAATCTTCAACTTTACGATCATGCTCTTTATTAAGCAACACACAACATTCAAGTGATAAAGGTTTTTCTTTGCTTAATTCTTCGACAACTGTTTTTAGCGTGATACCTTCATCAAAAATATCGTCAATCAGCAATACATGCTCACCTTCGATACTAACATCAGGTTTGAATTTCCAATCTAGCTCATTGGTGCCTGCATTATCACGATAGCGTGATGCATGAATATAATGCATGCGATGATAGAACGTCAAATGAGTCAATAATTGACCAGCTGGAATAAGTCCACCATTCATAACAACCATAACGATTGGGTTTAAACCAGCATAATGTAGGTTGAGTTGGGCGGCAAGGCGCTCATAAGCAGCGGCTACTTCGATGCTACTGATAAGGCACTCTGAGTTGCGTAATGTTTTTTCAATTTCTTGGTTGCTGATTTGGGTCATCGGGTGCGCCTTCGGTAAAAAGTGCCGCTTATTTTAGCAAATTTTAGTGAATTTGCCCAATGCCATCTGTCTTTTGAGACAAAATTAATCAAATACTGGCATTTATTCCGGCTTTTCTACGATGAAAGGGCGGTAATAGTTTGCTAAACGATTTAAAGAGCGATCAGGTAGGTCAGGTAGAAACTTATTTAAGGCCATACTCATGCCTTTATCAATGGCGGCTTTGGTAACTGGGACAGCTTTGCGTTTAATCATGCCAAGTTTCAGCGTTTCAGCATAGCGGCTGATAAAATGAGTCAATGTCTCTTCATTCATGGTTTCAAGCGCTGTTTTAAATGCTTTCATATCTACTTGCTCAGGTGTGATAGCAGCAAAGCCTTTTTCGATGGTTTGTGCATCTGCATCAGATAATTTGAAACCCACTCGTTTTACACCTTCATTATCAATAAACGTCGCCCGATCTCGCAAGAAATGAAAGCTTGGCATCACTTCTTCGTTATTCTCTTTACCGAGTAAGATGTTAAGCAGCGTATCTGTTGCTTTTTCAACTGTGCCAACAATTTTGCGCATCGAGGCTTGACGTTCAGGGTTTGGAATAATATCTACCAATCCAATCAACAAATTGTCGATTAGATCACGTGCTGTTTGATGCGTCAGGGCATCACGATATGGGTAGTATTCGACCTCCTCATTTGAGGCAATCACTTGCTCAGCGTCAATGATTAATGCTTTCAATTTATCTGAAGGTACAAACCCAAAATAATGCGCCATGATGCTTCCTTTATTTGTTGTTTTTCATGTTTAACCAGCGTTACATTTGTCGTTAAATCAGTTAGTATCTAGATGGGTTGCAGTCAAAGACTCACCATATGCTGACTAGTGACATGTGCTAACGATAGAATGCAAAGCCTTATTAATGGATGATGATACCACAGTACTTCTATAAACAGCCTTTGGACAGGTACGCTAAGTCACTAGTCGCCGACTAATTTAACATATTTTTTATATTCTAAATTAAAAAGCTTGAACTTATAAGGCTACCTATTACTTGTCTAAGGAGAGATAAGATGAATAGTGCAATCGTGCTAGTGTTTGCTGTTGCCGCGATGCTTTGCGGTTATCTGTTTTACTCAAAATTTATCGCTACTAAAATCTTGGCATTGGATAACAGTATCCCCACGCCAGCGCATACCATGAAAGATGGGGTAGATTATATCCCCACCAATAAATACGTGCTATGGGGACATCATTTTACTTCAGTCGCAGGAGCGGCGCCGATTATTGGTCCTGCCATTGCCGTTATTTGGGGCTGGGTACCTGCTATCATTTGGGTAGTATTGGGCACGATTTTTATGGCAGGTGTTCACGATATGTCAGCCATTTGGGCTAGTATGCGCAATCGAGGTCAGTCGATTGGCTCGATTGCCGGTACCGTCATGGGTACACGTGTACGTAGCTTGATGATGATCGTTATCTTCTTATTATTACTCATGGTAAATGCGGTATTTGGCGTCGCTATTGCTAATATGATGATAAAAACCCCGTCTGCTGTGCTACCTGTTTGGGGGGCTTTGATAGTCGCCTTTATCATCGGTCAGTGTATTTATCGCTATAAGATGAATCTGGTCTGGGTTTCCATTATCGGGGTAACGGCCCTGTACGGGCTTATTTATCTTGGCCCTATGTTCCCGATTGTGTTACCTGAGACCGTTATGGGTTTGCCTGATAACGCAGTATGGATCTTGATTCTGTTCGCCTATGCGGCGATTGCTTCGTTGTTGCCTGTATGGATGCTACTTCAACCTCGTGATTATATTAATGGCTTACAGTTATTTGTCGGTTTGATTCTACTATATGCTGCTATTTTTATTGGCACGCCTAATATTGTCGCGCCAGCAGTTAACACTGCATTACCAGCCGATACACCGTCACTTCTGCCATTATTGTTTGTGACAATTGCTTGTGGTGCCATATCAGGATTCCATGGTTTGGTCGCCACAGGGACTACTTCTAAGCAGATTGATAAAGAAGAAGATGTTCGTTTCGTTGGTTACTTCGGTGCATTGGGCGAGGGTATGCTAGCACTTGGGGCAATCCTTGCAGCAACCGCAGGTTTTGCAACTCTTGGTGATTGGCAAGCAGTGTATCAAAAATTTGGCGACGGCTCTATTGGTGCCTTTATTGATGGCGGTGCAACTATACTGAATGCAGGCGTCGGCATTGATATGGTTTTATCACAGACGATGCTGACGGTAATGGCAGCATTGTTCGCTGGTACTACGATGGATACTGGGGTACGTCTGCAACGTTATATTTTCCAAGAGTTTGGTGAAATTTATAAACTGCCTGTTCTAAATAAAAGTGTGGTGGCAACATTGCTTGCCGTTGGTAGCTGTTTGTTATTAGCCTTTGGTGCTGGTGGCATCGATGGTGCTGGCGGTATGATTATTTGGCCGTTATTTGGTACGACGAATCAGCTAATGGCTGCATTAACCTTGATGATTGTCACTGTTATCTTGTTACGTAAAGGCAGACCTGTGTGGTATACCTTGGGGCCATTGTCATTCTTACTGGTCATGACAGTTTTTGCATTATTGATTCAGCTAAAAACTTTTTTCAATGATGGTAATTGGCTGCTTATTATTATGGATATCATTATTTTGATAGCTACGATTTTAGTGACGTTTGAGAGTCTTTCGGTATTACGCAAAGAGTGGTCGATACACAGAGGCAAAAGCAACCTCTAAGCCATGTTGAATGCCTAGTTAAATATTTACTAAAATGTATAAAAAACGCTAGCAGCAATGGCTGGCGTTTTTTGTCTCATATAGGCATGATAGATAATAAGCATCCGCAAAAGAAGAGTGATTATGGAAAACACGGATATAACAAAACCCATAAAAAATATTGAGCCATGGTGGCAAAGGTTTGTGGCTGGGTTAAATGAGTTTTATCATGCGCCTTATCGTCAGACAATGGCACGCGCCGCACGTGATGAAGAAGATTTTTTCATGCTGCTCATGTTTGCGGAAAGCTTAGGTATCGATAATCCTGCCAGCTTTTATACATTAGAGTTGCAGCCATTGTTTTTAGAAAACTTCCATGAATGGCATACACGTATGGGCATGGATAGATGCCCTTTTGACCATGTAGGTTGCTGCTAGTTTCCTTTGAATTTATCAAAATGAGATATAAGTATGGCATTACACCCTTTACCCGCATTGGTAGAGCAACTGGCAAAGCAGCCGATTATATTTATCGGTGGCAAGGGCGGTGTCGGTAAAACCACCACTGCCGCCGCACTGGCCAGCTATTATGCCAATCAAGGCAAAAAGACACTGATTGTCTCGACGGATCCAGCACACAGCTTGGGCGATGTGTTAAACGTCCCGCTCAAAAATCAAAAAACAGTCGTAACTTCTTGTCTAGATGCTATTGAACTAAACCCTGATATCATCGTTGATGAGCATTTTGCCCAAGTTGAACGCACCATCACCTCTTATGCCAATCCAGACATGATGCCAAAAATTCGCGAACATCTACGGCTATCAAAATCAGCACCTGGCGCACAAGAAGCCGCGATGCTCGAATCTATGTGTCAGCACTTGGTTGCAGCAGCAGATGCCGGCTATGAGCATATTATTTTTGATACCGCACCGACGGGACATACACTGCGTTTATTAGTGCTGCCTGAAATGATGGGGGCATGGACGGATGGATTGCTAGCGCAGCAGCGAAGGCAAGCAAAACTTCGCTCAGTGGCAAATCATTTAGGCAGTCATGAACAACACAATAACAAAAATGACTTAGCCAATCCATTTGCCGCAAAAAAAACTGACCGCTGGGAGCAAGCAGTATCTGTACTAGAAAAACGCAAGCAGCTGTTTCGTCAGGCAGGGTTGCTACTGCATGACCGTACACAAACCGCCATTGTATTGGTTATGACGGCTGACGTATTGCCACTGGCTGAAACAAAGCGAGCGATAGAGCAGTTAGAAGACAGTAAGCTTATGCCAGCTGCGATTGTTATCAATCAGTTGATAGCACCGACCCAGTCTGATGCGTTTTGGCGTCGTCGTGCTGAACGCCAGCAACAGCTAATGCAGGATATTGAAAAGAATTTTTCCAAGTATCCGCTATACCCAATATATCTGCAACAAACGGACGTACGCGGTACTGTTGCACTAGGTGCTCTATTACACCCATCTCCTTAAACAATCACATCTATCACTTTAGTCAAACTTGGCGATCATTACTCAGGTTTATATGACTGTAGCTTACTTGCCAGCGACCATGCCATATCTGCTCGTAATAGCTGTGCTTGTTCAGATTTACCACTACTGAGCGATGACCATTGCGGTTTGCCACGAGCTTTTTTTAGCTCACTGGGTAATTTATGTGTCGGCCATGGTGTGACAGTGGCGCTTTCGTCATCTAACGACTGTTCGATACTGGATTTCTCACCTTTATACAGCAATTGCGTGGCATCAGTTGCTGCATGACCACGATGTCGTAGGGCGGTGAGTAAATCTATGGCTCGCGTTGCCAACAAGGTCAATGCTGCAGGGTCGATATACAAACGTTTTACCCCAGTGATTCTATCGGCAATACTACTGGTATTAGATAACAGCCCACCTGCGATACCGCCTATCGCGGCACCCAATCCCAAGGTTGTACCAAGAGCGGCCGCATCAATCCCTAAGCCTAATAACGCGCCAGCTGCCGCGCCAGAAGTGGTGCGAATACCGTAACTTTTTAGCAGCTCAGGGTCGAACGGATCTTGTTGATAGGCTTTTAGCTCAAGTGGCGTTGCCGCTACGTCATTGTCATAAAATTTATATAAATTGAGCAAGTTGTTCTGCATCGCCCGTTCGCTCTGTCTGACCGCCTCTTGCATTTGCTGTAATACCGGCATGGGATCATCATCTTCGCCAATCTCTCGTACGAAAGCGGCGACATTGATTAAAAAATCAGCAATGATAATATTTGCCTCATCATAAAGCTGTGCCCAGTCTTCAGTACGACGTGCCATCAACTGCTCAAGCATCTCAGAGTGGGTAAGCATGGTGGCTAAATTCTGCCATAAGCGCATTTCATCTGCAAACTCAAAAGCCACGGAGTCAAAGCGTGTAGAAATATGCAAATTACGACGCGCTAGCATCGTCTGCCACTCATCTATATTGGCATCTTGAGCGTCAGTGAAATTAAATACTGGCATGACAGGAATCGCTGCCCAAGATAAAATAGCTAACTCGTCTTTATATTTACCGAGTACTGGCTCACGTGCATCGACGACATAAATAGCCATATCACTTGCCAACAGCTGCCGAATTACTTTGGCCTCTTGGCTATAGTCCTCATTGCTATTTAGTGCCTCACCACCTTGGGCAATGTCTGCTGCCAAAAACTGTTGCAAACGCTCAATGCCATCACGCCGACTGGCGGTATTGTCCTCTAACCAATCCATCAATCCTGACGCATCTTCTAAACCCGGTGTGTCATACAATACCACCAACACTTCGCCCGTTTGGCTGTCTGTTAATTTGGCTTGCTCTACATGACGGGTAGTTGCGGCTTCGTTTTTGACTTCACCAAAATAGACGTCACGCAATAGTGTACGTAGTATGGATGTCTTGCCCGTATTGGTATGACCAACGACGGCCAATTTTAGCGGTTCACCACTGGCGATGGTTTTCCTTGTCATACTTGTCGTTGTTGTTAATGGTTCAGTTGATAAAGGTTGATTGTCTTGAGTTTCCACTGACTCAGTTACAGCTGATTTTAAAGTGCTGTTTGCGGTGTTAGGGTTAGGGGTTGCCTCATAAGCCTTATCTGCAAAGAGACCAGCAGGCTTATTGTGTTCATAATTCTCTTTTTTATTATCATTATTCATAATATCGTCTTATATTTATTAATGACCAAACATACAGTGGCTTTTATTGTAGAACAAATTATGCGCTATTTCGGTATTAATACTAACCATTTGTCTTAAGTAACTGATAATCCCATTTTGGCTAGTCAATCAATTATTCACTAGACCAATTTTCCGAGCGGCAAGGGCGGTTTGCCACTGCTGATAACGAACATCTTGATTGTCTGCAACCTGCTTGGTTAACTCTAAAGCGCTTGAATCACTCAGCAACTGCACAATGAGCCCATCTTTTGCATGGCGGGCGATTTGATCAAGTTTGCGTAGCGTACCACGGTCAGGTAAGGCCTTGCTATGAATACCTAATAGTACTTGAACGGGATGATTGTCTAAATACGTCTTCAAACGTGCCATATCGTCACGATCATCAACGATACCGAAATTTTCAATATCGCTATTAATGTCACTATCTGCATTAAGCCCCGACTGCCACCAGTTATCCTGCTCTGCTGGATACTCCAGTAAAGCCACCAGCTTCTTGCCAGCGCTAACAGCTGCTTTTGGCGCAATAGGAACGGGCACTTCATTAAAGTCATCAGCATCTACCACCTGACGTTGCCAAAAGTTTAAAATCTTTTGATAATAGGGCTGCTTGATGTCCAACCGCATTTTTTTACGACGAAACATCAATGCACAAAACGCCCAAGCAATTGCTCTTGGTACAATACCGTACATCAGCAAACTACCAACCAATAAGCCTGCCCATTGCCGCGCAACAGTCAATGGCATCGCATCAGTCACCAAGCGACTCTGTACGATAGCGGTGCTGTCTGGCACATTGAATCCCACCATACTTGGTAACCAGCCAAGTACCTGTGTCAAAGTAATTAGCGCTTGATCGGATAGTAAAGTCGACTCCCAGCTAAAGCTATACTGACGCACAATCAACAGGAAAATAATCGCCAGCAGCATGCCTGTCAACGTTGCCAGCCATAACTGATGACTAAAGCGCCCCAAATACCAGCGCATCCCACTATGCTGTAATTGGCGCTCGTACAAGTCGACTGCTGCCTTGGTAACATCATCCTTGCCACGTATCAGATAACTGGGACTGACAAAATTGGCAAACCAATTTGACGACTGCTTACCTTGATTAATCAAAGTCATGACTAGCCAGCCTAACAGCATAATGGTATGAAAACCCAGCAAACAAACCAAGACATAAAAGAAATTCACCACATTGGTCTGTAGTAAGGTGAATAATCCCAAAAATCCCGAGAGACACCACACCACGCTCATGACCACCATGATGCCTTTAATACGCCCGTCAATTTTGCCTAATACTCGTGCCAACGCACCGTTACTATCGATACGTAAGGCTCGGCGGTGCAATTTTTGAATGGGTTTGCCATCCTCACCTTGTAGTTTTTCCGTGATAAGTAGCGGGTCAGTGGCAAAGACATGTTGCTGCGTCTCAAGCGTGCGTACCAACTCAGTCAATTGATCTTGGGGTGATAGCATAATGCGATAACATCCATATAAAGGCGTTTATGTAGGAGATAATTCCTGATTATTGTAGCGTATATATGAGGACACGCCTTCGCCAAATGTTAAAAAATGAACATTTATTAAGCATTTTTATCATGGTAAAGACAATAAAAATCAGCCAAAATGATAATGACAATAGTGTAAAAAAACAGAGGGTGAAAAAACGCTGTTAAAGAGAATCCAAAAAAGGAATCATCATGAATAATAGAACATATCTAATCGTTGGTGGTACAGGCGGCATTGGTAGAGCGATGATTGAGCAATTAGTAGATAACACTGCCAGTGGCAATACGGATGAAAATGCGAATACCGATAATGGTGGAAAACAGGGTATCCATGTCTTTGCGACTTATCATCGCAATGTACCTGATTTTGAGGCTGACAATCTGCATTGGATATCCATGAACCTCTGCGACGAACAGAGTATTCAACAAGCAGCCGAGGTTATTCAGCAGCAAACCACTCATATTGATTGGATTATCAATTGTGCAGGGTTATTACATACGGCGACGCAGCAGCCAGAAAAAGCGCTGCGTCAGGTTGAGACTGATTTCTTTTTACAAAACATGCAAGTGAATGCCTTAGCCAGCTTACTCATTGCCAAGCATTTTAGACCACTATTAGCCAAATCTGCGCGTAGTAATGACAAGCCCGCAATCTTTGCGACGATATCTGCACGCGTTGGTAGTATCAGTGACAACCAGCTGGGCGGCTGGTATAGCTATCGCATGAGTAAGGCGGCGCTCAATATGGGCATGAAAAATCTGAGTATTGAATGGAGTCGCTCGCTTAAAGACGTGTGCGTGGTTGTCATGCAACCAGGAACGGTAAATACGCAACTATCAGCCCCTTTTCAAGGTAATGTGGCCGAAGGTCAGTTGTTCTCGCCAGCCTATAGTGTGGAATGCTTATTAGAAGTGCTTAACCGTATGACAGCGTTGCAATCAGGAAGCTTTGTTGACTGGGCAGGGGAATCCATACCTTGGTAGCTCTAAATGGTTGAAACGTTCACAAAGCCAATTCAAGAGATAAAAATATAGGGCGTGTCGTTAATATGAGAACACGCCCTATTTTATTGATAAGATAAGGGTTGTTTTTAGATAGGCAAATACTTAATTCGCCATAAACAAGTCCATAAACTCATGTACAGGTGTGTGCTCTAAGCGGGTTTGATCGCTACAAAGCGCAAAAATATCCTGACAGCGACTGTCGATAAATCGCGTTGCTAAACTGGCACGAAACTTAGCTTCTAATACAGGAATACCCTCTTTGCGACGGCGCTTATGTCCGATAGGGTATTCGACCACAACCTTGTCGGTACTGCTACCGTCTTTAAAAAATATCTGAATGGCATTGGCAATCGAGCGCTTGCTTGGGTCATGGTAATCTTTTGAATAACCCACATCTTCTTCTACGATCATTTTGCGGCGTAGACCATCGATCAAAACATGGTGCTGTGCATGATAATCGTCTTCATAATTTTCTGCCATTAAATCACCAGTTAGCAGAGGCACCGCGACCATATATTGCAAACAATGATCGCGATCAGCAGGGTTGGCCAATGTGCCTTCTTTAGAGATGATTCTAATCGCAGATTCATGAGTGGTCAGGACAATTTTTTCAATATCGTCGATTCTATCGTCGATACGTGGATGTAAAATAACAGCAGCCTCGCAAGCAGTCTGCGCATGAAACTCGGCAGGAAAGCTTAACTTAAATAAGATATTTTCCATCACGTAACTGCCAAACTCACGCTGGAAAGTAAAACGGCGCTCGTTTGCAGGTTTAAGGGCTAAGTCTTTATTGGTATGGCTAAACAATACATCATAAAACCCCCATTGCGGTGCAGAGAGTGCCCCAGGGATACCCATTTCACCGCGACGAGTAATGTCAACCAAGCGTACCGCACGACTGGTAGCGTCGCCTGCCGCCCAAGATTTACGGCTACCAGCATTGGGTGCATGACGATAGGTACGCAACGCCTGACCATCCACGATCGCCTGCGAGATGGCAGCCATGATACGCTCACGTGGCAATTTATAGAGCTTGACGACCACAGCGGTAGAGGCCAATTTAACTAAAAACACATGGTCAAGACCCACACGGTTGAATGAGTTTTCCAGTGCAATTACCCCCTGAATCTCATGCGCCATAATCATAGCCTCAAGCACCTCACGCATGGTTAATGGCGGATGATTGCGACTGACACTTTGTTGGCTGATATAATCGGCGACTGCTAGGATACCGCCTAAATTGTCCGAAGGGTGTCCCCATTCAGCAGCCAGCCACGTGTCATTATAATCGAGCCAGCGCACCATACAGCCGATATCAAAGGCGGCTTTGATAGGATCTAGTCTGTGGGATGTACCCGGAACGCGCGCGCCATTAGGTGTGAGCTGATCGGCACAATCTGGTCCCAAATGCTTGGTGCATTCAGGGAAACGTAGCGCAAGCAGACCACAGCCAAGCGTATCCATCAGACAGTGGCGGGCAGTATTCCAAGCATCTGCGCTATTGGGGGAGTCGTTATCTATCGAATAATTAAGTACATAATCAGCAATCTTTTGAATCTCAATGTCATATTCTGGACGGACATTGCTTTCTACCGTGGCATCATTTTTATTTGAATTTGTTGTATCTGAATTATCATTTGACATGGTTGTCTCCTCTTCCTTGAGTGTGCTACTTCCTTGACCCATTATCTCGGTCATCTTTTTAAATTAGCCATCATTTAAAAGTAGCATATTCAATATGAAACAACCAAACTGAATTATGTTAAAAATTAAAACCTTGCGGCGCGCTTAAATCATCAAATATAGCAGACCTAACACAAATAAAGCCGCCATGATAAACAGCAAAAAACTTAATACTTTGTTCGTTGTGGATGCAGACTCAGTACGCTCTTTTTGTACTTTGTTTTTCTTGGCAACGTATAGAACCATTTTTACATGCTCTATGTTATCTTCGAGATAATGATCGCCTTCAGGTACAAACCCTAAGGACTCATAGAAGCTGAGTAAGTAGGCTTGTGCAGAGAGTATAATCGGGCGCTTTTTACCATATTTTTTACGGCAGTGCGCAATGGCATGAATCATCATCTGCCGCGCTATACCGTCACCTCTGTGCTCTGATAATACCAGCACTCTACCGATGGCAGGCATAGCAGTATGATTGGTCTTAATCGTAGGGTCGGCGACCGATAGATTGGATTTTAATTTATTAAATTCAGGCGGAATGATACGGCAGTAGCCTACCAACGCCTCGTTTTGATGCGCGATCAGATGTAGGCAATCAAAGTCCACCTCATCCATATCTTGATAGGCGCAGTTTTGCTCAACCACAAACACTTGTGATCGGGCTTTTAAAATATGATAGAGATCAACTGAGGTCAGCTCATCAAAGGTTTTGATAGAAAATTCACAAGTCATAGTGGGCTAGCTTCTGGATATAGGCGGTAAAAGATTGGCATTATAACGATTTAGGCACACATTAACCATTCCTAACCCTTTAGAGTCTGGCTGATTTTATCCAAATTTAAGCTATCCGACATGGCATTGAATATCTCAAAATACTTACCATGTTTCTCATATAGCGCTTCATGCGTACCGGTTTCAACCACGCGACCATCTTCTATCACGACCAAGTCATCCGCATCGATAATTTGGGCAATATTATGCGAGACCATAATCACGGTACGATCTTTTTTGATGAGATCTAGGCTCTTCTTCACTTGTTGGCTGGCGATGGCATCGAGGCTAGCGGTTGGCTCATCCAAAAACACAATGGGTGGATCTTTTAAAAACATCCGTGCCAGCGCGATACGTTGCTGTTGACCACCAGACAATGACTTTGCTGTACTCTCATAGCCTTTTGCTAAATTAATAATTTGCTCATGAATGGAAGCTTTTTTTGCTGCAATGATAATATCTTCATCTGTCGCATTCATATCGCCATAGCGGATATTTTCGCTAATCGTCCCCGAAAATATATGATTGCTTTGTAGCACTAAACCGATATTTTGACGCAATTCATGAGTATCGCAGTCGGCTAAATTATGTCCGTCTAGCCATATAGTGCCGCTATCTGGCGCATAAAACTTTACCAATAAACTGATAATCGTACTCTTGCCAGCACCACTTAAACCCACCAGCGCAGTAATACGATTGGGCTTGATAGTAAAGCTGACATCTTTTAGCGCTTGCGTGCCATTAGGATATGTGAAATCGACGTTTTTCAGCTCAATATGACCTTTTAAATTTTTACTACTTCTGCCCGTGATATCTTCAACTTGGCCTTCATCTTCTAATATATCAAAGAAGCCTTCAGCGTAAGTCAGGGCATTATTAATCTGATCATAGATACGATGCAATTGACGAATAGGGGCGGCGACATTTTGAAACAGCATGACATGGAATAAAATCATACCGATGGTCATCTCGCCTTTTAAAACAAAGTAGGACGTCAGCAAAATGATAACTACCACGCCAATCTGCTCGATAAAGGTTTTTATTGCATCATAAATAAAACCAATACTACGAATACGCAGCTGATTATCAGTCATGTCTTTTTGAATGGTTAAGTGCTTCTCCGCTTCAATAGATTCACGGACAAAGGACTTTACCACGCTGATAGAGTTAATCAGCGAGATAACCAAACCGCTTTTGGCTTCTCTATAACCACGCATCTGCCGACGAAATCCTTGCAGACGCCGTGCTTGTTTTTGACTGATAAAGAAGTAAATTGGGATGATAATAAGACCAACCAAGCCTATCCAAAAATTGGTCGAAAACATGATAATGAGTGAGACGATGGCACTGGCAAACAGCGGCAACATGTCAATAAAGAAATTCTGCACTAGGCTGGTCAGGCTACTAACGCCATAATCAATACGGGTTTGTAATTTACCACTGTCATTTTCGCTACTGGTATAAAACGCCATGCGATAGGTCAAGATACGCTCAATGATTTTTTGTGATAAATCACGCGACAGATTGATACGAATCTTTTCACCATAAAAGCGCTGACCAAAAGAGATAAATATTGATAATATCTCTTTGGTCAAAAGCACCGCACTGATGATGACGAGCATACGCAGACCTGCTTCCCAAGGCTCGGCAAGGGTTGCAATCTCGGTCAAAGTATCTACGGCATAACGCAGCACAAAGGCATTGACCTGAGCGGTAAAGGAGCCAAGTACCGTTAAGATAAGCGTCGCAACAATCAATAGCTTATAAGGCGCAGCAAAGACGGCAAGCTTTTTTAGGATGTCCCATAGCAATGCCCGCCGCTCTTTTTTCTTAACGGATGGCTTTTTATTAAGTGGAGACTTTTTTAGAGTAGAAGTGGTTGGCATGTATTAAGTTCATAAATCTTAGTATTTAGGTTTTAAATTATACCTTATTTTTTTGGGCCCTTAGATTCGTTTATCTCTTTGGCTAATCTAGCTAAATCAGCATCTTTAGAGCTGTATATTTTTGAAAGAACTTCTTCGATTAATTCATAAGCATCCATAGCGTCGTCTAAACTTATTGTGCTGCCTGAATGACTTCCATCATTACCTAGCCACTTTAGCGCAAAAACCTTATCCTTTAGACCATCATATTTTTCAGGCAGTTTATCAATTCTTCCATGCAGAGTTAATATGACATGCTTGCCTTTTTTACTTATAAAATAATCAGGTATGTTTTGATCATTAAGGATTTCTTCTATAGAAGCTCTTACTAAATTTGCTGCTGATGAAGGAGAAGAGAAAAACAATTCAAATGATTGATTCAGTAACTTCTTAATATCAGCAGGCGTATTTTTTGGGATGGTAATTAATTCAAGGTTTGGATGAAAGTATAAAGGTCGATAGTAATCATTATATTCTTGATACTGTTGACCGTTATCATCAACCTCAATATCAACATCTACACTTCCTCGACCTGTACATAATACTTTGCCGTCACACCTATCATTATTACATTCAAAAACACAATTAAATATATATTCAATCCATTCTGGCTCGAACTCAGGATTCTTCATAGCTTTTTGTAAATCGAAAGTTGTATAGTTCTTAAAATTATCCTTTGCGATCCGCAGAAGTCCGATATCACACTTAGGGCAATTATAATTAGGTGAATCCTTTAAGGTGAACGCATGCTTATATAGACTTCTATTCATTTAACTAACCCCTTATTTAGATTCAGAACGCATCCGCTGGTACAAAGACTTCACCAACCATGATACGCCTTGCCGAGCGGCTCATTGATACTTTTTTAGCCTGCCAGCGTCCATCAACCAGTTCAGTCTTACCGCCAACGAGTAATGTACCTGATGGATGACCAAAACGCACTTCGTTCAGTTCATGTCCACCTGCCGCTTCATTGACCAATGTACCCTGTGTCGTTGCTGCCGCTGCTATTGCAACCGCTGCTGTGCCCATCATCGCATGATGTAATTGACCCATACTCATAGCACGAACGACTAAATCAATATCTGCCGCCTCGACAAATTTACCGCTCGACGCAGTATAACTTTGCGTAGAAGCAACCCAAGCGATTTTAGGAATATGTTGACTGGTTTGCGCTTCACTGACGTCTTTAAACAGCCCCATCGCAACGCCGCCTTTGGCACGGATTTTCTCAAGCTTGGCAAGTAGCTCGCTATTACTATTGATGTCGCCTTGTAGCTCAGTACCGGTAAAGCCCAAATCTTCTGCTTTCATAAAGATGGTTGGGATACCAGCACTAATAAAAGTTGCCTTGACGCTATCAGTATTTAGACCACAGCCAGAGACATCAAAATCATCGACCAAGTTACCAGTAGGGAACATATCGCTGGTAGCATCAACGGGATCGATAAATTCGATTTTGACTTCAGCCGCTGGGAAGGTTACACCGTCTAATTCAAAATCGCCGGTTTCTTGTACTTGCACTTTGCCTTGTGCGTCCATGTAAACAGGCACATGAGCAATGATGGTTTTACTGATATTCTGTTGCCAAATACGCACCTCACAAATACCGCTTTCAGCATCTTCTTCGATACTATTAGTAATTTTGTCGGCATCGACCAGACCCATATTAATGGCACAGGCACCGACTGCTGCGGTCAAATTGCCACAGTTACCAGCCCAATCAATCATTGGTTTGGCGATATTGACTTGTCCAAACAAGTAGTTCACATCGTGGCTATCATGATCTGCTGGAGATAGAATGACTGTCTTTGAGGTGCTAGAGCTACCATTACCCAAACCATCGATTTGCTTACCATAAGGATCAGGGCTACCGATAACCCGCAATAGGAAATTATCACGCGACTCGCCAGCGACTTGGCAACGCTGTGGTAAATCAGATAGTTTAAAGAATGTACCTTTTGAGGTACCGCCACGCATATAAGTGGCTGGGACAGAGGTTTGTGGAGCAAAAGCAGGGTTTGGTCGGGTCATTTTTTTATTCCTATTATTTTAGTACGATATATTCATCACCGTTTTGAATGACCATTGTTAATGATTCAATAGATTGCGGCGACAACATATTTATAGACTCACTGGTTTCTTCAGAGCTTTGTGCAGCTGCTTGTTGCAGCCAATAACGTGCTTTTTCTTCATTTTTTCGAACACCCCATCCGTTTAAATAAGCTGCTGCTAAAAAGTTCTGTGCCTGCAGATCGCCTTCTTCTGAGGCAATAGACAAAAGCTTAGCAGCTTTAGTCAAATCTTGCTTGGTACCCCATCCTTTTATATACATAAGGGCTAAAGTTGTCACGGCATGAATAAATCCACTTTCAGCGGACAAACTGTACCAGTAACACGCTGCTACTAAGTCTTGACCGACACCATCACCAGTATGAAATTTAAGCGCCAAGAGATACTGCGAAACTGGGTCGCCTTCATCAATGCCAGGTCTCAAATCGGACTTAGCCACTTCAAGTTGTTCCCGTCGAATTTGTATAATACTATCAACGGACTCTTGTATATCGCGGCCGGTACGTACATTAGAAACCCAACAACCAATAATAATAGCAATAACGACAATGGAAATAGAGACGTCTACCATTGATAAATCAGTGAGACTACTACAACCGCTAAGATTCAATACAGAAATTAAAATAATAAAAGTTCTATGGATGTTTTTCATGCCACTTCTTATGATAAAAAATGACAATTATACTAAATAGAAAAACAAATGTTTATTTTTTTAAGAAAATTCATTTAAATAAAATACTATAAGTAATGTATTTAATGGATAGAAGCCTAATAAGACTAAAGAGTATCAGAATCTATTGTGAGACTACTAAAAAAGCCAATGCCATATAAATATAACATTGGCTTTTGTCACGTGTACGGCAGCTATCGTTGTTGTTTATTCGTTTCTATTAAACGATATCTAGCGTGCCATCGATAAACTCTTTGGCAAAGCGCTGGAGCATACCGCCTGCGTTGTACATTTTGACCTCATCAGCAGTATCTAAACGACATTTCACTGAGGCTTTATCGACAGTACCATCTGTGCGGTTAATGACCAATGTCATCTCACCGCCAGCAGACACTTCGCCTTCGATATCAAATACTTCGGTGCCACCGATATTTAGAGTATTACGATTGACACCTTCTTTAAACTGCAAAGGTAGTGCGCCCATACCGACCAAGTTTTGGCGGTGAATACGCTCAAAATCTTCAGCAACCACCACTTCTACACCTGCTAAACGGACGCCTTTAGCAGCCCAGTCACGGCTTGAGCCTTGACCATAGCCGTCACCGGCGATGATGATCAGCGGCTGCTCGCGGTTCATATAGGTCTCGATTGCTTCCCACATACGCATGACTTGACCTTCAGGCTCTACTCTAGCAAGCGAACCTTGTATTACTTCACCTTTCTCGTCACGTACCATCTCATTCAATAGCTTAGGATTGGCAAAGGTCGCACGCTGCGCCGTTAAGTGGTCGCCGCGATGGGTTGCATAAGAATTATAATCTTCCGCCGGTAGACCCATGGTATCAAGGTACTCGCCAGCTGCCGAGTCACCCAAAATCGCATTAGATGGTGATAAATGATCAGTAGTAATATTGTCACCTAGTACCGCTAATGGACGCATGCCTTTTAGCTTATTCATCGCTGCCATTTTGCCTTCCCAATACGGCGGACGGCGGATATAAGTCGTCTGTTCACGCCAGTTATAGAGTGGGCTTAATGCTTTACCCGTGTCTTTTTTGGCTTCGTCAAACATCGGAATATAAACAGCGTTAAATTGCTCAGGTTTTACCGCTTTAGCCACGATGGCATCAACTTCATCATCATCGAACCAGATGTCTTTTAGATAAACGTCATTGCCGTCTTGGTCTTTTCCTAACGAGTCTTTTTCGATATCAAAACGGATATTACCGGCAATAGCATAGGCAATCACCAATGGTGGTGATGCTAAAAATGCTTGCTTGGCATACGGATGGATACGACCATCAAAGTTACGGTTACCTGATAACACTGCGGTAGTGAATAAATCATTATCAATGATTTCTTTCTCGATGTCAGGATCAAGCGCGCCACTCATACCGTTACATGTGGTACAAGCAAAACCGACCACGTCAAAGCCGATTTCTTGGAGCTCAGGCATCAAGCCGGCTTCTTCTAGGTACATTTTTACCGTTTTTGAGCCAGGTGCTAATGAAGACTTCACCCAAGGCTTACGTAATAAGCCTTTTGCATTGGCGTTACGGGCAACAAGGCCGGCTGCTACCATATTGCGTGGGTTTGAGGTATTGGTACAACTGGTGATGGCTGCAATAATAACCGCACCATCTGGCATGAGACCATCTTTTGGTTCTGGTAGCTTCTCATCAGCGCCATGAGCGATACCTTTTGCAACCAAATCAGTTGTCGATACACGTGCATGCGGGCGAGATGGGCCTGCTAAATTGCGCACGACCGCAGATAAATCAAATTCAAGCACACGTGCGTATTCGGCTTTTTCCATGCCGTCAGCCCATAAACCCACTTGCTTGGCATACTGCTCAACCAGTTTAATCTGATCTTCACTACGACCAGTTAGGCGTAAGTAATCGATGGTTTGCTCATCGATATAGAACATGGCAGCAGTTGCGCCATACTCAGGCGTCATGTTGGAGATAGATGCACGGTCGCCTACAGTAAGCTGGCGCGCACCGTCACCGAAGAATTCAATATAAGTAGAGACCACACCTGCATCACGCAAGAATTCAGTCATCGCCAGTACGAGATCCGTACCCGTAATGCCTTTTTGTAGTTTGCCAGTGAGCTTGACGCCAACGTAATCGGGCAAGCGCATATACGATGGATTGCCGAGCATAACGCTTTCAGCTTCAAGGCCGCCAACACCGATAGAAATAACACCCAAGGCATCGACCATAGGAGTGTGACTGTCAGTACCGACTAAAGTGTCAGCAAACGCGACCTTTTCACCGGCCTTGTTTTGTACTACTTGCACTACAGGCGACATTTTTTCTAAGTTGATTTGATGCATGATGCCATTACCCGGCGGCACCACGTTCACGTTGTCAAAGGCGTATTCGCACCAGTTGATAAAGTGAAAACGGTCATCATTACGGCGCTCTTCAATCGCGCGGTTTTTCTCAAATGCATCTACTTCAAAGCCTGCATGCTCAACAGCCAGTGAGTGATCAACAATAAGCTGAGTCGGTACGATTGGGTTTACTTTAGACGGGTCACCACCTTGTTCAGCGATGGCATCACGTAGGCCTGCTAAGTCAACAAAGGCGGTTTGACCCAAAATATCATGACAAACGACGCGGGCAGGGTACCAAGGAAAATCAAGGTCTTGTTTGCCCTCAATATGTTGTTTTAAAGCAGCTGTTAGCTCTTCTGGTGGGCAACGACGTACCAAGTTTTCACATAGTACTTTTGAGCAAAACGGTAGCTTGTCATACGCGCCAGCTTCGATATCCTCAATTGCCGCACGGGTGTCAAAGTAATACAAGTCGGTATCAGGAAGTGGCTTTTTAAATTGGTCGTTCATCGGCTGTACTAGAGCGTTGTCCATGGGTCACCTTTGGCAGTTAGCTGGTTGGAATGAGGTTTATAGAAAAAGGATAATTCTTTTAGCAAAGTCGTTATCGAAAATAAGATTCAGTTTTGCTAAAGAAACTTCATGAAAAACTGACAGAAAATATAGGGCATGCAAGGCACACCCTACACATATAAATTCTATTTAATACTCAATTAACGCGCACTCATATCTGGTACTGGACGCAACTCTTCACCGGTATATTCTGCACTTGGGCGAATGATACGGTTGTTAGCACGTTGCTCAAACACGTGTGATGCCCAGCCCGTTAAGCGTGAACAGACAAATATAGGTGTGAACAGTTTGGTCGGAATACCCATGAAGTGATAAGCAGAGGCATGGAAAAAGTCAGCATTACAGAATAATTTCTTCTCGCGCCACATGACTTCTTCACAGCGTACCGACACTGGATATAGCACTTCATCACCAACGTCAGCCGCTAGCTTTTCAGCCCAACCTTTAATCACAACATTACGTGGATCTGACTCGCTATAAATAGCATGACCAAAGCCCATGATTTTGTCTTTACGCGCCAGCATGCCCATCATTTCTTCTTCGGCTTCATCAGGTGAACTAAAGCCTTCAATCATATCCATTGCCGCCTCATTAGCGCCACCATGCAGAGGACCGCGTAGTGAACCGATTGCGCCAGTGATACAAGAATGGATATCAGATAGCGTAGAGGCACATACACGTGCGGTAAAGGTTGAAGCGTTAAACTCATGCTCTGCGTACAAGATAAGAGACACGTTCATCACTTTTGTGTGTAGCTCGTTTGGTTTTTCACCTTTAAGCAAATGTAAGAAATGACCGCCAATCGTCGCATCATCCGTTTCAGTTTCGATACGCACGTTGTCATGAGTGAAGCGGTACCAGTAGTTGATGATAGAAGGGAATACCGCAAGCATGCGATCTGCTTGGTCGTTTTCTTCCTCAAAACTCATTTCGGTTTCTAAGTTACCCAGCATAGAGCAACCTGTACGTAATACATCCATCGGATGCGATTCGGCAGGGATACGCTCAAGCACGTCTTTTAATGACTGTGGTAGACCGCGAAGGGTCTTTAGCTTGGCTTGATAAGCATCAAGCTCGGTTTGGTTTGGCAAGTTGCCGTATAGCAGCAAATAAGCCACTTCTTCAAAGATGCATTTGTCTGCCAGCTCTGACACGTCATAACCGCGATACGTCAGACCAGAGCCTGATTTGCCGACGGTAGATAGCGCGGTTTTGCCTGCGACTTGTCCGCGTAGACCTGCGCCTGACAATACTTTTTTTGATGGGTTTTGTGCTGCCATGATGAAATTCCTTTTGTGGGTAGCTTTTTGGGTAAAAAACGGTGTTTCTAAGTTTAGAATAATAAATTTTTCAGTTAATGACTGATAATAGCGCCAGTTGAGCGTTACGCAGGCTGTTCAAGCTGTGGACCATCTAAATCGACATTGCAACGCTTGAATTCGGCTTCAATAGGGCCATTCAAGACTTCCATTGCGCTGCCTTCGCCTTCTGCATTATTGATTTTCATGTACTTGACACCCAGTGGTGATTCCATGAACGTCTGAATCTCAGTCATCTCTTCTGGGGTAGGGTCAGCCATTGGCGTTGCAATCTCTTCACCATTCATGACACGCAGTTGCTCATTACCAAACGTAATCAGCTTTTTCCCTACCTCTGACGTATAAAAGTCATCTAACTCTTGTAACTCTGCATCGGTAAACTGACTCTTATAGAAACGATCGACTTCGGCTTTACCCAAGTCTTTGTCGCGTGATTCGAGACAGCTGACTTGCTCTGCACTGAGCGCACCACTATTGATAACTGGGGCAAATAGTAGGCTGTTGACGGTATCTAGCGTAATCGTTGTCATGACCAAGTCATCTTGAGTGGCAGGTGCAGGAGCATCTTTGGTAGTATCAACTTCAGCAGTGCTTGCACCATTGGTCGTATCATCAGCGGTTTCTAGTGTTTTATCACAGCCCGTCACGAATAACAGTGCGGCAAGCGTACTGTTCAGTAGTGACGTTTTAAGAGCAGTATTAGCAGTAAAAAATGGCATAAATAACCTAAAAGTAAATGAAGACGGATTTCGAAAAGATAACACACTCAAAGGTGAGCTATCTTTTCAGTGTTGCCAATAACTAACTCTTAACTACTTATTAGCAAATAATTTGTCTAGCGTCTGCTCAAACTCATGATAATTTAAGAAATCATACAGCTCCATGCGGGTTTGCATGGTATCTACAACTTTTTCTTGGGTGCCATCAGTCAGTAGATGCTGATAAACGTTTAATGCCGCTTTGTTCATCGCACGGAATGCTGATAGCGGGTACAACACCATCTCGACACCCACGCTATACAGTTGATCAGTGGTGTAAAGGTCTGTCTGACCAAACTCTGTCATGTTGGCGAGTACTGGGATATCCAATATGTCAGTGAACTTACGATACATTTCGATATCGGTTAAGGCTTCAGCAAAAATCATGTCTGCGCCAGCTTCTTGGAACGCGACTGCACGCTCTACAGCAGCATCAAGACCTTCTACAGATAGCGCATCCGTACGTGCCATGACCACAAAATCAGGGTCAGTTTTGGCATCCAATGCCGCTTTTAAGCGATCAACCATTTCTGAAATACTGACGATTTCTTTATTTGGGCGATGACCACAACGTTTTTGCGCCACTTGGTCTTCGATATGTACGGCTGCAACACCTGCTTTTTCCATTTTTCTGATGGTTTGGGCAATGTTAAATGCACCGCCAAAACCAGTGTCGATATCTACTAATAACGGCGTATCAACTGCGTCAGTGATACGGCGTGCATCTTCTAGCACATTATCAAGGCTAGTCATACCCAAATCAGGAAGACCAAATGAGGCATTTGCCACACCAGCACCAGAGAGATATAACGCTTGGTGACCGACTTGAGTCGCCATCATTGCAGTATAGGCATTGATAGCACCTACAATTTGTAGTGGCTGGTTATTATCGTTTTTTTGGGCCAAAGCACTGCGAAAGCGTGTGCCTGCTGAAGATAAAGTCATGTGAGTGTCCTTGCATAGAGAGATAGTATTATCGTTATTGTGTTCGATTATACTCAATAATCAGTGAGTGAAAAGCATTGTTTAAGCATTATTATTTAATTAATTTAAATAAATAATTTATTAGAATTAATATTATTCACCATATGAATACCATTATCTATAAAGTAATGGTTTACTCAAACTCTTATTCATATTGCTGAATTTGCAAAGACACGTATAGCCCATTATTTACATTTATTTACAATAGCAGTTGCGCTTATTTTTATCGCTTCATGATTTTAGCTTACCAAAAAGCCCTAATAGCTAAGCTAAAAGGGCTTTTATGATATAAATAGATATTTTTAAAACCGATATCTAGCCAAATAGTCCAGCAAGATTGGCTAAAAATAACAGTGCAAAACCCGTTAAGAAGATGAGTCCTGCGATAGAGAGTGCATTCATACCAAAAGACAGTTTTTTATGGTTTTTAACCAGTGAGTAATTTAACCAGCCAAAGATAGGCGCTGAGACAAACGCCGATATCATGGCAAACTTAAGCATAGTCCCTAGTTGTCCAGTAAAGAAAGTGATAATCATCAACCCACCACCGATAGCATAGGTCGTCCAAAAAGCGATTTGCTTTTTGTTGATTTCGCTTTCACCTTTTATTAGACGCCAGCACTCAGCGTTGGCACGGCCATAACCGTCTGCACAGGTGATCGTCGTACCAAACATACACATAAAGGCGACGAAAGCGACCAATAGACGTGACCATTCACCGATAGTTGCGGTATACATGTTGATCAACTGATTGATATAAGCGCCACCAACCAGCTCAATTTCTTGTCCTGAGCCATACTGTACAAACACACCTAATGACAAGAAAAATAATGCCAAAATCGCTGAGACGGCGTAGCCTACGTTAAAATCAAGCAAACCTTGGCGATGGGTGGTGTGATCGGCTTTGACTTTGGCAGATGTCCACATCGAGGTAATGGCGGCAAACTCAAGCGGTGCTGGCATCCAGCCCATGAGTGCTACGATGAAACCTAAAGTTGCTAAATTCCAAGGAGAGGCGGCGATAAAGTCAGCAGCCATGACTGTCGGCTTGCCAGCGGCAATGATGACCGCAGCAACAGTAGCCGTGGTCAGAGCAATCATAATCCATTTGGTCACACCATCGAGCAGCTTATAGTGACCTGCAATTAAAAAGAACCAAGAAACCGCCACGATGATGAGAGACAGTGCCATCGTCGATAGCCCAAGAGAAGCGGGTAGCATAAAACCTAAGATAACCGCTGCTATTAATGAGACCGCGCCCGTACTAATGACGGCTGATAGGATAGAGAGTATAAAATATACCCACAGATATACTTTTGAGCGTTTGGCATAGCCTGCAATCAAACTCTCGCCAGTGTCATAGACATAGTCGGTTGCAAAGCGAAAAAATGGATACTTAAAAACGTTGGCTAAAATAATCATAATGGCCAGTTGCCAGCCATATATAGCGCCAGCCTGCGTCGATGAAATCAAATGCGAGCCACCGATAGCAGCGGTTGCCATCAAAATACCGGGACCAAAGATGCGCCAGCTAAAGTCTTCTTGCGGCGAGGTCGCAGTATCGTCAGTGGCATTTGGGTTGGTGCGTGGGTTATTGAGTGGTTGTGTGGTCATGAATACCTCTAAATGGTTAAAACGGCAAATTATCACTTACCTGTGTCAGCTTGCCAATGATCATGAGAGAAGCGCTTTATAAACTGCTTAAATATAAAACGATTCATCTTGTATCGACTTTAGCACACCGAAGCCAGTCAGGAGAATGATTATTCTAGTTGTTATTACTATTTGTTTGCATTGCCATTCTTTTTAGTTAGCATAATCAGTTGATAATATCAAGTATTAAGGCTGATTATTTTTTGGCGGTTCTTTATAACACAATATCCATTCAATATCTGATAATTTAAGGCTTTGACACAAATTTTTGCTGTCGATAAGTGATGCCGCGCTGCTCATATACCTGATAGGTGGCGCTCAGTAAATCAGAAATGCTGGGATGAACGAAATCTTTGAGTGTATGTAGATAAATAGGGGAGGTGACGTTTTCGTGTATCAAACGTTGATAACTGATTTGGTCGGTACGCACGGTCTTTAGGCTAGCAGGCACAAGGGTAATGCCTTCGCCAGCCGCCACCAAGCCTAGCGCTACTTGCAAGTCACTCACCGTCGTAGTCATAAAAGGCGAAATACCGTATTGTGCGAATAAGTGTAGCAACGGCTCCGTAATAGGCGCGCTAAGTGTGGATTGCTCAGCGCTTGTGCGTCTGGATTTTGTATTATTATCCAGCTTTGCGCTGGTTGATCTTACGCTCGTCGCTATCGGTAAATGAGTTTGATGGTAGAGAATCAGTCGATTGTTTGCTAAGTCTATCAACCGCTGCTCCTTTACATGCGCCAAAGGATGCGCTTTTGGTAAGGCGACGACATAACGCTCATGACGCAGTAGTATTTGTTGAATCCATGGATCTTGATGGGGGAAACGCCCAAAACCGATGTCTATCTCACCAGATTTGAGCGCCTCTATTTGTTGATATGAGCTGATGTCTTTGAGATTGACGTCGATATCGGGGCTGGATTGCTTCAGCATGGCAATAATTTCAGGAAGCAATCCATAAAGCACGGATGGGACAAAGCCAATATTTAGCATGCTACTGGGCGTGGATAGCCGCTGCGTCATGCTGGTGACGGTATCAATCTCTGTCAATATGGCGCTGATTTTGTCGTAAAAGAATGTACCAGCTTCAGTCAGATGTAGCGGTCTATGGTAGCGATCGACCAATTCCACACCCATATCTGTTTCAAGCTGTTTAAGCAGACGACTCAAGCTTGGTTGTGACAATCCAGTTTTAGTCGCTGCGGCACTAAAGCTCCGTGAATCTGCGATAGCAATAAAAGCGTTGAGCTGTTTTAAATCCATATCTTTATGCTCACTTGTTTATGATGTCACCGTTGCTTGTGGCTTATTTTTTTTGGCTATTTTGATTATTTTATCCGAATAAGAGCAATAAGCGACAAATTATGCTTGAAGCGAACGAGGCGAGCTACTATATTGTTTGTTAACGTTAGTGTTACACTTTAGCAAACAATAAAAACTTTATTCTTAATTCTAGCTGTTATCTACTTTTTCGCGGTAAAAACTGGTTTGGTATTATTTCATGAGCGACAAAAAAAATAGCCCTAATGCGCAGTTAGAGGCAAATTTAGCCAAAATTGCTAATACTAAGCCACGTAAGCGTATGCGTAAAGATAATATCTACGAGCGTTTCATCACGCGTGTCGAAAATGTTGATAGTAATGAGGATAACGCTACTTTCAAAGAAAATGCATTAAAACCACTAAAAAATACCAATCATCTTTCATCGTATGAGCCATTAAGCGCCACAGAGCTAGAATTATTTGCTAATTTAGAGCAAGAAAGCGTGAGCACAGGTATTAATGTAGATTTTTCTGATGACGATAAAGACGAGGGTTTTTCGACAAATCATGCACCGATAGCTAATACTGACAACTCTTTAGATTCTGATGCAAATAACGATAAATCTTCTTTATATATCGCTGACAGCGCAAATGCTGATGATTTAAAACGTCAAGATTCAGAAAGATTAGCAGCGGAAAAAGTTAGAAATGAACAACTATCTAATAATAACGACGCTGTAAATGACAATGCTATTGCTAAACAATTAGCAAAATCAAAGGAAAAGCAAGTAAGTAGCAAAAAACCACTTATTATTGGCATGATCTTTGGCTCATTATTGATTGCTATTATTGTAGCAACACTAATTTTTACCGGCGTTCTATCGACCTCAACGAAAACGATTGTACCTGATAGTGCAGAGACGAAAACAACAACGACAGATGCAGCACTAGCTGTTAGCTCTGGCAAAGCAGTAGCAACCGATGATAACCAACCTTCTGCTGATACAGGCGCGGTAGATAAATCGACAGTGATATCGCAACCAGAGGAACCCCCCACTGAGAATCCAGACACCAATCCTAATGGGGTAGAGACTACTGAAGCCCCATCGACCATGCCAGCAGCTGAGGCAGCCATCACTTATGATGACTTTAGAGAAGAATCCCAAAGTACCTTGTATCGCGAGACCAATGATTAGTCACTCAATCTAAGGCATATTCTCAATTCAAATGGACTGAGTTATGCCAAGCAGCGTTAAATATCTGCTTAATACCTCGAGATAACCTGTGCTATTTTGCTTATTAGACTGCAATTCATCTCATTTTTATTACCATTTTTCAAATTGCTCATCAGCAACTAGCCATACAATAATAGTACTTTCAAGCCGCTTATCAGTCAATTCTATCGCTCATACCAAAAATCATTGCAACATACCCGAGAGCCCGTATCCTGAGATCAAGGATACGGTGATAGGCCGTTCATAACATGGATTGACTCGGTATTGAATTATGACTATCTCAGACAATAAAAGTGATATCAATAAAAGTGTTGGCTTATCCAGTAATTCTAATAACGAGCCACTATTAGCAACCGACACAGCAAAGCTAGCAAAAGGCAGTTTGCTGAGTCATGTAAAATGGTTTGCCATAGTGGGTGTCTTGTTATTAACGACTATATTTGTGTCGGCTCGTTTTTTTTCAACAATCCCTCAAGCATCCATGGTAAGTGTTCATCTACCTGTTACGGTAGCTACTCATCAAATCAACGAGTCGGCAGCAGATAGTTCACCTCTAGCAAAAGTTAAAAATAATCACAATCAGGCTAATGTTGAAGCTAAGCACGCTCAAGTCGAGACTGCTATTAGTTATGGTGATTTTAGACAGGAAGCACAGAATATCTTATATCGTGAGCCAGAAGCGTCTGTCTCACATGTGAACCTAAATACAGCTAGCATTGAGCCTGCCATTAGTCATGAAGATTTTAGAGTAGAAGCAAAAAACACCTTATACCGTGAGGAAAAATAATCAATTTTATATGATAATACAATAGAATTGAAACGCAGATGACGACTTATTTAAAACCAGCTATTTGACATATGCATATCTCCAGATAGCTTTGTAAGCAGGCAGCGAAGCTCCTACTCATTGGAGGGATTTGAATAACTTAGCCTCGTTATATCCTGATATTGAAATAATATAAACGCGAGTAATGAGAGTGCTAATATTCACACCTTCATTAGGAGAAAAATCTGCAAGAGTGATTGGCTGACCACTCTTTGAAAAGCAAAGTGGGTATTCAAAGAGTGGTTGATAAGTTTATTATGCATATTGCATTTTCGACATTTAATTTACAAAGGCGGCAGTATTTTTAACGGCTTTACAAGTTATTAATACTGAGTGCTCAGATGCATTTCAATCAAATAGCTGTAATAGAAACATTGTTATAGATTTAATTCTATAGTCAATCCTATATAAATCAGATACTGTGTCAGGCTCGCTTAGTCTACTATTTGTAGTACTTTCGCTCGCCTTCCTTGTATCTGAATTATATTGTACCGGCTATATATTCATAAAGGTTCAAAAAACATTACACTCGTTTCAGTAGGTGCGTAAGGCTTATTGTCAACATTCTTAGGAATAACGACCACTTCTCCAGAATTCACTTCTATAGTCTTGTCTTTTAATATAATAAATAACTGTCCTGACAGTACATAAAATAACTTGTCTTCATGTTCGTGACGATGCCACTCGTATTCGCCTTTCAGTTTGGCCAGCTTTACGGTTAATTGATTGAACTGAGCAATATCAGTAGGCTTCCAAAGTTCTTTAATATCATCAAGCTCGTTTTTAATATTCGCTATATGCAGACTCATTATTACTCCTTTTTGGTATGTTAATACCATTAAATTATTTTTGATTGATAATCATTTGTATTAAAATGATTGTTCGTTACTAATAATGCTATTATTATTTCAATATTTGATAACTGGCTATTTATGTAGGTAAAGCTATTTCTAGTTGAATACAACATAGAATCTCTGTTATTTAATCATTCAAACTAAAATATCGCGATTGTATTTATATGACAAACTTAAGCACATTTTATGATCACTATCAGACCGAATACTGGTCTTTCGATCATCCTGATTCTGACTATTTGATTAAACGTCCAACTTATGATGGCAGCTCTGGTTATGGTGACTTACTGAGCTTGCATAATGGTATCGTGCTCGGTCGAAACAGCATTGCTAGCAGCCAATCTTTGGTGGAACCCGCCGCACCATTTGCTTGTGATGTAGGGATGCACTTAATTGTAGATGCGAACTATACCTTACATGCTAGTAATTTACGGACTGATACAAGTATTCATTCGCAGCAAATTTGGCGACGATCAGGAGATTTTGGTGATATTAACTCTACAGTTGATACTGAATATTTGCAGAATTCTCCTATAAATAGCCATATCGTAACAATCGATTTTAATCAAACATTGTTGTCGCGCTGGGCAGAAAGCTTCGCTGTTCCAACATGGCTATTACCTTTTAATAATCAAGATCCTGAAATGGTTCAAGTCAGCTTATCCAACCAGCCGCGTCTACTTGCTCGTGCAGCTTATATCCTCTCTTTACCTTGCTGTACTTTGAGTGATCGATTAGCTTTAGAGAGTCAAGCATTGCTGCTTTGCCAAGATATTTTAGGCATTCAAGATATATCAGGCCGATTAGCAAACCAAAAAAGCCAAATTGATCAGGCCGTTGATATTATTCGCCAAGAGTACAGTAATAAATTAACAATTTCCTTGTTGGCTCAACGAGTGGGTATAAACGAATGCTATCTCAAGCAACAGTTCAAACAACAAACGGGTAAAACAATCGGCAGCTTTATCCGTGAACTGCGTATGCAGGAAGCAATGCGTTTGTTGCTAGATGAATATAAAAGCGTCCAAGAGACTGCATGGTATGTTGGCTATCGTGATCCTAGCAATTTCAGTAAAGCTTTTGCCAAATTTTATGGCGTTACACCCACACAACTTATCTAGCCAACCAATAGATGTCAAGCTGCCACAATCTTCTAAAATCAGCTAAATAAGCATTGCTGATATACGACTTATTTATGCCAAACCTATGTTGCGCCTGAGTTAATTCAATCTTCAAACCTTGGTAAATGCTGAGGTATCGTTCCGAATAAGTTCCCTTATTCACGGTATAACTTCCCAATTTCACCTTATATTCAACTTACCTATTCAAACAAGCATAGTATGATTGATTCTCATTTATGCTTTAATGAAAAGTCCTAGCAATGAGTTTTATAGACTGTTGGTGGTATGTTTCAGCGTAGTAAAAAGTCATTCGTAATAAGTAAGAAGAACTTCAATAATGCGCTCACTATCTTTGTTACTCATTTTACTCTGTGCCGTTTCTCTTATGCTGGGCTCAAAACAGACCTCACTTATCGCTCTCTTTAATTTCTCCAACGATGCATGGTTGACCCTAACGGCGAGCCGTATACCACGGCTGATTGCGCTGGTACTGACAGGAGTGGGTTTGTCTGTTAGCGGCGTGATTTTACAGCACATCGTCCGTAACAAGTTTGTTGAGCCTGCAACTTCAGGGGGGTTGGATGCTGCCAAACTTGGCATTTTGGTCTCGCTCACCATGCTTCCTAATGCCAGTACGAGTAGTAAAATGATCTTTGCACTGGTTTTTTGCTTTGCCGCAAGCTTACTTTTTATTCTCATTATTAGCCGTATTAAGTTTAAGAGCGCTGTGCTTATTCCTGTCCTTGGGTTGATGTATGGCAGTGTGCTGAGCTCAATTGCGGAGTTTTATGCGTATCGCCATAATATTTTACAAAGTATGCAAGGGTGGTTATTGGGAGATTTTTCAAGGGTTGTACAAGGTCATTACGAGCTGATTTATATTATTTTGCCCATCATTGTATTAGCCTATATTTATGCCCATCGCTTTACGGTACTGGGTATGGGCGAGGACATGGCCGCCAGTCTAGGACTCGGCTATGCGGCGACAGCTGCCTTAGGGCTTATGCTAGTCTCAGTAACGGTGGCCGCTTCAGTCATCACCATCGGCGCCATACCTTTTGTGGGGCTGGTTATTCCAAATCTAGTCGCTCTAAAGTACGGGGAAAACCTGTCGCGGACACTGCCAGTAGTCGCCTTAGGCGGTGCTTGTTTGCTGCTGATTTGTGATATTTTTGGGCGGCTCGTCATTTATCCTTTTGAGGTTCCCATTGGCCTTACCGCAGGCGGGGTAGGCGGTGTAATATTCCTTGTGTTAATCATGAAGGGGGTGAGATGAGTGCTGCGGCAAAGGTTTGGGCGACCGTGATACTGATTATATTGCTGGCGCTTATCTTCTTATTGATAGGCTCTGATTTAGATTTTGATTACTTAATTCCTAAGCGTTTGATGCGTCTAGCGACTATTGTTCTCGGTAGTATATGCTTAGCTTTTTCATCTATAATCTTTCAAACTATTGTTGGCAATCGTATTTTGGCGCCTTCTATCATGGGCTATGAGGCTGTTTATTTATTGTGGCAAGTGCTGCTGCTGTTTGTGATGGGTACAAATGGACTGATGCTGCTAGGTGTCAGTGGTAATTTTATCGTATCAATCGTATTGATGCTGGCATATTCTTGGGCACTTCATCACTGGCTTTTCCCTCGATGTAAAAATGATGTCTATACCTTGTTGTTATTTGGCTTGGTGTTAACGATGGTCATCGGTACGGTTACGCAGTTTATTCAGCTGCGTATTAGCCCTGGCGAGTTTTCGGTTTTTCAGGGGTTAAGCTATACCTCGTTTAATCGATCTCAGCCAGAGACTCTGTTTTATGGAGCGCTTGCGGTAGCCACCGTACTATGGGTTAGTCGTAAGACACTGCCTGTCTTAGATGTGATGGCGCTTGGCCGTGAGCAGTCGCTGTCTCTTGGTGTAAACCATCCTAGATACGTTAAGTTATATCTGGCTTTAATTGCCATTTTGGTGGCTGTGTCAACGAGCTTGATCGGTCCTACGGTATTTATGGGTGTGTTCATTGCCAACATCGCTTATGCGCTTGCAGGGAGTAACCAACACAAAGTCACCTTACCCATCGCTTGTGCCATTACTATCGCCATATTTTTAGTCGCTCAAATATTTGTTGAGCATGTCTTTAATCATAAAACCAGTGTCAGTATTCTCGTCAACCTTGTGGGTGGCATCTATTTTCTTGCGCTGACCGTCCGTACTAGAGGGTTCACATGATTACCATCAACCATGTCCATAAAAACTATGGCAAAAAATCTGTGCTATCAGATATCAGCCTAGAATTTCAGGCTGGCAGTGTTACCTCTTTAATTGGTCCTAATGGTGCTGGAAAATCCACCTTGTTGATGATGATGGCAAGGCTATTGGAGCCAAGTAGCGGTGAGATATCATTCAATGATCGCAACATCCGTGAGATTGGTACTTCTGAATACGCGCATCATGTTGCGACACTGCGGCAGTCTCCAGGGTTTAATCTACGATTAACCGTGGAGGAGCTGATCTCCTTTGGACGCTTTCCGTATAGCCGTGGTGCGCTAACCACAGAAGATCGACGCATCATTGATGAGGCCATTGATTTTTTGGCATTAGAGCCTCTACGTCATTCTTATCTGGATGAATTAAGTGGTGGACAGCGGCAAATGGCTTTTTTGGCGATGACCATCGCGCAACAGACAGATGTGTTGTTATTGGATGAGCCACTAAACAATCTTGACATGAAGCATGCAGTGCAAATCATGCAAGCCTTACGCCGTCTATGTGATGAGCGGGGGCGCACGGTGATTTTGGTGATTCATGATATCAATTTTGCAGCCAACTATTCTGACCATATTGTGGCTTTAAAAAATGGCACGCTTAGCTTTAGCGGACTGTCCGAGCAGGTCGTGACAGAAACCAATTTAAGTGAGTTATACGATCTTGATTTTGAGATCATTCGTAGTGAACGTGGTTGCCTGTGCAACTACTTCAATTTATCAGGGGATGCAGTATGAATTTGAGTAAGAGAGATTGGGTTTGGGTACTGGTCATGTCGGCCGCCGTATCATTACAAGGATGCGAAAAAAAATCTACTGAGCTGACAAATGAGCCAGCACACGCGTCACAAAAACTTGAGACGCCCATCACGATCAAGCATGAGCTTGGTACTACTGTCATCAATACTCGACCGCAACGCGTCGCGGTACTGGATATGAATGAAGCTGATTTTTTGGATCAGCTCGATGTTCCGATTGCAGGAATGGTCAAAGACTATATTCCGCACTTTCTTTCGCAGTACAAAGCGGATGCCGCAGTAGAGGACTTGGGCGCTATTGTTCAGCCAAATATGGAACGTATCCATGCGCTACATCCTGATCTGATTTTAATGACCCCGCTTCACGCCGCTAACTATCAAGAGCTGTCAGGGATTGCACCGACTCTACATTTCGATGTGAATTTTAATAACAGTCAGCAGCATATAGCCAGTGTTAAAAGCCACTTATTAACTTTAGGTCGTATTTTTGATAAGGAGGCATTGGCAGAGCAAAAAGCCACGCAGTTAGATGCAAGAGTCAAAGAGGTTCAGGACTTCACAAAAAACCGCCCAGAGAAAGCACTGGTTGTCTTACATAATAATGGGGCTTTTAGCAATTTTGGGCTGCAATCACGCTATGGTTTTATCTTCAATGACTTGGGTGTCAAGCCTGCGAGTACGATTGTAGAGACCAGCCTACATGGACAGCCGATTTCTAGCGAGTTTATACAGCAGGCAGATCCAGATATTCTTTATATTGTAGACCGTACCGCTGTCATGGAGCATCGCGCTATTATCAATCCTGATGATGTGAGCAACCCTTTACTTCGTCAAACAACAGCATGGAAAAATGGTCGTGTTGTTTTTGTTGATGCAGATGCGTGGTATATAGCAGCCGCTAGCCCAACCTCATTAAACATCATAATGGACGATGTCCTCAAAGGCTATCAGCCAACGTCCTAGAGACACTCTAGGAACCTTCTAAGACGAACGATGTTTTTTAACGTAGGACTAGGACACGCCCTAGTGAATGATTAAGTGAGAAAGAGAGGGTTCTTCTTATCCTAAATTGTTAATGATTATCATTTTTATTTTTATTCGCATTATTATTTTCCATCAAAACAAGAGGACGTTTCCATGCACCAACTTCAACACCTAGATCATAAAAATAGGGTCAAACAGCGGGCGACACTGACCAAACCTTCTTTCGCGCTCAATTATATCGTATCAGCAAGACTTGCCATGTCTTTGAGCCTAGTCGCTGGGACGATATTCATCAGTATGCCATCAGCGTATGCACAGACAAATAGTAATGTGATACATAGTGAGCAAACCACTGAGTCTGGCAATGGAGCGCAAAACCCACCGTTAGAGGAGGATAACAACGTTCCCACAGTGACCTTGCCTGCGATAACAGTAGTGGCAGAACGCAATGACAATCCTATCTACTCAGGTGGGCAGGTGACCTATACCAATCACGCTGGATTCTTGGGAAATAAGGATTTTTTAGAGACGCCGTTTAGTGCCATCAGCTATACCGATAAATTTATTGAAGATCAGCAAGCCACCGATATTACGGCTGTCATCGCTGCTACTGATCCTGCCGTCTTTAGCAGTGGGGTTGGTGGCCAGAATCTTGAAAGTTATTCTATCCGTGGATTCCCTTCAGACATTGGTGATGTTACGGTAGACGGGCTATTCGGTATGGCACCTTATTATCGTAGCTCACCTGAGATGTTTGAGCGTATCGAAGTACTCAAAGGGCCCTCAGCTTTATTGAATGGTATGCCGCCCAAAGGCTCAGTAGGCGGTGCAGTCAACCTAGTGCCTAAACGAGCAGGCGATGAGCCGTTGACGCGAGTGACGGCAAGATATTTATCAGACTCACAACTTGGTGGGCATGTGGATGTAGGACGGCGTTTTGGTGAAGACAAGCAGTTTGGTGTTCGGATTAATGGTGCTTATAGAGAGGGTGATAGTGCAGTAAATGATCAAGAAAAACAAGCGCAACTGGCTTCTGTTGCACTGGACTGGAAAGGAGAGCGTGCTCGATTATCGACAGATCTTTATCATAGTAAAGATCGTGTCGATGGACCGACTCGCGGTCTCACCCTAGCACCAGGATTGTCAATTCCTAAGCCGCCCAAACCAGCGACTCTATTGAACCCAAGCTGGGCATTTAATGATAGTGAAGATAAGGGGCTAATGATACGTGGTGAATATGATGTGACTGATGATTTAATGATTTATGGTGCGGGCGGAAATAGTAAAACAAAATTTAAGTCGCAGAGTGCCTCTGTCGCGCAGATTATCAATGCCGCAGGAGACTATCGGACTAACCTTGGAGAAGTTGATGATGACATCGAAAGACAGTCTGCTGAGATAGGGTTAAAAAGTAAATTCCAAACAGGACGAGTTAATCATCAATTGGCATTTAACATCGTTGACTATCAGGAAGATTATGATTTAAGTGCTAGAAGGGGTTTATTAGCTGAAGATTGGGTCACGAACATATATAAACCAGTATGGGAGTCGCGTAATATTCCCTTCAATTCTCCTGCGCTACTGAACACAAAAACGAATTTGACCAGCTATGGTCTTGCAGACACACTGTCTTTTGCTGAGGATAAATATCAGCTGACTTTAGGACTACGCCATCAACAGGTAGAAAGTAAACAAGCAGGTATGCTGGCATCAGCAAAGGATTACAACGAAAGTGCGACTACGCCATCAATAGCGCTACTAAGTAAAGTAAACGATCAAGTTTCTTTATATGCTAACTATATAGAAGGTTTGAGCCAAGGTTCTACTGCACCGATAGATGCAGAAAATGCTGGTGAAATGTTTGCCCCTTATAAGACGCAACAAAAAGAAGTTGGCGTAAAGCTTGATCTTGGTGAATTCTCACACACCCTAAGTGTTTATGAAATAGAGAAACCTAATAGTTATTTGGACCCTGTTAGTAATATCTTTTCTTATGCTGGCGAACAGCGTAACCGAGGTGTTGAATGGGGATTTTTTGGCTCACCCATTGAAGATATACGCCTAATGGGTGGGGTTTCATATATTGATGCGAAGCTAACCAAGACGCTTGGTGGCGTTAATGAGGGCAATAGAGCTACAGGTGTCCCAAAATGGCAGTCTAAGCTTGGCGTTGAATGGGACCTACCTTTTATTCAAGATTTGACATTGACAGCTAATGCAAACTCGATATCTAAGCAATATCTTGATGCAGGCAACTCACTGTCATTACCAGGTCGCACTGTATATGATTTAGGTGCACGTTATGCCACCTCTATTGATAAAAAGCCGCTGACATTGAGAACAAGTGTTGCTAACGTAACCAATAAAGCCTATTGGGCAAAGCCGCATTATACCAGTCTTGGCTTGGGCGAGCCGCGTACCTTTATGCTGTCAGCCACAATGGATTTTTGATTTGAGTTAAGGCGTGTTTGTAATATCATTATAGATTAGTGAATTATAGTGCTAAAGATTTGCCGCACCAAAATAGGAAGTTTATTAGCATATAATTCACTCTTCTGTGAGTTCAAGGCTCAAAAAGTAGATGAGACGTAGACTTAGCGATATCAATAATTACTCGTTATTCTACTGGCAAGTTGTTACCTAAAGCATAAATAGAATGGTGCTCATTGAAAGCTTATTATAGGCTTACTGAATTATATTCAAACACATCATATTAACGCACCCGATTAATTCTTAAGATGAAAAGTAGATTTAGCGGTGCCTATTGGAGTGCTTTTTATGGCACTTAAAATGAAGGAGTGAGCCACAGCTCCATAATCATGCCTAGCAGAACGAAAGTGACACCTACTGAACACCCAGTATTTATCTCTCTTGCCGGCAAATTCATAAGACCGTATTGGTCTAATATTAATGAAATGAGCAGTAGCGTACTACCACGGCGAGCCACTTCTGGTAATTGTTGTTCTAAATCCATAGTACATCGACGTCGCCAGCAGCTTCCACCGCTCGTCCCAAGATCACAATCACCTTAGCTTGAGCATCCAGCTCATGACTGCTACGCCAATCGTTGTCAAAATTAAGCAAACTAACAAAGCCACTGAAATAAAAATAGCAATGAGTTTGCCTTTTGAGAGGACGGCAATATAGTCAGTTCAATCTCATTTGGCATCTTCTATCGTACCAAGGACATCATACGATCTAAGAAGCCTTGTTCAGGCGCTTGGGTGATATGAATAATATATCAGTGTTAAGCCATATAGAAAGCTATTAATTGAATTATGGATACCGCTTAGATATCAAATCTTGAGTGACGCTGGAGCAGTATTTTTTGGGAGTAATAGGGGTTTTTAATATTGTAAATAATTATAGAAACAAAAATGATTATCATTTACAATATTGTTCACAAAGTTAGTACACACAGCATTATTAGCTAAATATAACTTTTACCACTCTTTGATCCTCCAATTAAGTGAAGTGAATATGAAACGCCACCATCAAGTTGCTCTATCCTTTCTTACCCTTTGTATCAGCCAGCAACTATATGCACAAAACAATGTCAGTGCTATGGACATCGCTTCAAATACGATGCTTTCAGAAGACTTAGCTGTCAACGCCGCCTCAAGTGAGTTACCAAACGTGACTTTAGATACCATTACGGTCACTGCTAAAGCAAGGACAGGAACGGCTTTGGCACAAAAAATTAGTGAGATGCCCGCCGTCACACAGGTAATTACCGAAAATGAGCTACAAATGCAGGCGACAGGCAATCGCACTACTGGAGATATATTGGCTCAGCTGATTCCAAGTTTGGGGGCAAGTAGTGGCTCAACCAGTAACTATGGCACGACCATGCATGGCCGTCCCGTGCAGTTTTTGCTGAATGGTGTGCCATTGAGTGGCTCACGCAGCCTTTCACGCGAGCTAAACAGTATCGACCCTGCGCAGCTTGAGCGGGTAGAGGTGCTCTCTGGTGCGACCAGTATTTATGGGGCTGGCGCGGCTGGTGGTCTGATTAATCTCGTCACAAAATCTATGGCGGGTTATGGCTCTATCAGGCAAACCAGAATCGGCGTCAGTAGCAGTCGTAATTTTGACTCAGATTCATTGGGTTATCATGTGGGGCAAACATTGGGTTATGGCGGTGAGCGAGTCTATGGTCGCCTAGATGTGGATTATGATCGTAAGGGCGGCAAATTCGATAGCCACGATAATCGCATCAGCCCAGACGTTAACCAAACTGACCAACAAGATACCGAGTCGCTAAGTGTTAACGGTAGCTTGGGTATAGAGCTCACTGACAGCCAACGTCTTGATTTGGCAGTGACTTACTATAATGATGAGCAGGATACTGACTATGGTCCAGATTATGGTAAAAATTTACAAGTATTATTAAAACCGAAAAAATTACCACCATCTTTAAAAGCGATTGACGGTGCTGACGTAGAAAACGAGCCTTATACCACCAAAACATCAGTGAACCTAAATTATAATAATGATGATATTGCAGGCTCAAATTTGAGCGTGACTGGCTACTATCGAGACGAAAAAGGCCGTTTTTATCCTTCTGGGAAAAGTGCAGCAGACCAAGCAGCTGAAGTTTGGGCTACCAATGGCCTTACTGATAAAGACACGCTAGGTAAGCTTTTGGGCGCGGCAACATTCGTCACTCAATCAGAAGCAGATATTGAAGTGATGGGTCTACGCGCAGCCATGCAAACGGATAGCGAAATCGCAGGTAAAAAGACGCTATTTAGCTATGGTGCTGACTTTGAACGCGAAAAAAGTGAGCAAACCTATGAAGGTCAAGACTTAAACATGTTTATTGCTAGTAATGGTTTGAGCGCTCAAACTAATGGTCTTACTTATAATGGCGGACCAGATACCACCATCGATAAATGGGGCGCTTTTGTCAATGCGGATATAGATATCACTGATAAATGGCATACCAGTGCTGGCGTGCGCTATCAAAAATTGAAAGCAGAAACGGCTACTTTCACGCCCATTTATGAGCAATTGCTCGAAGAGTATTTTAATGACCCTCTCATCAACGGTGTCAGTAATGCTTATGGCATTGACTATCAGGCCGGTCAAGTGGAAAAGGGCCATACAGACCACGATAAAACCCTATTTAATATCGGTACCAGCTATCAATTAACCCCAAATGACCAAGTATTTGCCAATTTTTCACAAGGCTTTACCACTGCTGACATTCAGCGTGCGCTACGTGATGTACGGGCAGGCTTTGTCGTCAACTCAGACAATGTACAACCTATCGCAATCGACAATTACGAGTTGGGCTGGCATGGCAAGCATGGCAGTACTGTTGCAGGCTTGAGCGGTTTTTATAATAAGTCAGATAAAACGGTACGCTTTACCAATGACTATACGGTAGAAGTGGTCGATACTGATGAGCGCGTCTACGGAATAGAAGGTTCGCTCAGCCATGATATTGATGATCAATGGCAATTGGGTGGCAGTGTTGCCTATACTCGTGGCCAGTATGATAAAGATGGTGATTGGTTGGAGCTTGATGCCGTACGCTTGACACCTCTTAAAGGCACTGCATTTGCGCAATACAACTTCGATGAAGGCAGTAATATACGTCTACAAGCATTGGCAATTGGCGGTGATGATAAAGCCTTTAAGGATCAACAAAAAGACCCTGATTCTAGCGCATTGCCAGTCACAGGTTATATGACACTTGATGTATTAGGACAAGTCAAAATGCCGGTAGGTCGAGTAGACTATGGAATTTATAACTTACTTAATAAAGATTATCTAACGGTCTATCATCAAACTACCTATGGCGATTTGAATCGTTTGCCTGCCTCGGGTACAACTTACGGGTTGAGCTACACTGTGGATTATTAAAAATAATATCAGAAAACCTTTTACGCTAATTATTGAATAGCGTGAAAGGTTTTTACATTTTTTTTCAAAACCTAAAATACGATTAAAAATATAATTTATCTATATCTTGATTCATAATAACTATCAGTTATGTTAGTTAACATTCTCCTAGCCGTTATTCGGTATCAACTTTGTCTTTAGGTCTTTAGAAGACCTTTCAGTTAGTACGCTGTTTATGAGTAAGGGAGTAGCAAAATACTGCTTCACTTTTTAATTCCTTTTTTAGTCTGTCTCGATTCTTCATAAACTTTTTATTTACTTCGTGAAGTCATTGTATTTCTCGCTTTTATTCTATTAATGTCTGAGACTGTGCTGATATGATATAGTCAGCGAACTACTAAACTGTTAGGTATGATGCTCCCTTCGTTGTACTACTTGCATGCTCTGCGGTTGCCGGTTTTTAATATGACTATTAAAAAAGATTTGATATATGGCTGCGAAAACCTTAAAAAACTATTTGGAAAAAATAGACGCTGGTGAAGCTATTAATCTTAGAGCTTTTCAGAAATTAATAGCGTCTATTTCATCCTTTGATGGATTTGCTGAGTCTGACCTACAATCGGTTAAAAAGGGTGCACATACTTACATCCTAAGTTATATCGACCCTGAAAAGTTGGCTTTTTTACACTATTATGCTGAGAGTCAAGGCGAAGATAGAGTCTCAGGAGCAATGCAAAATAATAGCCATGCATTTAAAGTGAATGGCTCACTACTTCTTATCCAAAAATACCAAAACCATCCTGACGTTCTGATATTCAAAGACGACGGTAGGATTCCTAAATATAAAACCAATAAGTCTGCGTTAATATTAGAAAACAGAGAGCTGTTTATTCATAGCGATAAAACATTTAAGTTTTTGAGCGAACACTACCAAATTACTGAGGATATGCGTAAAGACATTGATGTCATCTTTGGTGCAGGGACAGAGATTACTAATAGCTTACACCTTCCATTTTTAAGTCTTTATAACACCTTGTATTTATGTCTAGATCTTGACTTGGGCGGCATTAAAACGGCAACCTCACTGATTAATAACTTGCCATCAAGCATGGAGATTCACTTTGTCATTCCAAATGATGTCGAGTCTCGCCTTAAGCAAGTTATTGATAAATGTTCGCCCGAATATATGCAAAAGGTATACAACCTTGATGAGAATATGCCTCAAGCACTGCTCCCCTGCATACGCATTATCAAAAAACACAATACTATCTTAGAACAAGAGGCATATTTGTATGGCTACTGATTTTAATACTCATCACCTGTCTGTTAATGAGCTTACGGCTCACAATATAAATGCCCCTACTATGAATCATAACGATAACAAATCGTTAGATAGTCCATTGATCGACAATGACTTAAATGACTTAGAAAGGGGTGTTGATGACTATTTGAATGATGACTTTAGACTCAACTATTGTCTTAATAAGATTGTTTTGGTTAACTCTGCGAGTCATGCTTACTCAGAGATACCCATCGATGAGCCTTTAGTACTGCTCGGTAAAAATAACCGCGGCAAAACCTCTAGTCTTGCCGCGACTAAGCTTATTTTATATCCTGAAGTTAATTTTAATAACTGTGAAAGCAAATTTAACTTTACGAACAAAGCAAATGATCCCTACAGCAAGGAAGAGTCTTACAAACATTATTTTCCAATCAGTGAATCTTTTATCGCCGTAGAAGTAAAGAACCACGCTGGTTTATTTACGATGCTGCTATACCGTGTTGGAGATTATAAATACCATCGTTTGTTCTTCCCTGTGCCTTATGAAGAGATAAAGCCGTTCATATGGAATGAGCAGACCAATTACTTTGCTGATGAGTTAGGTATTAAAAGCCTGATAGAGGTACAGAAAAAACTGGGTGGATTACACCTCACCACCAAGCAAGAATTACAAAATGTGATGTACGGTAATAGAGGGTCTAAAACCAGCCATTTTTGTGTGGTGCCGATTAAAGACCAAAAAGAGGCGTCTATTCGCTCTTTTGTCAAAATTTATGAATTAGCGTTTGATGCTGGTAAGGATGAGAAAAAGAAACTGCCCAATGCTATTGCGACTATTATCGAGATGCAGCGGGGACGAGACAAAGAGAAGCTGAACGAAAATGTACATGACCTTAAGATAGAGCGCGCGCAGCTATTTGAAGAAAGTTTAAAGATTAAAAGCTTAACGGAGAATAAAGACGACTATGAATTTATTCAAAAGCAGTTTGATGCTCTACATCTGGATGCAAAACATGCGGTCTTAGAGTACACGGCATTTTTACGAGAATTTAAATTAAAGCAACAGCAGTATGCTAAAGATAAAATCGCTATTGGTGCTAGAAAGGAAGACATTGAGAGAGAACGCAATCATGCCATAGAAGAAGTAAAGCAAGTTGCAAATGAGATTACTAGATTGGGCATACTGCACAAAGCATTAAAAGAGGAAGTAGCACAGCTGCAGCAACAGAAAATCAAAGCTGAGAAAATATTAGGTCAATTTTCTCACGAAAGCCCACAAGATATTATTGCTGAAATGACTATCCAACGTCATAGGTATGACGAAACTTTTAAAGCCATGCAAGCTAAAGAAAATACGGTTATTTTAATTCAGCAAAAAAATAAGCAGAAACAGGACTTAGAGGCAAAAATAAAAGCCGCTCAAAACGGACTTGATAATCATGACTTGTTACTTGCCAATCAGTTACCCTCCCATAGCGCGCATATATTAGGCAGTATTAATGAGGATTTTTTAAATATTACCGCTAATAGCCCATTGACGGAGGAAGCTCTACGTCAAATTAGTGATTTTACGGCGCTGTTTACGGTTGATGATGCTAATAATTTGTCCTTTTTATCGTTCACTTTACCTAATACATTTTATCACCCTTATGATGCTGATAAACAGCGCTCCCAGTTTGAAAAAACTATTACACAAGATAAGAAAGAAGCGTCTACATTGAGCCAAGAGATTGGAGAGTTAAACAGCGCACTGTCTCAGTTTGATACAGACATAGGTAAAAAGATTGCTGAGGGGAAAAAACAAGCCCTTAAGGAGCAGATAGGAGAGCTTGATGCCAATATTACGCTACTTGAAGGGTTATCCTTGATCAAAAGTCAGATAGAGAATAAAACACAGCAAATAAGCCAAAAAGACAAGGCGCTGGCAGAGGCTCAAGAACTGCGAGCCATTAAAGATCAATCTAAAGCATCAACAGACAGTAAGTACAATCAAATCGTAGAGCAGTTCGATGACATTATTAGCTTTGGTAAAGAGGCTGAAAGCATTACAAGTCTGCTGGCAGGTGTGAGAAAATCGCAGGGATTGCCTTATTTAGCAGAAGACGATCCTGAGATAGCATCATATTTAGAAAATAATGATATTGAGATTAATTTAAGTGCGGCATCTACAATCGCCAATAGCATAGGCGGGCTAAGTGAGCGTATTAATAGGCTTGTCAGTAAAGTGTCAGATTTTACAGAAGTGGTTTTGGTAGAGGGTATTAATCCGCACCAGCGTATTGAAGGTATCAATAGTCTGGGAGAGGTGATTCAGCAATACAAAAACTCCTTTGATACGCTTGAATTTCAAAAAAGCAATTATCATGACAAAATAAAAACCCATAATAGTGTGATTGATAACTTATTAAAAGAAATTACAGATTCGGCTGGATTACTACGTACAACGATTAGCTCCCTCAATAAAAAATTGAATGAGCATAAGATATCTAACTTACATCAAGTCTCTCTTAAGCTTAACTTAGCACCTGATTTTGCCAATTTGGAACGTACCTATGCTAAGCACAATGCCAATCAAACTAGTCTTTTAGATGAGCGCTTTTATGAATCACTTATTAACTATGTTGAAAAGACTAGCCATTCAAACAGTCAACGTTTAAAAATGCGTAATTTAATTGATAGTATTGACTACGAGTATACGCAGGCGACGGGTGAAATCGAACAAAAGTCACAATCAGGTGGTACGACCAGTACCATTACCGCCTTAATTGCCACATTGCTGTTTAGTGAAGCTTTTCAAAAAGGCAGTAGCTTACGTATGCCTATTATTGTGGATGAAGTGGGCACGATTGATAAAGATAATATCAAGACCATTGTTGAACAGGTAAGCAATGCTGGATTCACTATTATATGCGCCAATCCGGGCTTGCATGCAGACACCCTACGCTATATCCCTAATTACATTCGCGTTGATAAAAGCTTGCTCGATGGCAAGCCCAAATCTCGTGATTGTATCTTCCATATTATGCCAAGCCAAATCAACCGTCAGGGGAGGGTTGTGCATGGTCATTAATCGAGAAGCGATACTAGAGGGCATTTTAAAGCATAAATCTCATTTTTTTAGATTCGTTGATGTGATTAATGCCAACGAGACAGCGTTACAGTTTCCTATGACAGCGTATCTGAAGTTTTACGAACAAGTTATTTATCAAGATGATGACTATGCCTTAAAAGATATCTTAAGTGTCGAGGCATTATTGCAGGCGAATGTATTCGTTAATATTGATGGTTTAACCAATATGGTAACGCTATCAAAAGACATTTATAACATTTTAGTATGGCTGGATATTTCTCGCAAAAAACAATTAGATTCTCAACCTTTTGAATCGCATCGACAAGACGTTGTTCGACTGGCAAATGAGTTGACGACTTTGCCCATTGAGGGTATTAACTTTAAAGAGACTTATGCTTTTTTCTATGAAAAACTTAGCGACATTCAAGTAGATATCTCTGAAAATATGCGAGTTCTAGATTACCGTGTCGATGAAATTGCAGATATGTATAAAAGCCGTGAAATGGGCTCATTAGAGACGGGTTTAGATGAGTTATTTCATAGAGCGCAGCATGTATATCATCGTAACATCACGCCTTGCCTTGAGTTTATTAACCCAAGCCTTGAATTAAAAGGGACTAAAAATCTATCAGAAACCCTAAAAGATCTGGAGCATTATTTTGAAGAAATAGGGGAAGTAGACAAGGCGAGAACATTACAGTTTCGCGTTGGCGCTATCTTCTGTTATTACAAAGACATCAGAGCCATTGCCAGTCGTTTAAACGCTTATTTGGTGAATTTAGCACAAGAAAGAGAGTTTTTTTTGAGTATGGAGCGAGCTTTTGGGGTGTTGCTTGAATCGCTAGTGCCTTTAAGGCATGGACGCCATCAGAATAAATACTTAAATGCGGACAGCGAGGTATTCAAGCTTGCCACAACCTTTGATGGTTTAGAAGATCATAAAAAAAAGTACGAGAAACGCTTTAACTATTCACCAAGTAGGGGACTGGATCATTTTAATAATTATTATGAGATGATGCTCAGACGTCCGTTAAAGCAAAAGCTGGATAATCCCTTACGTGCGTTACCATCAGAGATTGACATTGAAGAGGAACGCTGCGAACAAATATTGAGTATAACGTTATATGAGATAGCAGTGGATAATATGATTGAGAATGTACAACGCTATGTGTGGCAGAAGCTACAGGAGTTATTGCCTAATGCGGGCATAATAGATTTTTTGTATGCGCTCGAATACTTTTTAAGTGCACTGGATGACGCATGTGTGTCTCAGCGCCGCAACGATCGTGATAGGATTGATGATGGTGTTTATTATCTTGATTATATCATTTGGGATTATGCAGAAGCCTCACTTTAAACATCCTAACGTTACTTCAAATAGACAGGTAGCACGCTATTATGGCAAATTACACATTAAGCAAAGAGATATATAGCCATTTAATGAATGGAAAGATGCTCAATAAACATCTCCTTGATAATGCAGGTGATGACACCGTTAATCCATTATTTATTGAGATAATAGACAATAAAGATGAATACGTTAAACAGTATAAAATGAGCGGTTATCATCTGGTTATTGCACCAATAAATGATCCTGAGTATATTTGCATCGTTGCTACAGGCACGCTAGATGGCACAAAAACTGAACTAGCAATGAAAGCGATGACTATGTTGCTTGTTATTGGTCAATATATTAATCACCATAAATTTAAACTCAGTAAATTAACCAATGCGAAAAGTGGTGGCTTGACTGAAGATGATTTTTTGAAAATGGCAGATATGCCTCATGTTAAAGAGATATTGGAGAAATCCAAACTCATCACAAAAGGTGAGCGGACGTTGCAAGATGTGGTTATTAAACTATTGGTTCATCGAGATATTATGATTGAAGTACCTAGCAAAAAAGCTTATATATTAACCAACGCAGGCCATTCTTTTTATCAGGAGATTCAGCGTAAGTTTGACACTGAGTCTGAGCTAGCAAATGAAGAAGATAATACGACAATAGATATGCGGGCAAGTTAATATTCAGAACAGCAATGTGTTATGACTTGATTGCCGAACTTGCCAATGTAGCTAATATGAGAATTATATTTGGCTCATCAATCATTTTTATTGCTCATAAAAAACTCTTCACTATCTTTTTAATTTTAAGACCGCTAAATTATTGAATGTTCTAATTAATGATATGCTATATATACAAAAAAGTAAGTTCTATGGCTCATAGTCATAACAACCTCTTATTAGCTCTTGTATTTCATTAGTCTTTTTATATACATCAAAAACAGGCTTATTACTTAGTAGTAGTAAGCCTGTTTTTGATGTAATGAGTCTCGTAAATGTGCAACGAGCAGTTTTAACTTTTGATCCGGTTGTCTGGCCTTAGGATAAACCGCATATAGCCCCAGCTTCTTGCTGGTAAAACATTGTAAAATCTGCGTGAGTGTATTTTTCTGTATTTCCTCATAGATCAACACTTGTGGTAAAAAAGCGATACCTAAATCGCTAAGCGCGGCTTGCTTAATTGCACTCAGATGATTGCTATGAAACCGACCATTGACAGATATTAATTGCTCTTTGCTGTCTATATATAGCGGCCATGTACTGTTAGCCGTATTATCAAACTTATAAACCAAGCACTCATGATTCTGTAACTGTTCAGGAGTTTGAGGCGTACCATATTGCTTTAAATAGGCTGGAGTCGCGCATATAATCCATTGGCTATCTATAAGGCGCCTTGCAATGAGTGAGGAATCTTCAAGCACAGCGGTCCTTAGTGCCAAATCAAATCCTTCCTCTATCAAGTCAACCAATCGATTGGTAATTTGTAACTCTACTGATACTTCAGGGTGTTGTTTACAGAATTCGGCAATAGATTCGCTAAATATGAAATTCGCAGAGACCACAGGCATGGTTATACGTATATGGCCTTTCATATCTTCGCCGTAACCCGTGACAGCATTTTCAGCTTCTTGAAAGGCGGATTTAGCAATTTTAGCTTTGTTATAAAGCGCCCTGCCTGCATCGGTTAAGCTCAACTTTCTAGTGGTTCTATAAAGCAGTTGTGTATTTAAGTTCTCTTCTAATCTCGCAATGCGCTTGCTCACTACTGAGTTCGTCAATGATAATTTTTCAGCGACTCTAGAAAATGACCCTTCTTCAACAACTTGAACGAATAAAATCATGTCGTCAGCTTTGGTCACACTTGTTCTCCAATTGCAGTAATGTGTTTCTGATTATATCAAAAAAGGAAAATAACATTGTCCATTGATGCAATATATCAATGAATTAACAAGGCGTAGACTATTCCAGGGCGTTTTTGACATTGGGACATAAACTGTCGCAAGTCGTGCTCGGCTTTTTCTGCAAGACAGATTTAGTAAATAAGCAGTCCCTATTTGTGAATATTTAATACAACTTAGTCATCATGGGTTCGTCAAAATAAAGGCTTCGATGACTTGGTTCAGGGAAGATCACACAATCAAAAGGATGTAATTTTGAATCAAACAATATATGGGCTTTTGGCATTACTGCCAATCGTTCTCTGTGGTATTTTTCTGATAGGTTTGCAATGGTCAGCTAAAAAAACAATGCCAATCATTTTAGTGGTTACCGCAGCGCTTGCCATTTTTATATGGGATATGACGCTTAACCGAGTGTCATCATCTATTATTCAGGGTTTGGTGATTACGGTTTCGGTATTGTGGATAGTCTTTGGTGCTATTTTTTTGTTGAATACATTAAAACATACTGGTGCAATCGCCGTTATCCGTGCTGGGTTTACTAATGTATCGCCAGATAGGCGTGTGCAAGCCATTATTATTGCATGGTGCTTTGGCTGCTTTCTTGAGGGTGCCTCTGGTTTTGGTACAGCTGCCGCTATTGCAGCGCCTTTGCTGGTGGCAGTAGGATTTCCGGCGCTGGGTGCAGTGCTGATGGGAATGATGATACAAAGTACACCTGTATCATTTGGTGCGGTCGGTACGCCTATTGTGATAGGGGTAAATGATGGGTTAGATAAAGCTGCCATTAGCGCTCAACTGGCACAAGAAGGAGTACAGTGGGGCGAATTTTTACAACTGATTACCAGTCAAGTCGCCATTATTCACGGTGTCATTGGTACGTTTATGCCACTTTTTATGGTGATGATGCTCACTCGCTTCTTTGGTAAAAACAAAAGCTGGCGGGAAGGCTTTGCGATTTGGCCGTTTGCAATTTTTGCAGGCTTGGCATTTACAATCCCTTATATGATAACCGGTGTTTTTTTAGGGCCAGAGTTTCCGTCACTGGTCGGTGGCTTGGTCAGTATTCCTGTCGTTGTTAATGCTGCTAAAAGAGGGTTTTTGGTACCAAAAACCACATGGGATTTTGAACCGCAAAAAAACTGGCCGAGTGAATGGCTTGGTAAGTTAGTGGTCAGTAAAGAAGATACTACGCTGACCTTGAGTGATAAGAAGATGTCCACCCTTATGGCGTGGTTCCCTTATTTACTGGTTGCCCTTTTACTGGTGTTTTCAAGAGTATTTACAGGCTTTCAGTCTTTACTTAACAGTGTGGCAGTAGACCTAACCTCGATTTTAGGTGAGACAGATATCAGTGCCAGTTTTAGTCCTTTATACTTACCAGGTGGCTTGTTACTAATTAGTGCTTTGGTTGCCGCCGCTTTTCAAACTAGAAAGCCCGTCAGCGCCCTAAACAGTGCCTTTAAAGAATCAGGCAAGACTGTACTAGGGGCTGGATTTGTACTTATTTTTACGATTCCAATGGTTAGAATTTTTATCAATTCAGGCATAAACTTATCAGATGTGGCGAGTATGCCAGTCGCCAGTGCAGAGTTGTTTTCAGGTACTTTTGGCAATGTTTTTCCATTGATTAGTGCAACCATTGGTGCTTTAGGTGCATTTATCGCAGGCTCTAATACCGTATCTAATATGATGTTCAGTCAATTCCAATATGAAGCCGCCATGAGCTTACATATTTCACCTTCTCTAATCATCGCGGCGCAAGCGGTTGGTGCCGCAGCCGGTAATATGGTTGCCATACATAACGTGGTGGCTGCATCAGCAACGGTGGGTTTACTTGGTATGGAGGGCGCCACACTTAGGCGTACTATTTTACCCACCATATACTATGTGTTGTTCTGTGGCATCATCGTCATGGCCGCCATTTACATTTTTGGTTTTCAAGGGCCCTTAGCATGATGAATGACACACAATCACAAGATAAGGAGCATCATATATCTTCGTCAAATCGCGCTTCTCAAGGCATGCTTAGTCCTGATCAGGTGTTAGATAAACTAACCAACTTGCTAGGCGCGAGTAATGTACAGGCTGATCCAGAGAAAAATGAGCACTATAGAATGGGGTGGCGCTCTGGTGGCGGCAGTGCCTTAGCGGTTTTGTTTCCGCAAACATTGCTGGAGATTTGGCGTAGCCTAGAGGTTTGCGTTGAAGGCGACTGTATTGTCATTATGCAAGCGGCAAAAACAGGCCTGACTGAAGGATCAACACCGAGCGGTAATGACTACGATAGACCCGTTGTGGTGATTAATACGCTTGCCATAAACCAGTTGTATTTAGTGAATGATGGCAAGCAAGTAATTAGCTTGCCTGGGGCGACATTGCATCAGTTGCAAAGTCAGCTTAATGCTGTCAATAGAGCGCCTCACTCTGTCATCGGTTCCTCGACATTGGGAGCATCTATTATTGGTGGTATATCTAATAACTCTGGTGGAGCGCTGGTTAAAAGAGGGCCTGCTTACACCGAGCTTGCTGTGTTTGCCCAAATAAATGAACACGGTCAACTGGTTCTAGTCAATCATCTAGATGTAGAGTTAGGAAATGCTCCGGAAGAAATATTAACGAATTTGCAAAACGGTCATTTTGATAAAAAAGAATTACCTGACAGTGGTAAGCTCGCATCTGACAGAGAGTACATCGCCAGAGTAAAAGACGTTGATGCAAGCACGCCCAGTCGCTTTAATGCGGACAAGCGCAGACTGTATGAAGCAAGCGGCTGTGCTGGCAAGCTTGCGGTGTTTGCAGTACGTCTTGACACTTATCCAATAGCGGCAAAAGAGCAAACTTTCTACATAGGCACCAACAGTGTGAGTGAGCTTGCACAGCTCAGAAGACAGATACTATCCCGCTTCGACAATATCCCTGAAGTGGGCGAGTATATGCACCGTGATATATTTGATGTCTCCGCTAAATACGGTAAAGACACGTTCTTGAGTATCAAGCATCTCGGTACAAATGCTTTACCTAGATTGTTTTCTATCAAAGGCGCTATGGATGCAAAGTTCCATAAATGGTCATGGATGCCAAAGCATTTTACTGACAAAGTCATGCAGTTTATCGCTACTCTATTTCCAAAGCATTTGCCCAAGCGCATGATGGAGTACCGCAATCAGTATGAGCATCACTTAATCATAAAAATGAGTGATGAAGGTATAGCAGAGGCTCAAGATTTTCTGAAGACGTTTTTTGATGCGTCGGATACGGGTAACTATTTTGAATGTAGTCAGGAAGAGTCAGAAAGCGCACTTTTAAATCGTTTTGCCGCAGCTGGTGCCGCATTACGCTATGAAATCATACATGAAAAAGAAGTCGGCGAGATATTAGCGCTGGATATTGCCATACCACGTAACGAGCTAGAGTGGCTTGAAAGCTTGCCTGAAGACATTGAAAAACACTTAGAAAAGAAGCTGTATTACGGACATTTCTTTTGTTATGTGTTTCATCAAGACTATATCTTGAAGAAGGGCAGTGATGCCAAGTTTGTTAAAAAGATGATGTTAGAGCTATTGAGCGCACGCGGAGCCAAATATCCTGCTGAGCATAATGTCGGTCATCTATACGAAGCAGAGCCTGATTTGCAGAATTTCTATAAAAGTCTAGACCCAACCAATAGCTTTAATCCGGGTATTGGTAAAATGTCGAAAACCAAACGTAATTGCTCGTGCTGTGTGTAATAGTGAGTGTGGGTTGAGCTTGCCGCTTCAAAAATAAGCCAATTGCATCCATCGTTTAGCACTAATCAATAAATAATTAGAGATTCAAAAATATTACATAGATATCTAACAGAATAAGGGCAAGCGTATGATTATTTCATCTCCAAACGACTACAGGGCTGCTGCCAAGCGCCGACTGCCACCATTTCTATTTCATTATATAGATGGCGGTGCTTATGAGGAATACACCTTAAAACATAATGTTGAAGATTTATCGAAAGTTGCCCTTAGACAACGTGTACTGAATGATATGTCACAGCTTAGTCTCGAAACGCAGTTATTCAATGAAACTCTGTCTATGCCTGTAGCGTTGTCACCCGTGGGTCTGACAGGCATGTATGCCCGCCGCGGAGAAGTGCAGGCCGCTATGGCAGCCGATCAAAAAGGCATTCCGTTTACCATGTCGACAGTTTCGGTTTGTCCGATTGAAGAAGTGGCGCCTAAAATCAACCGTCCAATGTGGTTTCAGCTTTACGTATTAAAGGACCGAGGTTTTATGAAAAATGCCTTAGAGCGTGCCAAAGCGGCGGGGTGTTCGACCCTAGTCTTTACGGTGGATATGCCGGTACCAGGGGCACGCTACCGAGATATGCACTCTGGCATGAGCGGTAAAAATGCTGCTATGCGCCGTTACTTACAGTCTATGACGCATCCGCAATGGGCATGGGATGTAGGACTAAATGGCCGCCCGCACGATCTGGGTAATATCTCTACTTATTTAGGTAAGCCAACAGGATTGGAAGACTATATAGGCTGGCTAGGTAATAACTTTGACCCCTCTATTTCTTGGAAAGATTTAGATTGGATTCGGGAATACTGGGATGGACCTATGGTCATCAAAGGTGTTTTGGACCCAGAAGACGCCAAAGATGCGGTGCGTTTTGGGGCAGACGGCATAGTCGTATCCAATCATGGTGGGCGACAACTGGACGGTGTTTTATCCAGTGCACGGGCGCTGCCTCCTATTGCCGATGCGGTTAAAGGAGAGATTAAAATCTTAGCAGACTCTGGTATACGCAATGGCTTAGATATTGTGCGCATGTTGGCTTTGGGCGCTGATATTTGCATGCTAGGGCGCGCCTTTATTTATGCGTTAGCAGCGGATGGCGGTGCAGGGGTAAGCAATTTGTTAGAACTGCTAGATAAAGAAATACGCGTCGCAATGACCTTGACTGGTGCTAAAAAGATTGCTGATATTAATTCTGACTGTTTGGTAAAACTGGATAATTAAACCGAGGCTATAGATTTTGTCAGTACATGAAGTGAGCTCATGCAGATAAGATACCGGAGATTAGAAGCCGTCAGCTTGGTCGTTGATCATAAGCGCGAGGTTGCAGAAATTCCAATATCTAGGCTACCAACAATCGAATGTTAGGGTGTTTTGGTTGTTATGTGATGATTAGGAATGAGACGCTATGCAAAGGGCTTATTATGCACTGTGAATGCTAATAGGCATATTATTGTTGAGTGATATGATCAACGTAAAGTAACTATTACGTTGAACCCCTGAGCTTATCTATATAATCAGCCCAAGCTTGCATCATCAGTATTCGAGTATCAATTTCATCTAATCGGTTATAAGCGCCGCCATGCGTATCCTTTATTTGATGTCCTAATTGCAGCTCAGTCACGATATCTGAATAACGCAGCTCAGGTTGTTCCATTAGTAGAGTTTTCGCTGATGCTCGAAATCCATGAGCGCATTGAACATCCTTATATCCAAGCCTATGAAATATTTGCACTAGCGTTGCTTTACTAATATAAGGATTACTTGAGGCTCGCATCGATGCAAATACATATTCTTTATGTCCTGTGACTGATTGTATTTTTCTTAAGCGCGCAACTACTTGCGTGGCTAAAGGAACAACTAAGTGCGAGACCATGTCATCACGACCTTCGCCTTTAGTAGGAGAAAACTCCCATAGCTTGTTATCCCAATCTATATCTTGCCAACGCATAGACCGCAAATCGATACTACGCACAAAGACATACGGTAGTAAATTCATCGCTTCTAATGTGGTTTTACTTGCACCTTTGAAATTGGACATATCGTTCAGGAGGGTGGCAAACTGATCAGGCTTGGTAATGGCTGGTAAGTGGTTACCTGAGCTAGCAGGTGCGAGCTCGCCACGTGTATCAATAGCTACGTTTCTATCGCATAATCCTCTTGCGACAGCAAATGAGAAGACCTTTTCAGTATAAAGCCGAGTGCTGGCACCAACGAAGGTTGCTTGATTTTCATTGTTTTGAATCGCCTCACATACACTCAATATCATCTCGCTTGTGATATCGTTCATTCTTAAGTCGCCAATTTCTTGGCACATGTATCCTAGACACAAATCCCAAAATTTAAGGGTTGAGTCACTAAACGCGCGCTTTCTAGATTTACTATGGTGACGACTTGACGTTTTGTGATCTCGCCACGCTTGTGTGATTTCAGAAAATGTGGCGTTCTTTAGATGAGCATACTTATTGACTTGCTCTTTTTTATGAATGGCTTTAGGGTCGGAGCCTTGTGCGACCATGCTAAGTATAGTTTCTGCTTTATACTTAGCTTCATATAGACTGATATCTTCGACCTTACCTAGCATCATTCTAGGGCGCTTACCATCGATATGGGGATGAGCGTACCGTAAGTAGTATTCCTTTTTACCATTTGGATAAATACGAATACTTAAACCCGCGATACCTGAAACACTGATCGAGTAATCTTTATCTCGGCATTCAAGTTTATTGATATCATTTAAATTATCGACAGCCATGATGTACATCCGTCAGCTTTATAAGCTAGGTAAATTGTGAATGTTAATCTATTATCTCTATACTTAGAGTTAGAGCAATCTTTGCGCACGTTTTATGAGTCCTGAAAAGCGTCTTCTGGGAAACGTAGATAGCTATTGGACACTAATATGGACACTGTTATTCATTAGTGAGTTTATAAAACCCTTTAAATATAAGGTTATAAAGTATATTCATTCCCAAGTGAAGGTTGGGGATGATTGTAGTATAACGACTGAAGGAGGAGTAGGCTATGCGTTTATTGAGCTGTAGGTTATTATTACTGGTTATTTTGGTCAAATAATTGGAGTTAATATAAGATGAATGCTTTTCCTAGCATTTGATTGAGCATATTTTCGACAAAAACCATGCTCCTGTACGTGCACAGAATATAAAAATTAGGGGCGTAGTACTGTTCTGTGCAAATTTGACGGTTGTTAACTCAGTGCTTTAGATGGAATTATATTACGAATAGTGAGGGGGTTTTTGATAACTTAAAACAAAAAGTATTACAGCTTAGTTGGCAATGATACTCGCCACTATAAGGTATATCTAAACCAGACTTGCAGACAGGTCAAGTAAGAGTATTGTAATATCATACCTGCGCTATTAGAACTGATATGAAGTAACAGATATCAAAAAGAGTTATGATTTTTGAGCTAAGCTAATAATCTATAGGTAGTGATATCTTTATATGCCTAACGTATTGCAAAAGCATTCGTACCAAAGAGCCAGATGATTAAGATGCTAACAATTGAAAAATGATAGCGAAATTGGCTATTGGGTGATGATTAGTAATTAGGAATTGGATAAAGTACTGATTAGACATTCTGGCAGATGTAGCCAATATGATGGTGACACATAGAACGAACTCATCAAACAGTTTAGCTTTAAAGCTTCGATGAGCGATAAAGAAGATTTAGTTAAGGTTTACCATAGTGATGAGTGCAATACATGTGAAACGGTTATTAACTAAACTAACTAGTTGTTTATGATACATAACATAACCCCATGAATTTGCTATCAGGTACTACTTATTGGATTTATGTTTATATAGAATTTACTTCATATAAGATATTTAAAATAAATCTATATTAATCATATATTTATATAATTATTTAGGTTAATGTATTTTTTATATATTCATGAATCTTCTAGATTTACCTTAATTTTAGCAACAATATTGGCTTTATTGGTCTTTAGTTCATGAACCTGTATAAACTATTAATGAAGATGGTTTAAAGTGAGGAAAGGCGCATTGAAGTTAACTAAGACGAATATATGTGATATATAAAAGGTTATAATACTAATATCTGATTCAACCCGACATATATTGATTATATTGAATTCTCAAATTACTTAGATGGAATTAAGCATGACATTCAACTCTTCATATCTATACACTCCCTCAAGTTCTGAAATAATGCTACCTATTGAAAGTAAAAGAGATATTTTACCCATTGATCAACTGAAATGGGAAGACTTTGAAAGATTATGTTTGAGGTTAGCTCAAGCACATTATGGAAAAAGCAACTGTGAAGTTTATGGTACTAAGGGACAAAAGCAAGAAGGAATTGATATTTTTGCTCATAAAAGTGTTAAGTATGCATCGTATCAATGTAAACGATACCAAACTGTTACTGAGAATGACCTTGAAGAAGCTGTAAATACTTTTAAAAAAGGCGAGTGGTTTGGTAAAAGTGATGAATTTTTCTTCTGTACAAGTTGCACACTTGAAAAGACCCAGATACAAGAAAAATTCTTGGAATTAAAGAATAAACTCATTGCACATGATATTGATTTCATCAAATGGGATAAGATACAGATATCTTTAATGTTAAAAGAGTATCCGCAAATTGTGTATGATTTCTTCGGCAGAGAATGGGTTAAGGCGTTCAACGGAGAAGAATTCTTAAATAATATTAGTAGGGAGATGAAGCTAGACGCAGTTCAAATCGCTGAGTATAGAAAAAAGCTATTCAACGTATACGCTACAATTTTCCAAAAGTATGACCCTAGTATTCCTGCGATTAAATTTGGCAATCATACTATAAATATTCAAGACAGATTTATAGTACCTGATTTTATTGAAAAACGAACAACTCACCAATATCACCGAATTGAAGACATCGAACAATCGGAGTACGAGGGTAGAGAATTTCGTGACAAAGATAGCCAACAAATAAAGCCAGAAAGCTTATCCTTTGTAGATTACGAAAGTGAAGTTAGATTAAACCTAGATGATAATCTGGCCACGTCTGATAGGTTAATGATATTGGGAGAGCCAGGTTCAGGGAAAAGTACATTACTGCGTTATTTAGTTCTAGATCTACTATCGGAAGAACCACAATTATTAAATACTGCAAAGCAGTGGGGAAGATTATTACCTGTTTGGCTACCATTCGCCTTCATTACAAAAAAATTATACGAAAATGAAAACCTAAACTTAGCTGAGTTACTAAGACTGTGGCTTAACAGTATTGGGGAGGAGACTCTTTTTGCGTTAATGAATGATGCATTAAATGATGAAAGGCTCCTGCTTATTGTAGATGGTGTTGATGAGTGGACAAATTCTGAGGTAGCAAAACTAGCTATATCAAAGATTGAAATTCAATCTTCTATGAAAAAGACAAAGATAATCTATTCCAGTAGACCTTATGGCTATCGACTACAAAAGGATTACTTTCAAGAACTTAAAATTTATACCATAGCAGAATTTTCAATTAATCAACAAAAACAGTTTATAAGTTATTGGTATAAAAAATGGATGGAACACCAAAGTCGAGATGAAATAAATTTTGTAAGAACTGAAACAAACCAGTTTTTATCTGAGTTACAGCAATCTAAGGACTTATTGAAGTTAGCAAGTAATCCATTATTACTTAGCATACTAATTTCACACAGGTTCGAGAATGCCACCTTACCAAAAAATAAAGTAAGACTTTTAAGCAGCATTACTGAATATCTAATAAAAAAACATCCTATCAAAAGAAGAACTTCAGCTAACATCTCTGATGAGAGCGAACAAGACTTTGATATTGCTGATATTTATACTGTTTTAGCGAAAAATATTCACCAAAAGTATCATGATGGCATCATCTTAAAAGATGATGCTTGTAAAGTTATTCAAGACTATCTACAAGAGGAAATGGGTTACGAAAAACCTAGAGCAAAAAAGGTTAGTCAAGATATTTTAAATATTGCTGCTAACAATATTGGTATTATCATTGAAAAATCGCCTGATGAGATTGCATTTATACATCGGCAGTTTCAAGAGTTTATGACTGCTAAATTCTTAATAGACTCTGATGCGACTGTTATCAAACAAATGCTTAGGGAATACGCTCATGACCCTCAATGGAATCCAGTTATTCTATTCTTTTTCGGTTTGATACCGCCGCGAAGAAAACAAGATTTCATAGAGTATATTTCTATATTAGAAGAAAAAAGTGTAGAGCTTGGCTATACTAAGTTATTAACCTATTCACTAGGGTTAACTCTCAATAATGCACCTATAACAATTACAAATCGCTATTTAATAGAACTAATTGAAGAGTTTGAATATGAAACACACCCCAGCAAAAAAGAAGCCTTGTGGAACGTATTGCTAAGCGCACTTTATAATCCTAAAATCAATGAAGACGTTTTTACTTATTTATTCAAGTATTTTCCAAATAGGTACAAATATACTGATAAACGACTTGAAACATTAGAGTATTTATCTATTGATAAGCTTACTAGTAGTATAAAACAGTTCATTATTAAGTCTATTATTAATGGTAATCGTCATCAAAAACTCGAAGCGTCTAAACAGGCTAGACAATTTATTACCGACCCATGGGTTTTTGATAAAATTGTTAAAACTCTAAATGTTTGTTACAACCCTGAAATCATCGGCTATCTAATAAATACTCTTATTTCTGATAAGGTAGAGAAAACAATTAAAGAAGATATAATTAGAAAATATGAATTTTCAGAGCATTCTGAAATATCTTTATTTGTTATAAAATTAAAAGTCCACATGTGTACCCATAGTAGTGATGACTTAGATGAATTGATAGCTAAGCAAAAAGATATCACTTACACCCTTTATGATGAAGTGGAGCAGACCTTGATCTCAGGTTGGAGTAATAGCGAAGAGCTTTATCAGTACTTAATGGAATCACTTGAAAAAAGTGTAACTAATACAACCATTAGCCATGAACATGCTTGGTCTATCTTATTTAAATGCTTTAATCAAAGAGAGAAAGTTGTTGATAGAGTTGTTCATCAAATAGAGAATGAAGAATATCCATTTTTAAATATCCATAGAAATGACCAATGGGAACTTATTGCTGATAATTTTAGAGACAACACTAGACTTATTCCTGTTATTGAGAATTGGTTGAAGAGAGCAGACAAACATGATGTTATAGAAACAGCCTATGCTTGCTTAATAGGGCGAACCGAAGAAAATAAAAACTATCTTCTTGAACAGTTAACCGAATCAAGCTTCTCGCATTGGCAGCTAATGGCATTAACATCTGGTTGGCCAGATAACAAGAATGTGAAAGATAAGCTCAAAATATACTTTCGAAGTAATAATAAACGTAGAGACTATTCTGCTGGTTATATTAGCAGTATATTTGCAGACGATAAAGATGAAGGTATCAGAATATTAGAGGATATTTTATTCAACCGAGAATTACGTGAGCGTAATAGAGCGTTGCCAGCACTTATTGAGCTCGATCGAGAATATTTTGAAAAAAATGTTCTCGATCAATTTATAGAAAATGAGTTGCCACTACTTAATAAAGACTGGGGTAACTATTATCAGGCCTTACAAACCTTAATAAATAATTTTAATGATCATACGATAATTAAGCGACTCGCAAAACATAATTTTTTCAAGCTTCCTGCTGTTGTCCTACAAAACTACCCAAATATGATGCAAGATTTTGAGATAATGCTCTCTACATCTATGCCTGTAGCAGATAGGTTTAGATTGAATTTAATCGAAGTGTTAAGTCATAGGTACTTCTTAAACAATCTTCAAGTGACTGATAAGTTAAGTCTTTTTATGGAGGAGCAAAATTTAGAAATCAGAATGGCTTCAGCTTTTATATATTTTGAAAACCTAAAAGATATTTCACCTGATGTGGTTTTAGAAAATAGTAACAATCTAGTTTTTTATTCAGGAGAAAGCCATGAAGTGCAGAGGCAAATTGCTTTCGGGGGTTATTTGAAATTAGGAAAGCTAGAGGAGTATTTTACTTTGGAAGATACTATTACACGTTATACTGGGGAATCTAAAGAAAGAAAACTAGCTAGTCCTAAAATTAACTTATCTGATCATCAAAGAAATGGTCATATTATTATTCATTTGCTAATTGAACATTTTGACTATATTTTCAATGTTATAGATAGAGACTTAAGTAGAATTTCAATGTTCGGAAAGACAGACGGATATAGCCAAAGCCAATGGGGATTTATAGCAAAGCATTCAGATAAAGATTCACCCAGCACACCTTATATTATTGATTATATTAATAAAGAAAAGGATATTAACAATTTTGACCTGATTGATTTTTTAATTAGAACATCATCTGATACTACTGATTTAAAACAAATACTTATTACAAATGTTGATAATAAAGACGAAATAACCGCTATTAAATGTGGTAAGTTGCTTGGAGATATATTTAGCGATGATGAAGAGGTTTATAGTCTAGTAAACGATATAAAAAGTGTTCATGAAAGTCCAGGTAGGTTGATGGCATTATGTCGTGGCTGGCCTAATGATCAATTTTTAAAAGATATCGTTAACGACTTATATGAAAATAAGACAAGATTCACAGCCGATCTGGCGTATACTATTAAATTTAAGTTTGGAGATATAGACAATATTATAAATTTTTTACAAAATCTATTCGATAATTATAATGAAGCTCTCTACATGCACAAGTTCTTTTACCCACTTCTTTTACAAAGATTTCAGAACGATGAAGAATTGAGAACGACAATGAAAAATTTATTGTTATCCACCAATTCTATCTCTGAAAAGGTTTCATCATATGCGTTACTTGAAAAATCGGATGGTATTGACCAAGAAGTCGTCGAATGGAAACAGAAAGAGTTATTATCAAAAGAAGCATATCGATTCGGCTATAATATTACTGAGAACAAACTAACATCACTTATTGAGGTTCTAGACGAAAATAGTTATGGCTTAACATTATTTAATTAAATCTAGATAATGTTCTAAACAGAGATGCTGAGCATTGCGGACCAATAATATGAGATTCACCTCTCGACTTCAGAGGTACAGTCTAATGACTAAAACTTTGCGAGAATTATGAACTAATAGTTCTCCACAGAGCCAAGCACGTATTCAAGAAATGACTGATAACCTGCTTTTAGAAGGCCAGCTTTACTATATTTTTGAGGAATTAAGCAACCGTCTGTTCTAGCAATAAAGAAATGTAGTAATGGTCCTAAGATTTCAATTACAAAAAAGCAGGTTGAAGCGATGAGCAGTAAACTCCGTATTGATATTGAGATTCCAACCGGAAAACATATAGGTTTCAATGTCTGAACTGCCCTAGAGGGTATTCTGAATTTTTGTAAATGATAACAGTAGCTATAAAAGCTAATTATCTTTGAGTACCAGTTCGGTATAATGAGCATGTAATAATTCGTACACTTCTTCAATGGTGGCAATTCGCCCTTCCACAAAATCTTCAAAGATATGCTGCGTGTCTGGGTTGACAGAAAAGTTGCCTACAGAGAAACTTCCAGCCGTTATTGCATTTGCATGACGACGCTTGGCTATTTCATCTTGACTCACTAAGACAGCGCGATCATAAATTATTGGCTTTTCACTTTTATTGTCTTTCATACTACCTTCTATTAGTTGCAATGAGCGAATATAGTCATTTTTGACTTAAGATTTAAATATATTGTTTTTCATCGATATTCACAGATAATATTATTATATGTATAAGTATGTAAGCTGTTTACAACTAAGTGCGGTAAAAAGATAGAGTATTAAACTGAAACATCCAAGCTATTACCTCTCTTTTAACACTCGATAGACAGTAGCAACTCCAACACTGCATGCCTTAGCTATTTCGTCTTTTGTCATACTATTCTGACCTGCTAACTCTCTAATACGTTTATGCTTTTCTTTATTCGCTTTCTTACCTGATGGCTTATAGCCACTATTGGCCAATCCCTGTTTAATACGTTCTCTGCGCTTGTCATTATCTAATTTAGCCATTGTCGCTAGTAAATCGATCAGCATGTTATTTACTACAGCTAAGATGTCACCAGTCATGCCGCCATTAATTTCATGCGTAGTAGGTAGATCTGCTACTACCAGTCTGAGACCTTTATCTTTAATTCTTTGTTTTAAGACAGCGAAGTCATCTTGTGATAGTCGGCTAAGTCTATCTACGCTCTCTACCAATAGAATATCATCTTGCTTGGCATCATCAAGTAACTTGTTTAATACCGGTCTATCTAACTTAGTGCCACTGTAATTCTCGATATATTCAACATAGCTATCATCATAACTTTTGCTAAAGCTAATCAAGTCAGCTAATGCTCTTTTAGCATCTTGGTCTTTGGTGCTGGCTCTTACATAAATTCTGACCGTCATAGTATCAACCTATCATTTAGACTTGTATTTTGATATTTAGTGATAATACTATCATTTAATAAATAAAAAAACTCTAATGATAGACTGATTATCATTTAATTATTTTACTGTTTAAGAATAGGCTAATGATAGTACGCTTGAAGTGGTTTTACTGCATTAGTCTAATTTAAGTGGTCTATTAATGGGTTGGAGGGGTGAAATAGCTGGTTCCCTTGGAGTATACCTTCACTTGTTCGGTTCGCTATACAGGCATTGAACTATAGCCTAACTCTCAGAATGTTAAGTCCCAGGCAATCTGGGGGCGGTTCAGATATTCACCACCAATAAGTCGGATACTGCTTATCCTTACCTAGATTATTATAAATCAGCGCTACCATGACTAAAACGATTGAACCAATTAAGGTGGGTGTTATCAAAAAACCCCAATTTACTGCACCCAGCATGACTATTAAAGGGTTAGACCCAGCAGGTGGATGAGGCATTCTAAATATCAGCATTAGCGCAATGGCAGTACCAACAGCAGTTGCCATACTCCACCAGTGAATACCAAATAATGCCATAAATACTAGCCCCGTAAAAGTCGCAATAACATGCCCACCTATAACATTTCTCGGCTGGGCAAAAGGGCTGGTAGGATAGGCAAATATTAGTAAACAACTTGCGCCAAACGATCCTAAAATCATAATAAGTTCTATTGAGCTTCCTAATATAGCAAGTGTTGCCGTAGCAATGGTGCCACCTAGCCAAGCCACTATTATCATCGATAATGGCAATCTCTTTGGGCATTGGTTTACTTGACCACTTAACTTATGCCAATTAAAGAATGAATGCATACTTATTCCTATTATAAATAAAAAAACAAAAAAGCATTGTTTCAAGTATACTGATTGGTATACGCACCAAGTATACCGAACGGTATACATAAATGCTATCATTATTATTACTGAACAAAGATAACAGGAGTAGAACCAATGGAATTGCGAGATACTATTCTACGAAAAAGCTATGAGCTCTTTTATAAGCAAGGCTTTCACGACAGTGGAATAGAGCTGTTAGCAAAGCGAGCAGGGACTACCAAGCGGACTTTGTATGCCCATTTTGGTAGTAAAGAAGGATTGATTGAGGAGGCGCTTAAGTATCGTCATCAAATGTTTATGACTCAATTAAAAGATGATTTTGATAATTTTGAGATTGAAAAAGTAGCAGATGTTGCCACTTGCTACTTAACATTCCTCAAGAACTGGACTTCATCAGAGGACTTTTATGGTTGTATGTTTATCAATGCTTGCGCAGAGTATTCAGATAAGCAATCTTCACCGCATTTAATTGCCAATCAGCATAAAACTGAGGTTAGGCAAGGGCTACTTGATAAGTTTGAACAGATAAATGCGGAAAATGCTAAGCAGAAATCTGACACTTTGTTTGTATTTGGTGAAGGTATTATCGTTGCCGCGCAAACAGGTCAGGAGTCATTAGAGTTAAATGCTGAGTTTTTCAGGGCTTATTGAATGTATTTGTTTATCTGTATAGTGGCAACTACTCTACTCGGGATTTTTCTTAATCTCATCGGAGTAACGTATGGTTTTCTATTATCGGGAATATTAGTTTCACTTTTTTTTGTGACTTATACTAAAAGGGCAGTCACACATGCATTTTATTTGCCATATATTCAAATAGTTCTCGGTATCTCAACAGGATTATACTTTGAAGACTGGTCTATGGAGGTACTGTACATAACTGCTGGAAGCATTATTGTCATGATATTCTGTCTTATCCTTCAATCCTTCCTATCTTTTATTTGGCTTCATAAAAAAGCAAAATGGTCCAAATTGGATTCAGTCCTTGCAGTATATCCTGGCTCTCTAGCGGTAGTTATTGATATGTTTAATATCACTAAAGTGAGTCCAAAGGTGATGATTACTCATATAGTGAGGTTGTTCTTATTGACTATAATTTTGACTCTATTTGGACCAGTGCAGTATGTTGCTGTAGGTACAGTGAGCGATACTTTTACTATAGAAACGTCAATAGTATTGATGACGTTATTAATCTCATTTGCATTCTTAGGTAGATTATTAGTAAGTTACCGAATACCTGCTCCATACTTATTGGTTTCAATGTTAATGACCATAGTTCTAGTCAAGTTTGGATTATTGGCTGGTTTTACAGTTCCTTCCTTAATGATTGATAGTGCCACTATTGTATTAAGTATCCTGATAGGGTCTTTATTCGCTGGTATCTCATTTCAAGAGTTTAAAAGTAGCGTCAAAGACAGTGTCGTTGTTTTTTGTGTAGGTATGATCTGTACTGTGATCTTCTCTATTATAGTATCAAAAACTCTAGGTATAGAGTTCTCACAACTTTTTCTTTCATACGCTCCTGGTGGAGTTGAGACAGTCACGGTTATCTCAGTGGCTTCAGGACTAAATGTTATGTTTATTCTTTCACATCATTTGATAAGAATACTTATTCTACAGTTGGCGCCAGTGTTGTTTGCCTCCAAATTGCGCAAGCCGTGAAATGAGATTAGGAGCTGGCTATTCAGTAAATTAAGTATCAAAATACCAAGAAAAAATCCGATACTCTATTTGTATAGGTATACTCAAAATAACAGATGTTAGAGTGATTTTACCATTCTAATATCTGTTATTTTGGTGTCCTCGTATAGCTCTTCATTACATTGACCATCAGACTCAAAATAAAATTTTTCATAGAAACTAATTGCAGATAGATTTGTCTTTAAAACCCATAAAGATAGACTAGAACAGCTATTACATTGAGAAGCATCGATTAGGGCTGAATTCATTAACTTTGCACCTATCCCTAAATTTTGGTATTGCGGCAGAAGATACAGAGTAGTTATTTCACACTCGTGATCTTTCTTAAAGTAAGAAATAAATCCTACAGCAGTATTCTCAGCATCATATGCTATCCATGTATTTACACCAAAGCTAGGTAATACCTTCTCCCACATGTTCATTTTCTGAGATAAATTGTTTTCTTTGTCTCTATACGTTTCGGGTAAAAGGTTCGAATACGTAGCATTCCAACTTTCAAAGTGTATATGAGCAATATCAGATACATCGTTCTGGTCTGCCTTCCGTATAAAAAACATATAACACTCCATAGCTAATATTAAGGTAATACTACAGCGTAGCAAAATGCATCATCTGAGTTCTCATCTGATTGGTACGTAGATAAGGAAATATCTTGGCTATCAGGATAATGTTTTAAAATTAATTCAATTTTATCAATAATACAATCTTCCGAATCTGTCATCTTCCCGTTGTACACAGCTTGTTTAAAGCTCTCACCTTCGTGTAGTTTAATTTCATACTTACTTTCTATTTCTAGTAGTTTTGAAAAAATACTCATATTTGATCCACTTTTTTAATATTATTTAGATAATCATTGTATAGGCTTTTTCATGTTTCAGTAAGCCTACATTTCGATGCCTGACTGGTTCGCCATAGGTATGGTCTAAAAGAGCCTGAAAAGTTAATCAGCAGATTATACGTCAGTAAGAAGCCATTATTTGCTAGACTCATATGCTTCGGTTTTAAGGGATGTTAGAAGCTTTGATCTATAAAATTATCTCAAACAAGCATCTGCGTATGGCACTAATATTTTTGCTGATTCAGCAAATTGTTGTTGCTTCATCAACGTTTTTTATTGCTCGCCTTGCACAAAGTCTGACCGAGGACACTATTTCAATTTTGTATATGGTGCTATTTGCCCTCTCTTTAGTAGCGGTTTATGTGCCTGCGTATTTTTGTGTCACCAATACAGAGCGAGCCAAGTACGACGCTCATAAGCTATACAACGATAATTTTCATACCGTCTTCTTAGGCAAGACCTGTCTGTTATCCAGCGACGAGTTACAGAGTACGGCAACAACAACCCTCGCCCAAGAAAGTAATTACACCCTTGAGACAGTCATTGATAGTATTTTTGATATTTTAGCGTTGGTACTCAATGTCTTATTCAATGTATTGGTCATTGCTTGGTTTTTAGATGGCACCTTACTGCTTGGTTATGCAGTAGGTATTATTTTCGCCTCCCTGTTTGTGCATTTTAGACGACACGCCCTAAAATCGGCTGCCAAAACAGACCAGCAATCACGGCTGAATTTAACCACTAAACTTTTTGACAGTTGGGATAATGTCGTTATTTTCAATAAGCATAATTACACGCTCTATAACAATATGGTTCAAAAAAGCTTCGAGACAGCAAAGAATAATAGCGTTAAATCTACATCGATTCAGCACATAAATTCAAGCTTAGGCATGATCATACGTATGCTGCCTGTCTTTGTGGTCACTGCTTTTATTTTTAATAAAAATTGGCAGGATGCTTCGACAATGGCAGTACTAATTGCCACGCTGCCAAGACAAATTCAGCTATTACAAATGTGCTATGCCTTGATTGGCTACCATACGAGTATTGGCGTTATCAAAACGATGCTAGATGGCATTTTGGAGGTTTTACAACCTACCACTGTGGATTTAGATACCTACATTTAGGCAAACCAAATACGGGTGAAGCAAACAGGGAAAATTTTTGATTCAGCACAACTGCCAAGCAAGGTAGAGTAACGTTGGTTGGTAATAATGGTGTTGGTAAATCTTGTGTGTTGCTCAAGATCAAAGACCACTACCAAGAACAGGCTTACTATTTACCCGCTAAGCATAATTTATATTTCAATTACAAAACAGACAAAGCCCATAGAGGTTCAACAGGACAATAACTCATCAAGCAAATTCAAGAAATTAGAGAGGACGACCAGAGTACGATTGTCATGCTTGATGAATGGGATGCACACTTGGATAGAGAAAATACTCAAATCATAGATCAATATCTTGATGAGCTTGCCCAAACAAGACTTGTAATGGATGTTAGGCATTGATTAAAAAGTGCTTAATCTGCTCAGTAAGTACATTGTGAAGTACACCGCTGTTATCTCAATAACTAAAACCATTGACACTCTTAGCCTATAGTTCAAGTCCTCAATAGGGGTACCGTATCTTCAGTATGCTATGAATATCTTTATTGACAATGGGTATCACCAACATTAATATTCAATCTTTTAAATAAACATACGTTCATTTATTAGGATTTTTGATGCGGAAGTTTGTCCTAGATTACCCAAAGGGGAGTTACCGCAAGTTTTTTATTGTGGCTTTAATCCTAAGTTTTGGTTTTTTCATAAACTCTTCTATAAATAAAGACATACCAAACATCTTAATATGGCTAGGAATATTTTTAGCAGTATTGAAGCAAGTTGTCATACCTATAGATCTAGATCAAAAACTATCTTTATCGAAAAAAAGGTACTCTATAAGTGATGATGATTTCATAAGTCATTACAACAGTAGTTCTATTACTCATAATAACAACAAGGGTAAAACTTGGCATAAATTAATAATACTGGGTGATGATATTTCGTCCCTTTTGCTTATTGCTGTCATAATCTATAGCATATTTGGTTAACTGAATTATATTAGTAAGCCATAACAAAACTGTTATGACTTACTAATATAATGAAAAGCTTGCTACTCAAATCTGTTCAGCTTCTAACTTGGCTACTATATCCTTAAAAACCGCTTCAAAATGCTGGCTGTCAGTACATCGCTTGAATGCGTTACCATTCCAAAACCCTAAATGAAATGTGATTATAAGTCGCTTTTTATCCGCAGTTATCTTTTTAATTTCAGTTAGGTTAACAATTCCATTATCTACAACTATAAAACTTGGCATATCAATCTCTTTCTATGGTTTTTATTAATAATAGGTAGCTATAAACTTTACTTGGTCTATTTGGTTTCAGTGTCAGAGCCGGGGGACTTTATCACTAAACTGTCTCAAGATAGTTTGAGACTCAACACTCTGAGAGAGTATAAAAAAGCTTATTCATTGAATCGTATGTAGGTACATTATGGTAAATGAAATTAGACCGGTTTTAGCCGGCTAATTTAACAGAGAAAAAGCCCCTCCTTGAGAGGCTCTTCTAAGATGATATTCTCGAATAGATGAATATATGTATTTTATTCTTCTAGCTTTCTAGCTTTCTAGCTTTATATTTAGCGACCATGAACTGTGCTAATAGTATGCCTGTAAGCATTATTATGGCACCTATCACTTGAATGGCAGATAAGTTCTCGCTTAAAAGTAAAGCTGCGAAAAGAGTAGCAAAAATAACCTCTAAGGTCGCAATTTGACTTACAACTGCTGGCGCTAGGTACTGCTGCGCAGTTATGCCTGCTAGATAGGCAAAAACAGTAGATACTACAGACAGCCAGATTAGTAATACCCATAATGGTACATATAGGTTACCAATCATAGCAACATCATGTACAACAGATCGCCAAGGAAAGCTGGTTATAGGACTCAAAATGTTGAGAGCAATGGAGCCTATGGATGTACCTAAAGCTATTAGCACAAGAGGTTTATGAGTTTTTAGACCATGTTCCGATAATAAGAACCTTGCAGCTAAAGCAATTGCTGTGCCTAATCCTGCTACGACACCAATAACGTCTAAATGAAACCCAGACCAAGCTTCACCTACCATGAATAAGCCTATCAAAACAGACGCCACGCCTATCCATATAGCTGGTGGAAAAGATATGTTTCGAACAAATCTTATCCATAAAATGATTAGTACTGGAGCAAGGTATTCTAATAATAGGGCAATACCTACGGGTACTCTTGAAACTGCGACTGTATAAAGAAATTGGTTAATACAAAAGGCAAGTAGACCGAAGCTTATTAGCATAAGCCATTCTGAACGAGCTACTAGTAATTGTTTAGGGTATTTAAATAGGACTAGTAATAGTAATAATAATGCAGCTACTGTCATTCTAGCTTGCGTAATCTGTAATGCAGTCATATCAGCAGAAGCTAGGGCTTTCGTGACTGGAGCACCAATGCCAAAAAATAATGCTGAGCTTGCTGCTAGTAAGATACCAAAAATTGTAGGATTGATAACTTTCGGCGATGTAGATTTCTGTATATCAGGTGCTTTACTTTGCATATCTACGCTACGTCTTTTTAAAAGTTATTTATAAAAATAAGGGTGGCATCCTAGTGAAGACCTGAAATTTTGGCTGTAGGCTAATAATATCAGCTGTCTCTCAGGATGTTGAGTCTCCGATAATTCCAAGGTGGTTCGATTAAAACTAATAACACTTATTCAGAGATAATAGACTGCCACCTAACTTTATCAATAGACATATTAATAGTCGTCCATTGCTTACCATCAACCATTATATGTTGATTTATCAGCGGGTTTTTGACAAAGCCAACTTGCTCATAGCATTTGATAGCCCCCACATTCCAATCATATACATTTAAATGCACGTATTCACACGCCATATCATTGAAAGCTTTGTCCAATAATAGCTGTATGATTTTTTTACCTAAACCTTGACCTCGCATATCAGGATGACCAATCAGCACTCTACATAGCTTAGAAGTCTTATTATCTTCACAGTAAATCTCTGCCATCCCTATAATTTGGGGGTTCAGTAATCCATTATCATGACTTTCTGTGAAAGTAACTTTAAATGAATACCTTCGGCTGTCGTTTAAATATTCTTTTATTTGCTCTTTATCAATAGGATGTTGAAAAATGCCACCGCTAAATTGAATCAATTCATGTTCATTACTAATCCAACTATTTAAAAAATCATAGTCATCAGCTATAAATAGTTCTAAAGATATCATCACCAATCCTTATTTAAATTAACCGCTCATTATATTAGCAGAACGCTAAAGTAAGGGTATACAATTAATAGTTTATTAGGCTTTTTGACCAGACAGGGGGATAAAGATTTAATAGTAGAATTAGTAAAAGGACTTGGGGTAAGATTGAGGCTAAAACGGATTTTGAATTGACTTAATAAGTGAGGAGTTTTACTTAAATGAATGACATAGATATTGAAAGTTTTTTAAGTGAACTATATATGAAAGGTCAGATTAACGACTCAAAATCTATCAACAAAATTGATAAGTACCTTAATATAACGCCAGAGACAGGTAAGTTCCTAGGTCTGCTAGCTCAAATCACGTCAGCAGAAAGAATATTAGAAGTAGGTACTTCAAATGGGTATTCTGCTGCTTGGTTAGCATTATGTACTGACGAAGACGTTCAAATCACCACAATAGAAAACGATTCTAAGAAGGTTAGCGCTGCAAGGGAGAATTTTTTAAGTACAGGCTTAGTGGATAGGATTAAGATTATTGAGGGTGACGCACCCATGATCTTATCAGAAATGAGTAAAAGCTTTGACTTAGTTTTTGTTGATATGGATAGAAAATTGTATTTAGATATCTTGGAGGATGTAATACGGTTAACTAGGACAAAAGGCGTCATTGTATTTGATAATGCAGTCTCTCATAAGGAGGAAATGACAGACGTTTTTAATTATTTCAATGGTAATTCACAGTTTCACACCTACTTAGCTCCCATTGGTAAGGGTGAGTTCGTGGCGCTAAAAAAATGGTAGGTCGCTGCCAAAGTCGACATATAAATCAAATAACGATTCGTATTTAAGGATAAATATAATGAAAATCGGAATACGTCATGCTGAGCCAGAAGATGCAGAGGCATTGCAAGCCATTTATACCGATGAGGCCTTATATGCTAATACTTTGCAATTGCCTATGCCGTCAAAGACCCTATGGCGCACGCGACTAGCGGAGATACCTGACAATATGTATGTATTAGTGGCTGAAATTGAGGGCGAGGTGGTGGGGAATCTAGGGCTTGAGACCATGATATCAAAACGTCGACGTCATGTAGCAAGCTTTGGGGTCAGCGTAAAAGCCGCGTCACAAGGAAAGGGGGTGGGGCGAGCGCTTATAACCGCTGCGCTGGATTTAGCCGATAATTGGCTGGATATAAGGCGTATCGAGATTACTACTTACACTGATAATACTGGAGGCATTGGTTTATATAAAAGCTTGGGCTTTGTAATAGAAGGTGAGATGGTGGATTATGCTTATCGCAACGGCGAGTATATCAATGCCTATCAGATGGCAAGAATTCGAGAAGCTAAAAATGGATGATGCTGAGTCTAACTATGGCGAACCAACCAGGGACTTTTACTGGTTCGGTTCCCTAGTGAGGGCTCGAACCCTAAGCTGTAGGCTAATGGCATCAACGATTTTTCTCACTGAAGTATTATCAATGTACTCCGTTGTGTACATACAGTGAGCTTTTGGATTTTTATTTAGTAGAAGCGCTATTGCTCTTAATAGAGTTACAGAAACCGTCTAAGTTACTGGAGATTAAAATGGAAAGGTATAAATTATCACGTCTTCTACCACACAATAAAATTATAGATTACATTACGGCATTGGATGAGGATCAGGATCAGGATGGTTTAACAACATTCATGATATACAATGCCGATGATTATGGGGTTTATCTGATAACCCTTTTAGATGAGATTGCAAAGAAAAAACACACTTCTTTTTGGTATGTACAATTAGGAATATTATGTACGGCTTTCTTACCTCATTTAGACGGTGCTAATTTATCCGCCTTATATTATTACATTCAAGCTCATGAGTTAGATCCGAAGGATGCTTCCTTACTAGATGGCATATTATGTTTTGGGCAAGCACCTGATTTTATATTGACTGAAGAGCAAAAGAAGTATTATGCAGCTAAGCTTCTAGCATTAGAACCTGAAAATGAAAAAGCTTTGGCTATTATTAATTCGTGATTGGTGCGCTATACAGGCATCGAATTGATATTTTTAATACTGGCTGTATTTATAATACCTAACTAGTTTCTAGAAGTTTCAGTATAGTTTCAAGGTTGGGTGACTTCTCAAATTTTTCAGAATCTTCGTTAGTTTTTTGCCAGCTGGACTTTGCGCTCAAGCAAAAATCACCGGCTACTTCCACGAAATCCTTATCATTATTTAATTCGAGTAAGCCTACAGGTATCCAATAGTATTTTTTGGCGAATAGATTAGGGACAGGACTTCCGCAGTTACCACAAAAGTGGGAGTTATAGTTAAGTCTTTATAAAATCGATACAGCCCATATCATGAAACAGTTTAGGTAGATTATTCTCCATCCATCCTTGGCGTAGAAACTTAGCCTG